>JANXTA010000124.1 GCA_025356395.1 Betaproteobacteria bacterium
GTCGCGCGTCAGCAGCAGGTAGACGAACAGCGCGCCGCCCGACAGCACGACCGCGACCGGGCCTTTGGACAACGTCGCGAGCGCCATCGCGGCCCATGCGACCAGCATCCAGTGGCGCGAGGTCGATCTTGGGGCGGCACCGGTCGATCCGCAATGGGCGTCGGGAGCGTCGACCCGCACCCGCGCATCGCGTGCCAGCAGCACCGCGCACCATGTCACCGTCATGAAGAAGGTCAGGCCCATATCGAGCGTGTTGAAGTGGCCGAGCAGGACGAAGGCCAGGCTGCTCGCCAGCACGACCGCGCTGAACAAGCCGGTGCGGCGGTCGTACAGGCGCCCCGCCGTGAACCCCACCACCAGCACGCCGAGGAAGCCGGTCAGCGCCGTCCACAGCCGCGAAGTCCATTCACGGACGCCGAATACCTCGTAGGCCGCGGCCGTCGTCCAGTACTGCAGTGGCGGCTTCTCGAAGTACTTGAGGTCGTTCAGGCGCGGCGTCAGCCAGTCGCCGCTGGCCACCATCTCGCGTGGGATCTCGGCATAGCGACCCTCGTCGGGCTTGATCAGCTTGCGGTGCCCGAGGCCGCCGAACCACACTACGGCCAGTACCAGGAAGAGGACGATCGCGACGGTGGTGAAGGAATGCCTCGAGGTCCGAAGCGGACGGGCATCGCTCATCCAGGCGTCACGAGCGGCGGCTCGAGCAGCAGCGCCGCGGCGACACGACGGCCCTCGGCCATCAGGATGTTGTAGGTCCGGCATGCCGCATAGATGTCCATCGTCTCGACGCCGATGCCGCGGTCGGTCAGCGGCGCGAGCAGCCGCGGGTGCGGGAAGCGCAGCCTGCTGCCGCTGCCGAAGACCACCAGCTCCGGCGACTGGTCGGCGATGAAGCGGAAGCTCTCCGCGCTCAGCGCGCCGAAGCCGTCGACCGGCCACTCGAACACCGGGCGCTCGGGGAACACCACGATGCTGCGCTCGAAGCGGACCGCGTTGACCTCGACCCAGCCGTCGCCGTAGGCGTTGAAGGTGTTGGACGTCGGGATGACGGTGGCGTGGAGTTTCACGGGCGGGTCGCCGGCCGCGGGCGCAACAACGCGATGCGGCGGCAGGGTTTTTGAAGGGGCCTGAATTATAATCGGGTGTCTTTCGGGCACCCCGCCGAAAGCCCGCAGCACCGCGCCGACCGAGCGCATCCCCGAGGCCCGCATGAAAGAATTCTCGCGCATCAAGCGCCTGCCCCCGTACGTCTTCAACATCACGGCCGAGCTGAAGATGGCCGCGCGTCGGCGCGGCGAAGACATCATCGACATGAGCATGGGCAACCCGGACGGGCCCACGCCGCAGCACATCGTCGACAAGCTGGTCGAGGCTGCCAAGCGGCCCGACACGCACGGCTATTCGGTCTCGAAGGGTATCCCGCGCCTGCGTCGGGCGATCTGCAACTGGTATCAGTCGCGTTACGGCGTGAGCTTCGACCCGGACAGCGAGGCCATCGTCACGATCGGCTCGAAGGAGGGCCTCGCGCACCTGATGCTGGCGACACTCGATCGCGGCGACACGGTGCTGGTGCCGAACCCGAGCTACCCGATCCACATCTACGGCGCGGTGATCGACGGAGCCGACATCCGCAGCGTCCGCATGACGCCGGACGTGGACTTCATCGCCGAATGCGAACGCGCGATCCGCGAGTCGATCCCGAAGCCGAAGATGATCATCCTCGGCTTCCCGAGTAATCCCACGGCGCAATGCGTCGAGCTCGAGTTCTTCGAGAAGATCATCGCGCTGGCCCGCCAGCACGACATCCTCGTGGTCCACGACCTGGCCTACGCCGACATCACGTTCGATGGCTGGAAGGCTCCGTCGATCATGCAGGTCGAGGGTGCACGCGATGTCGCGGTCGAGTTCTTCACGATGTCGAAGAGCTACAACATGGCGGGGTGGCGCATCGGCTTCATGGTCGGCAACAAGGACCTGGTCCACGCACTGGCGCGGATGAAGAGCTATCACGACTACGGCTCGTTCACACCGGTGCAAGTAGCCGCCATCGCCGCGCTCGAAGGCCCGCAGGAATGCGTGCGGGAGATCGCGGCCAAGTACCAGCGCCGTCGCGACGTGCTCGCCAAGGGCCTGGCGGAAGCCGGCTGGAAGGTCGACGTGCCGCGAGCGTCGATGTACATCTGGGCCGAGCTGCCCGCGGCTTACGCCGCGATGGGCTCGCTCGAATTCGCGAAGAAGCTGCTGGCCGAGGCGCGCGTCGCGGTGTCGCCCGGCATCGGCTTCGGCGACTACGGCGACGGGCACGTGCGCTTCGCGCTGATCGAGAACGAGGCGCGCACCCGTCAGGCGATCCGCGGCATCAAGGAGATGTTCCGGAAAGACGGCTTGCTGCCGAAAGTCGCGGCTTGACGCCGTTACCTGATTGGGTCCCGGCCTTCGCCGGGATGACAGTTCCCCATTCAACCTTTGTCACCCCGGCGCAGGCCGGGGCCTAATTTGGCTTCCCTCATGAAACCCATCCAGGTCGCCCTGATCGGCACCGGTACCGTCGGCGGCGGCCTGCTGCGCGTCCTGTCGCGCAATCGCGAAGAGATCACCCGTCGCGCGGGTCGTGACATCGTCGTCGCGAGGGTCGGCGCGCGCGACGTCGCGAAGGCCCGCAAGCTCGTCGGCCCCGACCTCCCGGTCGACGCCGACCTGATGGCCGTCGTGACCGATCCGGCCATCGAGATCGTCGTCGAGCTGATCGGCGGCGTCGTCGATGCCAAGCGCCTGGTGCTCGCCGCGATCGCGGCAGGCAAGCACGTCGTGACCGCCAACAAGGCGCTGCTGGCGCTGCACGGCAACGAGATCTTCGCGGCGGCTCAGGACCGCGGTGTGATGGTCGCCTTTGAAGGCGCGGTGGCGGGTGGCATCCCGATCATCAAGGCGCTGCGCGAAGGTCTCACCGCGAATCGCGTCGAATGGATCGCCGGCATCATCAACGGCACCAGCAACTTCATCCTGTCGTCGATGCGCGATACCGGCGCGAGCTTCGCGTCGGCACTGGCCGAAGCGCAGCGGCTCGGCTACGCGGAGGCGGACCCGACCTTCGACATCGAGGGCATCGACGCCGCGCACAAGCTGTCGATCATGAGCGCCATCGCGTTCGGCATCCCGATGCAGTTCGAGCGGGCGTATACCGAGGGCATCTCGCAGCTCACGGCCGACGACATCCGCTACGCCGAGGAGCTTGGCTACCGCATCAAGTTGCTCGGCATCTCGCGCCGAGTGGAGTCCTCGGAGGACGGCCGTGCGAGCGGCATCGAACTGCGCGTGCATCCGACGCTGATCCCGGCCAAGCGTCTGCTGGCGAACGTCGAGGGCGTGATGAACGCGGTGCTGGTCAAGGGCGATGCGGTCGGCCCGACGCTCTACTACGGCGCCGGTGCGGGAGCGGAGCCCACGGCATCGGCGGTGGTCGCGGACCTGGTCGACGTGACGCGCCTGCACACCGCCGACCCCGAGCATCGCGTGCCGCATCTCGCGTTCCAGCCAGACTCGCTGTCCAACACGCCGATCCTGCCGATCGCCGAGGTCCGCACCGCCTACTACCTGCGCCTGCGCGTGGCCGACAAGCCTGGCGTGCTCGCGGACATCACGCGCATCCTGGCCGACGCCGGCATCTCGATCGGTGCGGTGCTGCAGAAGGAGCCGGCCGAAGGCACGCATGCGACCGACATCATCATGCTCACGCACGGGACGCTGGAGAAGCGCGTCGACGCGGCGATCGATCGCATCGAGTCGCTCGCGAGCGCGTTGTCGAAGGTGACGCGGATCCGCGTCGAGGACCTGGCCTGATGCAACTCAACCAGGTCACGGTCGCCGTGACCGACATCGAACGATCCGTCCGCTTCTATCGCGCGCTCGGCCTGACGCCGGTCGTGCTGTCCGCGCATTACGCACGCTTCGTCTGTCCAGAAGGTCGCAGCACGTTCTCGGTCCACCTCAGCGACCAGCCCGTGCGGTCGACCACGGTCGTCTATTTCGAATGCGACGACCTCGACGCGCGGGTCGCGCAGCTGCAGGCGGTCGGATTGCGCTTCGACAGCGAGCCGACGGATCAGCCATGGCTGTGGCGCGAGGCGCGCCTCGCGGATCCCGATGGCAATCCGTTGTGTCTGTTCCACGCGGGCACCCATCGCATCGACCCGCCGTGGCGCATCACCGAGACGACCCAACTCGCATGAAATATCTCTCCACGCGCGGCGGCGGCTTCGAGGGCGGCGCCGACTTCCTCGACATCCTGCTCGAAGGTCTGGCCGCCGATGGCGGTCTGGCGATGCCCGAGACCTACCCGCAGATTGCGCCCGACGTGCTCGATCTGTGGCGCTATCTCTCCTATCCCGAGCTGGCGGCCGAGGTGATCCGTCACTTCGCCACCGACATCCCGCTGGTCGACTTGCGCACGCTCGTGCAGAAGACCTACACCTCAAATGCGTTCGGCTCCTACGAGATCACGCCGATGACGTCGCTCGGCGGCGGGCTCCAGATGCTCGGCCTGTCCGAGGGTCCGACGCTCGCCTTCAAGGACATGGCGATGCAGTTGCTGGGCAACCTGTTCGAGTACGCGCTCGACCGGACCGGCCGACGCCTCGACATCCTCGGCGCGACCTCGGGCGACACCGGCAGCGCGGCCGAATACGCGATGCGCGGCAAGCACAACATCCGCGTCTTCATGCTGTCGCCGCTCGGTCGCATGAGTGCCTTCCAGACCGCGCAGATGTTCTCGCTGCCGGACGCCAACATCCACAACATCGCCGTCGACGGGGTTTTCGACGATTGCCAGGACATTGTCAAGGCCGTCAGCGCCGACGCCGACTTCAAGCGGCTTCACGCGATCGGCACGGTCAATTCGATCAACTGGGCGCGGGTCGTGGCGCAGGTCGTCTATTACTTCCGCGGCTACTTCCTCGCCACCAGCAGCAGCGACCAGAAGGTCTCGTTCTCGGTACCGTCCGGCAACTTCGGCAACATCTGCGCGGGGCACATCGCACGGATGATGGGGCTGCCCATCGATCGCCTGGTCTGCGCGACCAACGAGAACGACGTGCTCGACGAATTTTTCCGCACCGGCGTCTATCGCGTGCGCGGCGCTGCGGAGACGCATGCGACCAGCAGTCCCAGCATGGACATCAGCAAGGCGTCCAACTTCGAGCGCTTCGTGTTCGACCTCGTCGGTCGCGATGCCAAGGCGTTGCGAGCGTTGTGGCGGCAGGTCGAGGATGCAGGGCGTTTCGACCTCTCGAAGTCGCCGCTGTTCGCGGAGATCTCGGAGCGCTACGGTTTCGCGTCGGGTCAGTGCTCGCACGCCGAGCGCCTCGTGACGATCCGCAGCGTGCACGCGGACACCGGCATGGTCATCGACCCGCACACGGCAGTGGCCGTAAAGGTGGCACGTGAACACGCCGAGCAGGGTGTGCCGATGATCGTGCTCGAAACCGCCAAGGCGGCCAAGTTCAACTACACGATCCGCGAGGCCCTCGGCATCGATGCCTTCGTGCCGGCCGTCTACGAGGACCTGCTGCAGCGGCCGCAACGTTCAGTCACCTTGCCGGCCGCCGCGGCGGCGATCAAGCGCTACATCGTCGAGCGCGCCTGACAGTTGAGCGCGCTGGCCAGTCTCGTGAATCCGGGATCAAGACGTCGAATCGGATCGATTTCGCGACCTGTTGCAAAATTTTTTTGAACCGAAGCGACTGCTCGACGAGCAGTGCGGGCCGTTCATGCACGGCTCACCAGTCGGCTGGCCTCGCACCACCAGGTAGAGCAAACAATCGAAATAAAAGGCTTGTTACCGATCGTAGCAACTGATTGCAATCGCTTATCGCCTTTGGTCTGGGGATACTTTCAAATAGCCGTTGATGTCAGGCAGGCGTAAAGCCGCAAAAAAACAATCAGTTTGCGAGGAAAAGAAAATGTTCGATTCGGCGGCGCTGATGCCCCATGCATCCGGACAAAACAGCGCATTTCAATTGCGTCGTCATTCAAGTGAAGTTTCCCAAGACGCGGATCCCTTCACGTTCTGGCTTACTGGATTGAGTGGAGCGGGGAAGTCGACGCTCGCCACGGAGTTCGCGCATATATCGAACGAGTTGGCGCTCAGACATCATGTTTTGGATGGAGACGTCATGCGCGAGGGGCTTTGCAGCGATCTCGGATTCTCGGAAGCAGACCGCGCTGAAAATATAAGACGCATCGCTGAAGCGGCCCGCCTGCTCAATCAGGCGGGTGTTCATGCGATCGTCGCCGTGATTTCGCCGTTTCGGGCCCATCGAGAAGCCGCGCGCAGGATTATCGGTGTCAATCGCTTCGTCGAGATACACATCGATACCTCTCTCGCGACCTGCATGGAGCGCGACCCCAAGGGTCTTTACGCGAAGGCGCATACTGGGCAATTGAAAAACTTCACAGGCTTATCGGCGCCCTATGAGACCCCGCATGCGCCCGACCTGGTGATCCGCACGGAAGATCATTCCATCCCTGAATGCCATGGGTTGCTCAGAAGGTTTGCGCTATCCCTGATCTCTCGACCAGTCCCGTCCGCGATTCTCGCCGCTTGAGTGATCGCTCTTGCGCTTTCCTTACGCTCGATATTTCTCAACCTTGATACCGCGCCATGTATCCGCTTTTCTCGTCTGCAAACGCGGGATCGGTCGTCTATTCTTTCGATCCATTGCTGATCGTCGGCCCTCCTCGAAGCGGATCATCCTTCCTGGTCGAGGCTCTCTTCCATGCCGGTTTCGGCGGCTCGAATGAAGGTCATCTATTGCCCTTGCTGGCGCAACTGGATGCGTTGATCGAGGGGTATTACGCGCAGGCGCGGGTAATGGGTTTGCTGGATATCCCCGGAAATGCGATTGCCCGAATTTCCGAGTCTTCCCTGCGCGGCGAAATGGTTTCCCTGTTCGAGCGATTGCAGACGCGCTCTCTGCCGCACGCGGACCGGTGGCTAGACAAGACCGTGAACGTCGAGGCGATCGGCGCCCTGCCTTTCCTCATGAGCATGTGGCCTGCGGCGAAGGCTTTGTACCTCATGCGTGACGGCGTCGCAAACGTCGAGTCGGCCATGAAGTATTTCCAGGTGGACTTCGACGTGGCTTGCAAGAACTGGGCATTTTGCGGTGAAGAATGGGACCGGGTAAAACCTTTGCTGCGCGAGGATTCCTTCCTCGTCGTCGACCACGACGATCTGACCGAAGCACCCGAGCCGACTGCGAAGCGAATCGCCGAACATATCGGGCTCGACGGTTCACAGACTGAGCGGCTCGTGAGTTTCGTCGTCGATCGGACGGTCGCATGGAAGAATGGTCGTACCGAACGAGTGCCGCTGCACGAACTTGGATGGTCCGAGCGGCGAATGGCGACGTTCGCCTCCATCTGCGGTAGGCAGATGGTGTCGCAAGGCCGCAGTTCACAGGCGGAAGTCGACGCTCTCCTTGCGGTCGCCTTGCCTTTCCATAGCCGTCTTACCTTTGACGCCGCGCGCGTGCTGCAGATCGACGATGAAGGGTACTTTCGGCAGGCGGGCGACGGCTGGTTCATCGTTCCGGGTCGTACGGCTGCGGCCACTCTCGTCTTCCAGGACATCGAGATCGCGTCCAGGAATCGGCTGATCGGTGAATTGCTGCTCGCGCATCCGGCCGCACAACCGGTGCGCGTCGAGTTCCTGGTCGTCGCAACCGATACCGGGCGCCTGATCCTCGCCGCGACCATCGAATTGACGGCTTTGAACCCCGTCGAAATCTCGTTCGACCTGCTCGGTTCGGCCGACCGGGCGGACTGCATCGTGCGAGTCACCCTGGGTATCGGTGCGCGAACGAACGACAACGCCTGGGTGCGCGTGGATCGCCTCGCGTTCGTACCCTGAACGCGCCGGGGTCCGGACGAGGCCGCATCTTCGCCTGCGCCCACCGAGTCGTCCTGGCCGAGTGGGCGAACGAATCCTTCTCCCGATCGGAGCGACATCCTCGATCCGTCAGGACGGGCCGCGCTGCCAGCGCGAAGCGGGGTCGAATGGGGCCGCTGCGGTCTGACGCTCAGGCGGCCTTGGTCCCCGGCACGCTCTGCAGGCGCCCGTAGTTGTCCTCGAAGCGCACGATGTCGTCCTCTCCAAGATACGTCCCCGACTGCACCTCGATCATCTCGAGGTCGATCTTGCCCGGGTTCTCCAGGCGGTGGACGGTGCCCAACGGGATGTAGGTCGACTGGTTCTCGGCCAGCATGATGATCTCCTCGCCGCGCGTGACCCTGGCCGTGCCCTGCACGACGATCCAGTGTTCGGCGCGGTGGTGATGCATCTGCAACGACAGGCTCGCGCCCGGCTTGACGACGATGCGCTTGACCTGGAAGCGCGTGCCGTTGTCGATCGAGTCGTAGTAGCCCCACGGCCGATGAACCTTACGGTGATTGTCGGCGTGCGGCCGCGACTCGGCCTTCAGGCGATTGACGATCTTCTTGATGTCCTGCGTCTTGTCCTTGCGGGCGACCAGCACCGCGTCGGGCGTCTCGATGACGATCATGTCGTCGAGGCCGAGGCAGGCCACCAGACGTCCTTCGCTGATCACCAGGCTGTTGCGCGTGTCTTCCAGCATCGCGTCGCCCTGCACCGAGTTGCCGTCGACGTCGCGCGTCGACGAAGCCCAGACGGCGTCCCAGGCACCGACGTCCGACCAGCCGGCCGACAGCGGCACCACGACACCCGGGATGCCGAGTTCGGTCGCGGCCTGCAGCTTCTCCATCACGGCGTAGTCGATCGAATCCGACGGGCAGGCCTCGAACGCGTCGCGACCGATGCGCACGAAGTCGCGATCGACCGCGCCGCTCTTCATCGCGGCGTCGCACGCCGCGTACATCGCCGGTGCCAGATGCTCGACCGCCTTGAGCCACACCGAAGCGCGCATCAGGAACAGACCGCTGTTCCACAGGTGACGCCCGCCTTCGAGGTATTGCTGCGCGACGGCCAGCGGCGGCTTCTCGACGAACGCCAGCAGCGGCTGGGTCGCCAGCGCATCGGGATCGGCGCCGAGGATCGACGTGCCGACATGCAGGTAGCCGTAGCCGGTCTCAGGGCGATCGGGAACGATGCCGAACGTCACCATCGCGCCGTCCTGCGCAGGTCCGATGGCCGCGTCGATCGCAGCGTGGAAGCGGCCGAGGTCGCGCATCACGTGGTCGGCCGGCATCACCAGCAGCAGCGCGTCCTCGCCGTCGGCGACCGCGAGCATGGCGGCCAGCGTCAGCGCCGGAGCCGTGTTGCGGCCGAAGGGCTCGAGCAGGATGCGGCCGCCGGTGCTGCCGGCGGCGCGCATCTGCTCGGCTGAAAGGAAGCGGTACTCCTCGTTGCACACGACGATCGCGGCCGGCGAAACCGGCACTGAGCCCTTGAAGCCCGCCATGCGCGTCGCAGTGGACTGCAGCATCGTCTCGCCACCGGTCAGCGACAGGAGTTGCTTCGGGTACTTCTCGCGCGACATCGGCCAGAGGCGTGTTCCGGACCCGCCGGAAAGGATCACGGGCTGAAGAATCATGGTGTTTTCCTTCGGTGGTGGCGAGGGTGGCGCGCCGCGCTGGAGAGCTGCGTTACCCAGGATTGTTGCAGTGCACTATACGAGATGGCGGATTCTACTTCGACCGCGTGGCGGCAGGAATACCAGCGGGGTCGCTGAACGTTCCGCGATCGTGTGATCGTCGCTGCGGGACAACTGCCGCCGGGCGTCGTCGTAGCGTAGTGCGGTCCCGCGCGCATGGCCAGAATAGAATGTCGGCATGTCCGCAGGCACCGCTTCCCATGCATCTTCCGATCCGGTTCGCCGCGACGGCGCCCGCAAGCCCCTGCTGTCGGTCGACGACGCGCTGGCGCGCCTGCTGAGCGGCGTCGAACC
>JANXTA010000128.1 GCA_025356395.1 Betaproteobacteria bacterium
GTCGAACCGACTTTTCCTCGACCAACTCACCTTCGGTGCGAAGGTCGAGAGCGCGACGGCCACGAAGCTGCCCGTGCTGCTCGCCGTGTCGCTGCTGAAGAACTCGCGCGGCGAGATCGACATCAACCTGCCGATCTCCGGCTCGCTGTCGGACCCCGATTTCAGCGTCGGTGGCGTGATCGTGCGGGTGCTCGTCAACCTGCTGACGCGCGCCATCAGTTCGCCGTTCTCGTTGATCGCTTCGGCAGTGGGCGGCGGCAGCAGCGCGGACGAACTCGGCTACGTGCAGTTCAAGCCCGGCGTCAGCGACATGACGCCGCAGGGCAAGACCAAGCTCGAGACGCTCGCGAAGGCGCTGGCGGATCGGCCGGCGTTGAAGCTCGACATCATCGGTCGCTTCGATCCGGCCACCGATCCGGAAGGCATCAAGCGCGACCATCTGCTCGACCGCTTGAAGGATCTGAAGGCGAAGGACCAGTCGAAGGCGGGGGAGCGGGTCGGTCGTAACGACGTGAAGATCGAGCCGAACGAATATGCGGCTTACCTGGCGAAGGTGTACGACGACACCAAGCTGCCGGACAAGCCGCGCAACGTGGTCGGGCTCGCCAAGACGCTGCCCGTCGAGGAGATGGAGAAGCGGCTGCTGGCCAGCATGAAGCTCGACGAGAACGATCCGCGCTGGCTGGCCGAAGCGCGCGCGGACGTCGTGCGGCACTACATCGAGGACACCGGCAAGGTGGCACCGAGCCGCGTGTTCCTGGTGACGCCGAAGCTGAACGCGAACGGCATCGACGACAAGGGCGCGCCGAACCGCGTGGACTTCGCGTTGCGATGAACAAGCGACGCGGCGGCCGTCGTCCAGGAGACGGATTGCCGACTACGGCTTGATCAGGATGTTGAGTCCGGGTTCGATTTCGCCTTCGTCAATGTAGCCGATCGCCCCCGGCGTGACCTTCACATAGTTGATGATCGCGTTGCTGCTCGAAAGCTCGCGGGGCGGCGCGCCGAGTCCGGCATACCGCCGCTTGATCCAGTATGCGACGTACTTGTCGTCGTCCTCGTTGAGATACGACTGCAGGAAACGAATACGTAACGCGCTCCCGCTCGTCGAGTTGACCGCAGTGACCGAGACGCCGTCGACCTGAATAGCCTTGCCCGTGTAGATCCGCTGCAGTGTCGCTGTATCCAGGTTTGCGACATTCGAGTTGCCGATGACGACGATGCCACCCGCCGCCTGGCAGTCGCCGGCAGCGCAGGCGAGGGTCAGAAGGAAGGAAAAAGATGTGAGCTTGATCATGCTTACTGGAACACGATGCTGTACGACAACGACCACGTGTTGATCGTCTTGTTGCGCGGAGTGTCGCCCGGTACGACATCCAGCAACTGCGAGACGGAACGAACGCGAGTGCGCAGGAACTCGCCCTTGAACTTGCTGGTCGCCGTCAACGAATACGACGCGCCGGCCGCCCACGACGACTGGTCGAACGCGATGTTCTGGTCGGCTCCCGCCCGTTGCGACGCGTTGATGACGGCCGCGCCCGGGATGAACGAAGGAACCGTGTTGTCGTCGACCGCCGCATAGAGATCGCGCTGTTCACGCGGCGACTTCAGGAATGCGTAGTAAGCATAGGGCGTCCATCGATCGACATGCCAAAGCAGGGCCGCGTAGCCTCGATTGCCGCGCGGCGACAGTTGCGTTCCGCTCGCGATGTCACGCGCGAACTCGCCTATGGCCGTGACACCGCGGGAAAGTGTCACGTTGGCGCCGACCGTGATCAACGTGTTCATCACACCCGGCGACGTCTCGACGCCCGGTCCGGGCAGGGCGTTTGAAACCTGGTAATAGCCGACGCCCGGCGCGACGCTGACAAACGGGAAACTGGCCGGAAGGGCGCCATTGGCGGGACGAACGCTAGCTCGAAGAACACCCAGCCGCAAAAGCCTGTCCTGGTCCTTGTAGGTCAGCACTAAACCACCACCCTTGAAGATCAGACGCAAGATCTGAGCGCCTGGGGTTTGCACATCCGGAATCGGATCTCTTGCCCAAACCCGAAAGTCATTGGTGTTCCTGCCGTAGTAGCCGTCGAGAGACCATTCGGTGTCTCGCACATGCCAGGTATGGCCGAACGAAGCGCCGATGAAATCGTTGCTGGGCGCCAGCGAATACATCTCGATGGGCAGGCGCGCGAAGTCGTAGCTCGCTCCGACGTCGAAGGATTCCGAATAGAGGTAGTACGGGATCCGCTGCTTGCCGATGCGGAAGAGCGTGTCGTCACGCGGGCGCCACGACACGAAGGCCCAGGGAACCGAGAGTTCGTAGCGACTGTCCTTGTTCGTCGCCGGCGCACCTTTCACCTGGACGGTAGCGCCGAAATCGCGGAATACTTTGGCATCGATCTGCATGCCGACGACAGAATCCCGCATGAAGGTCCCGCGATCGTTGATATACCGGTCGTAGGTCTCGGATCGGTTCGAGGTCGCGTAGCCCACCGTGCCGAAGCCGGAGAGCGCGTAGTCGAACTGCGCCAGTGACGGCGTAGCGCCGCACAGCGCGGAGACGACGAGGAACGCTCGTGAAAGACGCATCGCGGTCGTCACGCGGTCATTCACGGACTTCAACCGCACGATCGACGACCGGCGTCGCCGCGCTCGACACGAGCCGCAACGCCAGGTCGAAGTCGAATTGGTCGAGCGCGACCGAGATGCGCTGCACGCTTTGCAGCGGCATCACGTCCAGGACCTCGGCGCGATTCGTTTCCCAGATCGTTTTCGCTTCGACGTCCGAGTGGGCCAACAGATCGCGGAAGCGGTCGATCCATGATGGCAGCGTCGCAAAGTCGGTTCGGATGGTTTCGCCGTCGAGCTTCAAACGCGGATGCGCGCGCCGCTCGATGACGAAATGCTTGCACAACGCATCGATCAGAGGCGTCAGCCGGTCGCGGACGGTAGCCAGTCGGGCGCTGGCGACGGTGGCGTCTTCGATGCGGAGTGCTTGCTCGAGAGCCGCGGCCAACGGTTGCAACTCGGTCGCACCGAGGCTCCCCACGAGACCTTTCAAGGTGTGCGCCTCGCGAGTGGCGTCCACCCAGGCCGACCGGGCAAGCATCTCTTCGACCCGGATCGCGAACGCCGCGTAGTCGCGGGCGAAACGCTGCAACAACTGGATATACAAGACGGTCCGGCCACCCGCATGGTAGAGCCCGGACTCCGTGTCGAGGCCGGCGATCGCCGGCAGGTCGCTCGCGTCGCGACTTCGTCCGCTGGTCGTCAGCGCGGACATCGTGGGTCCGGGGCGCGCCGATGATTCGCTCGCACCGATGCCGGCCAGCGTCGAGAAGAGCTTCTCGGGTTCGATCGGCTTGCTGATATGCGCGTTCATGCCGAGCACGCGGCAACGTTCGAGTTCGTCCGACATGGCGTGCGCCGACACGGCGATGATCGGCAGCGCCAGAAAACGCGGGTCGAGCCGCAGCAATCGCGTCGCCTCGTAGCCGTCCATGACGGGCATCTGCAGGTCCATCAACACGGCCGCGAAATGCGTGGATGGTCGGGCCATGATGAGATCGATCGCCTCCTTGCCGTTCGATGCCACCACGACCTGGGCACCCTTGCTCTCCATCAATTCCCGGGCGAGCTGCTGGTTGATCGGATTGTCCTCGACCAGCATCACGCGCAGTCCGGAAAGATCGACGTCGGAATCGCGGACGGTCTCGACGTCTTTCCGCGTTGGCGCCTCTCCAGCCAGGCAGCGCACCAGTTCGCGCAGCGACTCCGGCAGCACCGGCTTCGCCACAAAATGCCGCGCGCCGAGATCCTCGGCGGTGCGATGGATGATCTCCGAGTCATAGGCCGAGACGATGACCGGCAGCGGCCCTTTCTGGCCGGGTCGAGCCTGCAGGGCACGCAGCACGCCGGCCCCGTCGAGGTTCGGCATCACCCAGTCGATCAACAGCAGATCGAACGGGCGACCATCGCGCTCGGCGTCGTCGATCATGCGTAACGCGGACTCGCCGTCGTTCGCACATTCGATCCCGCGCGTCTGGCCGGCGCCGACTCCCAGCGCACCGAGCAGGTCCGCCAGTGCCAGGCTGGCGTCAGGCTGATCGTCCACGACGAGAACCCGCATCGAATCGGCGCTCGGCAGCGGTATCGAGGGCAGCGCCGGCGGCGAGGTCAGCGGAAACGAGGCCGTGAAGATGAAACTCGAACCGACGCCCGGTGTGCTCTCGATCCAGATCCTTCCGCCCATCAGCTCGACGATCTTCTTCGCGATCGTGAGACCGAGGCCGGTACCGCCATACCGCCGCGTCGTCGACCCGTCGGCCTGGGTAAACTCGTGGAACAGCCGGCCGATCTGCTCCTGCGAGAGTCCGATGCCGGTGTCGCGCACCGTGAAGCGCAAGGTCTCGGCGAGCTCGGTACGCTCCTCGACGCTGATCAGGAGCTTCACGTGGCCGCTGTGCGTGAACTTGACCGCGTTGGACAGCAGGTTGGTCAGCACCTGGCCGAGCCGGAGCGCATCGCCCATCAACGCGCCGCCCTCGCCGAGCAGATGCGGCTCCGTCACATCGAACAGCAACTCGATGTCTTTCTCGTGCGCGCGCTGACGCTGCAGCGACAGCGCACTTCCGGCAACGTCTTCCACGCGGAAGCGTCCGATGTCGAGCTCCAGCCGCCCGGCCTCGACCTTCGAGAAGTCGAGGATGTCGTTGATGATGCCGAGCAGCGATCGCGCCGCGTCGTGGATCTTGCCGACGTAGTCCCGCTGTCGCGGGTCGAGATCGCTCTTCAGGGCCAGGTAGGCCATCCCGAGGATCGCGTTCATCGGCGTGCGGATCTCATGACTCATGTTGGCCAGGAACATCGACTTCGCCCGTGTCGCATCCACTGCCTGTTTGCGCGCCGCTTCGAGTTCCTGCTGGATGACGTGGCGGCGGCCGATATCGTCCTCGATCGCCCGCGCCATCGAGTCGAGCGTGCCCGCGAGGATCGACAGTTCCTCGACGCCGGCCTGGTCCTCGATACGGGTGGCGTAGTCGCCTTGCGCAAGCCGGTTCGCGCCGGCACCCAGCCGATGGATCGGTACCAGCACGCGCTGCTTGATCACGCGCAGCGCCAGGACCACCAACACGATCGTCGCCGCCATGCTGACGATCGACAGCAGGATCCAGCGCTCGAGCGACGCCTCGGCACGATGGACGTCCGCATTGGTCCGCGAGTCGGTCCGCGTGACCAGATCGGCCGCTGCCGTCGACAGGTTGGCCTTGAGCAGGCTGTATTCGGCACTGTTGACCAGCTTCGATGCGAACTCGAGTTGCGGCGGTCCGTCGTTGACGAACTGCCGCGTCGTCGGGTCGTATAGGCCCGCGGTCGCGGCGAAGGCGATCTTCTCGATGCGGTTCATGTCGCTGGTCGCATCGATCACGCGTTTCAGCGCAGCCAGTTCTTCCTGACTGAAGCCCTGCTGCTTCATCAGGTCGGCGATCGAGCGCCTGGTCCCCTCGACGGGCAACGTGTGCAAAGTCCTGCCCGCGATCACGTTGTCCCAGTACGCGTTGGGATCGACGATCTTCGGCGCCGGTCGCTCGCCCATCCGCACGCCGAGGATGTCGTCGTAGTAGATGAGGAAGCGCGCCTCGCCGGTCGCTGTGTAGGAGCGGACCAGACTCGTAAGCCGCTCCGTCTCCTGCTGCAGGTCATTGACGATGTCGAGGGACGCCTGGCGGTGGCCCTGCGCGTCGATCACGCTCTGATACGAAGACCGGATCGACAGCAGGAATATCGCGTTGGCGGTGAGCGACAGGATCACGAGCGTGAAGAACCACGCCGAGATCTGCCGGAGTCGCATCGGACGCACGCTCAGGCCACCGACACGGAAAGGTCTTGCGACAGGCCGACCACCCGGTACGCCATGATCGGCTTGTGGAACCCCTTGAGCGTGAGCTCACCGACGGACTCGGCGGTCGCCACATCGGCGATCGCCGCGAAGACCCGTTGCGAGATGAGGATCTGGCCGCCCGCCGCCTCGGCGCACAGGCGCGCAGCGAGATTAGTCACATTGCCGATGACGCCGTAGTCGCGACGGCCCTCGAAGCCGATGGCGCCGATCGTCGCGTAACCCTGCGCCACGCCGATGCCCATCGCCAGCTTGTAGCCGCGCCTGGACCATACGAGATTGCAGGCCGTGAAGCGGTCCTGCATGCGAATCGCCATACGCACCGCGACCTCGGCCGGATTGTCGATTTCCACCGGATCGTTGAAGAAGATCATCATCCCGTCGCCCGCGAAGTGTTCTAGCGTGCCGCTGAACTCCATCACGAGACGGCCCATCACGTCGTGATACTCGGCAATCACGGCCATGACTTCTTCAGGGTCGGAGGTCTCGGTGAACGCCGTGAAGCCGCGCAGGTCCAGGAACACGGCCGCGATGTCGCGGCGATGGCTCTTGAGCGGGTCGTCGGCGCCGCTGGACAGCATCAGGTCGACGACCGAGGGCGAGAAGAAGCGCTTCAGTCTCCCCAGCAGCTCAACTTTGCCGACTTCCTCGGTCACGCGCTCCTCGAGCGTTCGGTTCAGCTGCTGCAGCTCGGCCGCCTGCATTTCGAGTCGACCGACCATCGCTGCGAGCTGCCGAGCCTGCCGCGACAGCGCGACGTGCGCCTTCAGCCTCGCCTTCACGATCGCGGGACTGATCGGCTTGGTGACGTAGTCGACGCCCCCGAGCTCCAGCCCACGGGTTTCGTCCTCGACCTCGCTCATCGCCGTGACGAAGATGACCGGGATATCGCGCGTGGCGGCCTGTGCCTTGAGCTGGCGACAGACCTCGTAGCCGTCCATCCCCGGCATCATCACGTCGAGCAGGATGACTTCCGGCGGTTCGGCGGACCGCGCGATGGTCAGTGCCTTCTCCCCGTCGACAGCCACGCGAATGCGATAGTCGTTCTTGAGCACATCGCTCAATAGCGCCAAGTTTGACGGCGTGTCGTCAACGATGAGGACGGAGGGCTTGCCGTGGAACACGATGGGCTTCCCGTGGCAGAAATCGGGGACGACAGGACAGGACGACGGGCGATGGGGACGACACCCGGGATGCCAAACGCTCAAGCTCAGAAACGGAAACGCTGCGTGACGGATCGGCAACGCATCCTTGTCCCGTCTCGCGAGTGGCCCGGAGCGTCGATCGAATGCGGCGAATAATCACACGGGGTCCGTGGTCGGACCACAACAATTTGCGGTATTCGACACACGTCCCCGTTTCAGAGCCTTTCGCCCATGGACTTTTCCGACGCGGCGGATCCCGTCGTGGCGGGCCGATGCCTGCGACGCAATGCGAATTCCGCGGCTATCGCCAATGCCATCAAGCGCAATCGCGACCGCCCCGTGTGGGCGGGAGGCGTACAATCCGCCGCCTGGGGCCGACCTGGTTTCGACGTGGGTCAGGAAGCAGATGCAGGGCATGCGGAGCGCCAGTAAGCTCCTAAATCCAACTGGAAACCAAGTAAACGCCAACGACGAGCGTTTCGCTCTAGCCGCGTAAGACCGGCTTGACGCTGCACCGATCTGCCTCTGGGTCGGATCAAGGGGGAGAAATCTCCCGCGATTAGCAGCGCCAT
>JANXTA010000032.1 GCA_025356395.1 Betaproteobacteria bacterium
TGGACCGGCCCCCGACATGGGTTTGACGCATCTTTC
Organism: Betaproteobacteria bacterium; assembly: GCA_025356395.1. Taxonomy (GTDB): domain Bacteria; phylum Pseudomonadota; class Gammaproteobacteria; order Burkholderiales; family Burkholderiaceae_D; genus CAHJXF01. Next base: position 37 of record JANXTA010000032.1, read on the forward strand.
CATCATCGCCATAATTCGCGATTCGCGTGGCGGATTAGCTCAGTTGGTTAGAGCGACGGAATCATAATCCGCAGGTCCGGGGTTCAAGTCCCTGATCCGCCACCACTTCACATCGAGCCGTCGATCTTTCAGGAGATTGGCGGCTTTTTTCGTTGGACCTGCCGCATGAGTCCCACCACCTTCGGGCCACCGTTCACATCCGCTCCCGATGCCGTCGCGGCACTGACCACCGACGGCTACACCCTGCTCGACGCGGTCGACCTGACCTCATTGACCGGCGCGGTGCGGAGCGGGCTCGATGCCTGGACCGGCACCTGGTCCGATCTTCCGCCCGACGAGTACCTGAAGGACGGCGGTCGCTATCGCCATCGTCGCCACACGTGTTTCGTCGTCGACGAGGAGCGCATCGAACCCGCGCCGCATCGCGCGCACTGGCAGCCGGTCGAATACAACGCACTCCACGGCGGCATGCAACGGTGGTTCCAGCCGATCGCGACCGCGGTCAGCGAACAGCCGGCGTGGTCCCGACTGCTCGTCGGGCTCGGCCGTGTCTTCAACGCGGTCCGCCCCGCCTCGCGCTGGTTCGTCGAGGCCCACCAGTTCCGTATCGACACGGCCAACGGCATCGGCCGGCCGACGCCCGAAGGCGCCCATCGCGACGGCGTGGACTTCGTCGCGGTGATCCTGATCGGACGCGCAAACGTGAAGGGCGGCGAGACGCGAGTTTTCGCGGCCGATGGTCCGCACGGTCAACGCTTCACGATGATCGACCCGTGGACCACGCTGCTGCTCGACGACGAACGCGTCATCCACGAGACCACGCCGGTCCAGCCATCGGGAGATGCGGCTTCGGCCCCGGGCACGCGTGACACGCTGGTCCTGACGTATCGCAGAGACGGATTCCAGGACGACGCAGCCTGATCGTCACTTTCGTCCAACCGCTGATCGACGCCGCCAGATTGCGTTGACGGCACCCGGATCTGCTAGGACCTCGAGCGGGGCAGCAGGACGTCCGCCCACGTCGGTCCGATCGACAGGAATGTCGCATTGCACGCCGGCTGGCAGCGACGCCCACCCGATACGTCGAGCGAGACGCCGGGAGTCGCGGCAAAGACGTGACCGATACGCACCGTTCGATCGAGCCCGACGGTGTGCCCCCCTTCCCCACCAGAGTCCATCGCGGCCGCATCGACCAATCGCCTGCCAGACGCCAGGTGACGAAGTGGCGCCTTCTCCCGCCGCAACTCCGAGCTTGCGCAACCCGCCCACATTCGCATCGATCTGGAAAGTTCTCGTCAGCGCGACGCTCGCGACTGCCGCCAAATAACCGGCGCGATCGCTGGGCTCGCCGGCACGATCCGCGAGGTCGTTTCAAAAGCCGACGGCATAGCCCACCCCCGGGACGCCATCCGCGATTGAAAGAAGCAGGCCCTTGTACTGCAGGCTACCGAGGCGAGATCCTGGTAGGACTCGTGCATGGCGGAGCCGGCATCGCGCCGGGCTGCAATCTGTTCGGAGCCGGCTTCCGCAGCCGACATCACGAACAGAAAGACAGTGCAGCAGGCAGCCACCCACGACCGCGCACGTTGACCAGGGCATCGGAGCGCCACGTCACTGCCAGCCGAAGCGCCTCGCGTAGTAACCCTTCACCGCCTGCGTCAGCACCACGTAGGCGATCAGGACCACGACGAGCCACGGGAAATACAGCAGCGGCAACGCCTCGAACTTGAAGTACCCCGCGACGCCGGTCATCGGGATCGCGATGCCCACCGCGACGATCGCGATGGTCATCAGGCAGAGCGGCAACGCGCCCCGGCTCTGGATGAACGGGATCTTCCGCGTGCGGATCATGTGCACGATCAACGTCTGCGACAGCAGGCCCTCGACGAACCAGCCCGACTGGAACAGCGTCTGGTGATCGACGTCGTTGGCCTTGAAGACGAACCACATCAGCGCGAACGTGCAGAGGTCGAACAGCGAGCTGATCGGCCCGAAGAAGATCATGAAGCGGCCAATGTCCGCGGGGTTCCAGCTCTGCGGCTTGGCGAGGAACTCGGTGTCCACGTTGTCGAACGGGATCGCGACCTGCGAGATGTCGTACAGCAGGTTCTGCACCAGCAATTGCAGCGGCAGCATCGGCAGGAACGGCAGGAAGGCCGACGCGACCAGCACCGAGAACACGTTGCCGAAGTTCGACGACGCGGTCATCTTGATGTACTTCAGCATGTTCGCGAACGTGCGCCGGCCCTCTAGCACACCTTCCTCCAGCACCATCAGGCTCTTCTCGAGCAGGATGATGTCGGCGGCTTCCTTCGCGATGTCCACCGCGGTGTCGACCGAGATGCCGATGTCGGCCGCGCGCAGCGCCGGCGCATCGTTGATGCCGTCGCCCATGAAGCCGACGACGTGGCCGTTGTCGTGCAGCGCGCGGACGATGCGCTCCTTGTGCGCGGGCGACAGCTTCGCGAACACCGTGCGTCGCTCGCACTCGATCGCCAGCTCGGCGTCGCTCATCGCCTCGACCTGCGACCCGAGCAGGATGGCGTCGCCGGTCACGCCTTCCAGCAGCCCGACCTCCTTGCAGATCTTCGCCGTCACCAGTTCGTTGTCGCCGGTCAGCACCTTCACCGTCACGCCGTGCTCGCGCAGCGCGGTCAGCGCGGGTGCCGTCGACTCCTTGGGCGGATCGAGGAACGCGATGTAGCCGACCAGCGTCAGGTCGCTCTCGTCGGCGACGCCGTAGACCTCCTTCGTCGGCGGCAGGTCCTTCGTCGCGATCGCGATCACGCGCAGGCCCTGCGAGTTGAGGTCGCCGGTGATCTTGCGGATCTCGGCCAGCAGCTCGCTCGACAGCGGCGAGGTCCGTCCGTCGTGATGGACGCGCGTGCACACGCCGAGCATCTCCTCGACCGCGCCCTTGCAGATCAGCTCGTGGTGGTCTTCCCGCTCCGACACGACCACCGACATGCGGCGCCGCTCGAAGTCGAACGGCACCTCGTCGACCTTGCGATAGTTGGTCGCGATGCCGAGCCGCTGGTTCATCTCGGCGAAGTCGAGCACGGCGCGATCGAGCAGGTTCTTGAGCCCGGTCTGGTAATAGCTGTTGAGGTAGGCGAACTCCAGCACCGCTCCCGACTCGTTGCCGAACACGTCGATGTGACGCTCGAGGAAGATCTTGTCCTGCGTCAGCGTGCCGGTCTTGTCGGTGCACAGCACGTCCATCGCCCCGAAGTTCTGCATCGCGTCGAGCCGCTTGACGATCACCTTCTTGCGCGACAGCACCACGGCGCCCTTCGCGAGCGTCGATGTGACGATCATCGGCAGCATCTCGGGCGTGAGGCCGATCGCCACCGATATCGCGAACAGGAAGGCCTCGAGCCAGTCGTGCTTCAGGAAGCCGTTGAGCAGCAGCACGATCGGCGTCATCACCATCATGAAGCGCACGAGCAGCCAGCTGACCTGGTTGATACCGGCCTGGAAGGCCGTTGGCCGCCGGTCGACCGCGGTGACGCGCTCGGCCAGCGCCCCGAAATACGTGTTGTTGCCGGTCGCGACCACGATCGCCGAGGCCGAGCCGCTCACGACGTTCGTGCCCATGAAGCAGATGTTCTCGAGCTCGAGCGGGCTGCGGTTCGGCGTGTTGCGCGCAGCCTCGCCCAGCACGGCGAACTTCTCGACCGGCAACGACTCGCCGGTGAGTGCGGCCTGCGCGACGAACAGGTCCTTGGCCGCCAGCAGCCGCAGGTCCGCCGGGATCATGTCGCCGGCGGCGAGGATCACGATGTCGCCCGGCACGAGGTCGCGGATCGGCAGCTCGAACTGACGCGACGGACGGACCGGCAGCGCGATGCCGAAGTAGCGCGAGGCGTCGGGCGCCGCGAGCTGCGAGACGTCCCGGCGCAGCACCGTGGCCTTGGTGCTGACCATGTCCTTGAGTCGATCGGCCGCGCGGTTGGAGCGTGACTCCTGCACGAATCGCAGGATGGTCGACAACGCCACCATGCTGCCGATGACGATCGTCGCCTTCGCGTCCTCGGTCAGATAGGACACGAACGACAGCAGCGTGAGCAGCAGGTTGAACGGGTTGGCGTAGCAGTGCCACAGGTGTTCCCACCAGGGTTGCGGACGCTCGGCCTGGATCGCGTTCAGGCCGACCGTGTCGCGGATCGCGTCGGCCTCGATCTCGGTCAGGCCGTCGAGATGGCTGTCGAGGCGCTCGACCAGGACCGTGGTGTCGGCGGCCGAGGCGTCGAGCAGGATGGCCGCGAGGCGCTTCGGCGCCTCGCGATCGACCACCACGCCACGGAACATGTCGAGGATGGCGACGCGACGGATGTGGCGCAGCGAGGCGCCGACGCCGATCAGGCGCGAGAGAGGGGTCTTGAGGTTGTCGAGATTCACGATGCAACTCCCTGACGCGAGCGTGCAGGCGCACGTCGCGTCATGTGCCGCACACGCGGTGCGGCGTCAGATGAATGGAAGGTCGGGGATCTCGCCACGTTGCGTCACGAACATGACACACGTACGAAACAGTCGAACCCGCCGTGAGACTCGGCGGGCGACGGACGAAGCTGCGCCGCTAGAAGCCGAGGGTAAGGTCGATCGAAGATCGACGACTGCAACTCGAATCAGCGTCCACGCAGGAGCTCCGGAAGTGAAAACGGCGCGAGTCTAGCCCGATCGGCACGAAGGTCAAGGCAAAACCGCGCGGCTGTGGCTATTTGCAACATAAGTCCGCGTCGGGGCGCAGGCGTCATGCGCCGACGTCGAATGGCCGGTCGACCGGCAACTGCATCGCGGTCGCCAGCGCGTTGGTCTGCGCGGCCATGCCGATCACCGCGAGCAGCTCGGCGTGCTGCGCGTCGGTCATGCCCCTGGCGCGTGCCGCGGCCGTGTGCGAATGCACGCAGTAGCTGCAGCCGTTGGCGGTCGACACCGCGATGTAGATCAGCTCGCGCGTCAGCGGGTCCAGCGCGCCGGGCGCCACCATCACCGCCTTGAGGTCGGCCCACGTCCGCTCCAGGATCGCCGGATGATTGGCCAGCCCGCGCCAGAAATGATTGACGAAGTCGGACGCACGGGTCGTCCGGATGTCGTCGAACACGGCCTTCACACGCGGGTCGGCCGCGACGTCCGCGTCGGTCCACAGCCTGACGGTGCTCAACGCCTGCCCCGCGCAAAGACGTGCAGCGCGATGCCGACGCAGACCGCGATGGCGCCGTAGACCGCCCACTGGGTCTGGCCGGTCATGAAGCTGCCCGGGAGGATGTTGATGCCTTGCAGGAACCAGATCGCACCGATCAGGACGAGGACGGTGCCGACGACGCGCAGAAAGGTTTTCATGGCAGGGAAGCCTTGCAGAGGAAGTCGGGATGCGCCCGCTTCATCGCGGGCGTCCCGGTGGACGACCACGGCGCCTTACCGGGCGACGGAGCGGGAAGGCGCATCGTAGTACTCGCCGCTCGGCAGGTAGCAGAAGGGCCATGAGCCGCCGAGCTTGAACTGTCTCGAAGCCTTCAGGCGGGCATATCCATCCGCGGCGCCCGGGACGCCGATCTCCACGGCCATCGTCAGGCCCGGCACTATCATGTCGACCCAGCGCCCGCCGAATTCCCCCGCCTCGACGGCGCCGTCGCGAAAGGAATGATCGTCTGCGGGCAGCGGTGGCAGACCGACCGAGTTCGCCGCAAAGAACTCGGCAGGTGTCTTGAAGAAGGCGACGCTCTGCTCGTCCTTGCCAATCTTGCCCACCGCCAGCGCGTAGGGTCCGGCACGCCGATAGTCGTAGGAAGCGGGGTCGTCGGTCTTGCCGAACATCATGATCGGAAACTTCGCGACCCAGCGCGTGAAGGTGTCGAAGGTCTTCTGCACTTCGGGCCGCAACGGCAGTCCGAGCCGATAACCCCACAGCCAAACCTGTGCCTGGAACGCCGACTGGAATGCCCCGAGATACGCGGTCCGGCCGTCCGTGCCGACGCCGTAGCCGGCGTTGTGCGGCGACATGAACCCGAAGTCGTTCCGATACGCCCCCTTCTCCCAGCTCCCGTAACCGAACAGATCGCCGCGCGGTCCCTTGAGGTCGTAGTCGCCGGTGCGGAAGACGCCGTCGAGAAACAGGATGTTCTCCTCGATCGACTGGATCACCCACGGGCGCCACTCGTCGTTTTCGGGCAGCACGAGGGCGAGCATGAAGAGGCTGCGTGCCATCCACGCCGACCCCCGCGGCGTGACGGCGCCGGAACCCGGGTGAAAGATGCCCTTCGTGAAACCGCGCTGGTTGTCCACCATCTTCAGGTAGTTGTAAGCCACCCAGTACTTCATCTCGTTAAGACCCCACGCGTACTCCTGCGCGTTCCCCTCGAGCTTCATCGACAGCGTGAAGTCGAACAGAAATTGCGGTTCGTGCGGAATGTCGACTTTGATCTTGGGATTACCCACCGTATCCGGCAACACGGCCAGATCGTTGGTCGTCGAAGAGGTGATCGATTTGTGCGGGTAGCGCCAGGGCCGCGTGGGTTGGCCAGGCTCGGCCGGTGCGCTGACGTGAATCGGAAACCACCTCGAGGCACGCGCGTTGGCAATCATGTTGGCGCGCGCACGCGGGTCCATCGAGATCGCCCAGAGCTGTGCGGACTTCGCACGAATGCCGATCTCGTCGCGATACCCGGTCATGGGCTCGTAGTAGGTCATCTCGCCCGGCGTTCCGTCGGGATAGGACGCCGGCAGCGCGGCGAGCACCGCTTCAGGCACCGCGTGATAGCCGGGATGCAGCTTCGTGATCGCCTCGTAGGCCTCGCGGGTGAACGCCTGTCGCGCGCGAATCGCCCCGTCGGACGCGACCGGCTTCGCCACCGGCGCAGCGGGCTGCGGCGCGGCAGCGACCCTCTCGACGAAGAAGTTTCCGTCGACTGCGGGGGCCGACCGCTCGACGACGACGAACTCGTGTGTCAGCCGATCGAAGCGATCGTCGGACGGCCCCCGACGAAGGCTGAACCCGATACGACGCTCGGCGTCCCCGCCGCCGTCGACGACGATGGTCCCGCGCGCGTGGGCGGTTCCGGCCATCGCGTGCACTACCGGGGGAAATGATCGGTAGAGGTCGAAATCAGCCAGCACCATCCGGAGTTCTCCATGTGGACCTACTTGCGCCGACGCATCGCAAGTACGCCGCAGTCGTGGGTGTTGGGTCGGCGTGGCATCCGGGCCATGCGCGCTACCCGAACGCCGAGACAGTATGCATCGCGCTTTCCCACCGATGCGTGGCGCTGCTAACATCGCCGACCCGTCGGATCGACCCGACGAACCTGTCCCTCGCCATCGATGAATCGGTCGTTCACCAACCTTCTGCGCGCCGTGCTGGCGCTCTCGCTCGCTGCCTGCTGCACGCTGGCGTGGGCTGCCCGGGCCTTTCCGCAGAACAGCCAGCAGGTGAAGATCACCGAAGTCGCCGATGACCGCATCGTCGCCGACGGCCGCGAACTCCATCTCGCGCCCGGCGTGATCATCCTCACAATCAACAACTCGACGATGGTGAAGGGATCGATGCCGGCGCCGGTGATCGCCCGCGTGCAGGTCGACCTCAACGGCGACGTGCGCCGCATCTGGCTGCTGGCCGACGACGAGATCCTGGTGCGGCCGTGGTGGCAGTTCTGGGTCCGCGACCAGCCACAGGTCCAGTGATGAAGAAGCTCTACATCAAGACCTTTGGCTGCCAGATGAACGAGTACGACTCGGACAAGATGGCCGACGTCCTCGCGCAGGCGTCGCTGGCCAACGGCGACACGATGGTCAAGACCGATCGCCCCGAAGACGCGGACGTGATCCTCTTCAACACCTGCTCGGTCCGCGAGAAGGCGCAGGAGAAAGTGTTCTCGGACCTGGGGCGCGTGAAGGCGCTCAAGCTCGCGAAGCCCGACCTCGTGATCGGCGTCGGTGGCTGCGTCGCGAGCCAGGAAGGCGCGGCCATCACGAAGCGCGCCCCGTACGTCGACGTGGTGTTCGGTCCGCAGACCCTGCATCGGCTGCCTGCGCTGATCGAGGCGCGTCGCGCGACCGGCAGGCCGCAGGTCGACATCAGCTTCCCCGAGATCGAGAAGTTCGATCACCTGCCGCCGGCCACGGTCGAAGGCGCTACGGCCTTCGTGTCGATCATGGAAGGTTGCTCGAAGTACTGCAGCTTCTGCGTCGTGCCCTACACCCGCGGCGAGGAAGTGTCGCGCGGTTTCGAGGACGTGCTGACCGAGATCGCCGGCCTCGCCGCGCAAGGCGTGCGCGAGGTGACGTTGCTCGGACAGAACGTCAATGCCTACGTCGCGCCGATGCCGGAAGCCACCGACGCCGACGACCGCGCCGACTTCGCCACGCTGCTCGAATACGTGGCCGAGATCCCCGGCATCGAACGCATCCGCTACACGACCTCGCATCCCAAGGAATTCACGCAGCGGCTGATCGACGCCTACGCCCGCCTCCCGAAACTGGTGTCGCACCTGCACCTGCCGGTGCAGTCGGGATCGGACCGCATCCTGATGGCGATGAAGCGCGGTTACACGGTTCTCGAGTACAAGTCGATCATCCGGCGCCTGCGCACCGTGCGGCCGGAGCTGTGCCTGTCGACCGACATCATCGTGGGGTTCCCCGGCGAGACCGATGCGGACTTCGAGGCGACCATGAAGCTGATCGACGACGTCGGCTTCGACGCGTCGTATTCGTTTGTCTACAGCCCGCGGCCCGGCACACCGGCCGCAGGCTTGCCCGATGGCGTCGATGCGGCGACCAAGCTCGCGCGACTGCGACGCGTGCAGGCTGCGATCGATACGAACGAGACGCGCATCAGCGAGGCGATGGTCGACTCGCGTCAGCGGGTTCTCGTCGAAGGCGTCGCGCGGAAGAACGCGGACGAGCTGATGGGCCGCACCGACAACAATCGTGTTGTCAACTTCACGGGTCAGGCACAGGTCGGAGACCTCATCGACGTCGACATCACGCTCGCCAATTCGCACTCGTTGCGCGGAACCGTCGCGCTCGAGCGCGTGAACGCGCCACTCCCCGCCTGAAGGACCACACCATCGACTACTTCGCCGACCTCGACAACGCACGCCTCGCCAACCTCTGCGGCGTGCTCGACGAGAACCTGCGGCAAATCGAGTCCGCCTTCGACGTGTCGATCAAGCGGCGCGGCGCCCGCTTCACCATCGCCGGCAGCGCGGGCGGCAAGGCACGCGACTCGGCCCGCGGTGCCCTCGAATACTTCTCCACGCTGAGCGCCAAGCCGATTTCCACGCAGGATGTGCAGCTCGGCCTCGTCGAACTGAAGAAGAGTCCGCGCACCACGGCGGCGGCGAACGACGCCGACGGCGACTCGGTGCTGCCGGGCAGCGCGGGACTGCGCACCCGCCGCGCCGACCTGCACGGCCGCACGCCGAACCAGCGCGCCTACCTGCAGACCATCGCGGCCCACGACATCACCTTCGGCATTGGTCCCGCCGGCACCGGCAAGACCTACCTCGCGGTGGCCGCGGCCGTCGATGCGCTTGAGCGCGACGCCGTGCAACGCATCGTGCTGACGCGTCCCGCGGTCGAGGCCGGCGAGCGTCTCGGTTTCCTGCCGGGCGACCTGACGCAGAAGATCGATCCCTACCTGCGTCCGCTCTACGACGCGTTGTACGACCTGTTCGGCTTCGACCGCACGCAGAAGCTGTTCGAGAAGCAGGCGATCGAGGTCGCGCCGCTCGCGTACATGCGCGGCCGCACGCTGAACAATGCCTTCATCATCCTCGACGAGGCACAGAACACCACGCCCGAGCAGATCAAGATGTTCCTCACGCGCATCGGCTTCGGTAGCCGCGCGGTGATCACCGGCGACGTCACGCAGGTCGACCTGCCGCGGCATCAAAAGAGCGGCCTGGTCGAGGCGAGCCAAGTGCTGGCCAAGGTTCGCGGCATCGGCTTCACGCACTTCACGAGTGCCGACGTGGTCCGCCATCCGCTGGTCGCGCGCATCGTCGAGGCCTACGAAGCGCACCACGGCACACCCCCACCCGCGACGTGACGGCGGCGACACTGCACCTGTCGATCCAGAACGTCACGACGCGACCCGTGCCTCGGCGCGATCAGGTCCGTCGCTGGGTACGTGGAGCGCTTCACGTGATCGATCGGCCGGCAGCAGCTCTCACGATCCGCTTCGTCGACGAGGCGGAAGGCCGCATGCTCAACCGGCAGTTCCGCGGCAAAGACTACGCGACCAACGTGCTGACGTTTCCGTATGCGGAATCCGCAGAGCCGGCGTCCACGCGCGTCGAAGCGGACATCGTGATCTGCATGCCGGTCGTCGAGACCGAAGCGCGCGCGCAGCACAAGGACGCGATGACGCATTGCGCGCACCTCGTGATCCACGGCGTCCTGCATGCCAGCGGCCGCGACCACGAACATCACGAAGAAGCCGAAGCGATGGAAGACGAGGAGCGCCGGGCGCTCGCGCGCTTCGGCATCGCCGATCCCTACGCGGCCTAGCTGTTGAGTTGCAATAGGTTGTTCCGGCCGAGTCGCGAGGCTGGAGGTCTGAAGCCGAGAGCGGAGTGCGGTCGTCTCGCGTTGTAGAAGTTGACGAAGGCTGGGAGCAATGCGGTGCGCTCGGCGCTGTTGTCGTAGCTGCGGACGTCTGCCCATTCGCGCAGGCAAGTCTGGATGAAGCGTTCGGCTTTGCCGTTGGTTTGCGGTCGATACGGTCGGGTGAAGCTGTGCTTGATGCCGAGCGCCAAGCAGACCTTGGCGAAAAGCTTCGATCGATACGCCGAGCCGTTGTCGGTCAGCAAGCGCTCGATGCGTACACCGAGGGCGGCATCGTGAGCAACGGCGTTTCGCAGGAAGGCGACGGCCGAGTCCTTGCGTTCGTCGGCATGAATCTGCACGAAGCCTGCCCGCGAGTGATCGTCGATGGCGACATGCGCGAACGCCCATCCGGCACCATCGACCGAGTCGCGTCGATCGCCGGTGACCCGATGGCTGGGCCGCACGATACAACCGAGCTTCTTGGTATCGATGTGCAGGAGCTCGCCAGGACGCGCATGTTCGTAGCGAACGACAACCGCCCGTGCATCACGAAGCGCCTCTTCCACTCCGCCGCGGTGCGCATGCTGATACCAGCCGCTTGAGCAGCATGGGCCACCTCCATCACCGCGATCCGGTCGATCTCCTGCAAGGTTTGGGGCGTCGAGAACTCCAGTCTCCCAGAACCTTCCGGATGCACAACCTATTGCAACATCACAGCTAGTCGAGCTTCGCGCGTCGGGTTCGGAACGCATCGCTTGTGTTGATCTCGCGCAAGGAGTCGCAGCGTCCCCGTCCCTATCCTGATGCATGGCGACAGGACGTCGCAGCCGCTGGAGGATCTTTCCAGGAGTCACGAATGGGCTCCGGGCGTCGTTCCCGTCGACCAAACGCCGCGTCCCGGCTCGCGTTCGATCGCGATGAACGCGACCTACAGCAGCGGCTTGGTCCATACCGACAGTGGCGACCGATGCGAGCTGCGCATCGATCTGGCGACGACCATCGCGCGCGAACATGGCGCCTCCCTCTGCGGTCTTGCAGCGACCGGACTGCTGACGCAGTCGGCAGACGTCGAGAGCAACCCGTGTCTCTACAAACAGGCTGCCACGCAACGGCGCCAGCCGTGCAAGCTCGCCGTCGCGCGCTTCAAGCAGCTCGCAAAGGAGGTCGGGGTCCGTGCGTTTGAAGGGCGCGTGGTCGACGAGCTACCCGAATACGCGGTGGCCCGCGCGAGTCGCTATGCCGACCTAGTGATCATCGCCCAGAGCGATCCGGCCGATCCGGAACGCACCACGACCGCCATGTTTCCTGAGGAGGTCCTAATGAATGCGTGCCGTCCACTGGTGATCGTACCGAACGGTGGGAATCTCAAAACCATCAGGACCAATGTACTGATGGCCTGGGACGACAGCCGCGAAGTGGCTCGCGCAGTTGCAGACGCGCTATCTATGTTTACGCGGGCCAGACGCGTTCGGATCCTGCGATTGAACCTGCCCGACGACGCGGACGCGCTCCGTTCCGGCGAAGAACTTTCGGGCTTCCTTCTTCAGCACGGCGTGACGACCGAACTGCACGACGACCAGACGCGACTCGCGGTCGGCGACGCACTACTGTCGCGGGCTGCGGACTACGGATACGACCTCTCGGTCATGGGCGCCTACGGCCACTCGCGACTGCGCGAGGCCATCCTCGGCGGAACGACACGCACCATCCTCGAGTCGACGACGGTTCCGGTCCCGACATCGCGCGACTGACGATTTTTCTCCCGTTTTCCGTCGACGGCTTCCTTGTTCCGTATCAATCGCGGGGAACGACCCGCCACTCAATATTGACCATCGATCAAACAGAGGGGTGGACCATGTACAAACGAATTCTGGTTCCCGTGGACGGGAGCGCGACGGCGAACCACGGCATCGATGAAGCGATCCGGATGGCGAAATTGATGGGCGGTACGCTGTTCTTCTTTCACGCCATCGACGACCAGTCGGTCTCGATCGCGTTGCAGTCGAGCGTCGCTTTCGTCGAAAACTGGCAACAAGCGTTGCGGGAAGACGGCAACCGGATCCTGAAGGACGCGCAGGACGCTGCGATCGCTGCCGTCATTCCCTGCGAAATTGCGCTCTCCGAGGACATGTCGCATCCGGTCGCGAAGCGCGTGGTCGACGAGGCGCTGCGGACCAAAGCCGAACTGATCGTCATGGGCACCCACGGACGCCGCGGACTTAAGCGCCTGCTGATGGGCAGCAGCGCGGAAGCCGTACTGCGCGACTCTCCAGTGCCGGTACTGCTGGTGCACCAGGGCGAAAATCTGCCGTCCGGCGAAGCGTCGACCGACTGTGCCACTGCACCGTTGCCCGTGCTCGACTGATCGGCCTGTTGCGAAGCTCTTGGGTTTGACCACTTCCTCGAGTTCGGCGCGGCATTGAACGATCACACTAGCATTTGCAATTGATTGGTTCGGCGGAGTCGCGAGGAAGGAGGATTGTGGCCAACGGCTGAGTGCGGTCGTCTCGCGTTGTAGAAGTTGACGAAGTGAATCGCCCCGGGATTTGTGGAGGCTCCAACCTTTGAGAAGATGGAGCCATGAACAAGTCGAACAAGTTTTCACCTGAGGTCCGCCAGCGTGCTGTGCGCATGGTGCAGGAGCATCGCGGGGAGTACCCGTCACTCTGGTCCGCTGTGGAGTCGATTGCCCCGAAGATTGGCTGTGTGCCGCAGACACTGCTGGACTGGGTGAAGCGCCAGGAGATCGACGCCGACATGCGTGAAGGCGTCACCACGACCGAGACGCAGCGCGTCAAGGAGCTCGAGCGTGAGGTCAAGGAGCTGCGCCGAGCCAATGAGATTCTCAAAGTGGCCAGCGCGTTTTTCGCCCAGGCGGAGCACGACCGCCGATTCAAGTCCTGAGGACGTTTGTCGACCCGCACCGCGACGCGTTCGGGGTCGAGCCGATCTGCAAGGTGAATCGCCCCCAGTTTGCTACCTGTCATATCCCGGGCGATCATAGGGAGTCCTGTTGAACAGTTCAGGATTGGATTGATGCCAGAGCTTCATCGCCTGGATGGGGGTCTGACTTTTCAGCGCGGATTGCGGAAGCTGGTGGTTGTAAAGGGCGACGTAGCGA
>JANXTA010000051.1 GCA_025356395.1 Betaproteobacteria bacterium
CGCGATTCGAAACGCGCGTTGACGTTCGCCGAGTGGGATCGTCGCGCGACGCGACTCGCGAACGGCCTGCTTGGCATCGGCCTCGTCAAGGGCGACCGTGTCGCGGTGCTGGCCTACAACTGCGTCGAGTGGATGGAACTCTACGCGGCGCTGGCGCGGGCCGGCCTGGTCGCGGTACCGATCAACTTTCGGCTGACCGCGACGGAGATCCGCTACATCGTCGACCACAGCGAGGCCGCCGCGCTGATCGCGCAGGACGCGCTGCTGCACAACGTCGAGCCGATCCGCGGCGAGCTGAAGATCGACGCCGATCGCTACGTGTGCCTCGGCGACCAGCCTGGCAGCGGATGGATCGCCTACGAGACGCTGGCGGACGCGGCGGACCACGATTGCGAGGTCATCGTCCGACCCGACGACCTGTGTGCACTGATGTACACGTCGGGCACGACAGGCAAGCCCAAGGGCGCGATGCGCAGCCACGAGGCCAACACGCTGGTTGCGATGGCCACTGCGCTCGAGATGGGCTTCGAGCGCGACGACACGGCGCTGCTGGTGATGCCGATGTGCCACGCGAACTCGCTGTACTTCAGCCATACCTTCACGCATCGCGGCGCGAGCTGCATCATCGACGACCGTCGCCACTTCGATCCCGAGGCATTGCTGGCCACGCTGTCGACGGAGAAGGTCACGTTCACGTCGCTGGTGCCGACCCACTTCATCATGATGCTCGGGCTGCCCGCAGCGACGCGCGCCCGCTACGACGTGAGCGCCGTGGCCAAGCTGCTGGTCTCGTCGGCACCCGCGCGAAAAGACACCAAGGTCGCGATCCTCGCGCACTTCCCCAACGCCGAACTGTTCGAGCTGTACGGCTCGACCGAGGCCGGCTGGGTCACGCTGCTGCGGCCCGACGAACAACTCGCGCGGCTCGGCTCGGTGGGCCGCGAGTGGGGTGGCACGGGGGCGATCCGGCTGCTCGGTCCCGACGATCGCGAGGTCCCCGACGGCGAGGTCGGCGAGCTGTACTCGCGCACGTCGTATGTCTTCGACGGCTACTGGAAGGATCCCGACAAGACCCGCGACGCATTTCGCGGTGAGTGGTGCTCGGTCGGCGACATGGGCCGGCGCGACGCCGACGGCTACATCCATCTCGTGGACCGCAAGAGCAACATGATCATCAGCGGCGGCGAGAACGTGTATCCGTTCGAGGTCGAGACCGTGCTCGGCGCGCACCCGAGCGTGAAGGACGTGGCCGTCGTCGGCGTGCCCGACGCCAAGTGGGGCGAGGCCGTGCTGGCCGTGGTGGTGCTGCACGACGGACAGGTCGCGACCGAAGGGGAACTGCTCGACTGGTGCAAGGAACGCATGGCCGGCTACAAGCGGCCGCGTGCAATTCGCATCGTCGAGCAGGACGCGTTGCCACGCACGCCGACGGGCAAGGTGCTGCATCGGGTCTTGCGCGAACGCATGGCGCAAGAAGTGGTGCCGGTCGTGGCGCCCGTCCCGTGACGAGACGCCGCCGCTCGATCGACGTGCGCACCATCGCCGACCCGAAAGGTCGGTCTTGACCGACAGTCCACCCAAGCCTGGATCGACGGCCGACCGGATCAGGATTCGCGAACTGCGGACGCACCTGCTCGACCGTCGCAATCACAAGCGGCTGGCCGTGGCGCTGGTGCTGTCGCTCGTGACCCACGCGCTGCTGGTGCGCCTGGACTTCGGCGGGCAGGAGCTGGGGTTTCCGAGCTTCCGGTTTCCGTGGGAAGAACGACGGGCCGAGGTCAGCGACCTGCGGGTCGAGCTGGTCCTGCCTCGGGCCGTGCCTGTCGAGCCGGCGACGTCCGCGGTCAAGGAGCCTCTGCCATCGCGAGCGATCGAGCCGCGTCCTTCGGCTGCGTCGGTGGACAAACCATCGGCATCCACGTCGGAGCCTTCGCCATCGACGGATGCGGCGACCGCGCCGAAGTCCGTGGCCATGCCGCAGCCGGATACGTCGATCGGTCCTGCCGAACCGCAGGCATCGTCGGCCGCCGCGGCACCAAGCGAAGCGCCGCCCGTCCCGTTGCTCGCAGCGCTTCCTGCACGCAGCGTGATCGCGGTGCAGAAGTTCGACGAGGCTGCGCTGTTCGTGCCGCCCACGCCACCGGAACCATCGGCCGCGTTGCCCCCATCGTTGATCCCGTCAAGTGCGGCGCAGTCGGAAGCGGCGCGGCTGGAGGTCGAGCGCGCAGAGGCCGCGAAGCAGGCATCCGATCGGGCAGAGGCCGCGCGCCAGGAGGCCGCTCGTCAGGAAGCGATGCGCGTCGAGGCCGAACGACTGGAGGCCGCTCGACAAGATGCCGTCGCGCGCGATGCGGCATTAAAGGAGCTGGCTCGACAGGAGGCGACGAAGGCCGAAGCGACGCGAGCAGAAGCCGCACGCGAGGCCGCGGCGAAGCAGGAGGTCGTGCAGCAGGAAGCTGCTCGTCAGCAGGCGGCACGGGTCGAGGCCGCGCGTCTGGAAGGCGAACGGCAAGAGGCCGCGAGACAGGGAGCGACGCGCAGGGATGTGGCGCAGCAGGAGGCCGAGCAGAAGGAGGCCGCGCAGCAGGCGGCGATCCGAAGGGAAGCGGCCCAGCAGGATGTCGCGCGAGTCGAAGCCGCGAGGATCGAAGCGGAACGACAAGAAGCCGAACGGCAGGCAGCGGCGCGCCGCGAAGTGGCGCAGCAGGAGACGGCACGTCAGGAAGCAGCACGCGTCGAGGCCGCGAAGTTGGAGGCCGAGCGACGTGAAGCCGCGCAGCAGGCAGAGGCTCGGCGGGTCGCGTCGCAACAGGAGTCCGCTCGTCAGGAGGCCGCGCGCGTGGAGACCGCCCGGCTCGATGCCGAGCGACAGGACGCTGCGCAACAGGCTGCCGATCGTCGAGAGGCGGCGCAGCGCGAGGCCGCGCGTCAGGAAGCGGCACGTACGGAAGCCGCACGCCTGCAGGCCGAAGGCCAGGCCGCCGCGCAACAGGCAGCGGCCCAACGCGAAGCAGCGCAACGCGAGTCGGCACGCCAGGAAGCCGCGCGCGCCGAGGCCGCGCGGGCGGATGCCGAACGTCAG
>JANXTA010000080.1 GCA_025356395.1 Betaproteobacteria bacterium
GATCGCGGGCGTTGTCACCATCGCGTTGTTCGGCCCCGGGTCGCGCGTGATCCATGGGGCCGGCCTGTTCTGGAAGGACGCGCCCTTCGAGGTCGTCACGGTCGACGACTTCCCCTGTCGCGATCAGCGCACGCTGTATCGCAGGGAGGTCGCTTGGGTACGCCGCTGTGGCAGGCGCCACGACCGCGATGCCGCGCCTGCAGGACAAAGCGATCCGTCGGCGTGCGGTCGGCCGCTCTGCATGGAATTCATCGAGCTCCAGGCCGTCCTGGAAACTGTCTCTGAATTCCAGCCGTCGATGGTCGATCGTTCTCGATGAAGATGGCGAACTCGAAAAGGACGAGAGACGTTACGGCGCGCGAAGAGACGATGCGCCGTCTGTTGTACGTGGGGTGGTGGGCCGTCATGACCTTGCTGCCCTTGGGTCACCTGACCGGCTTGCGTAATACCGTCACCAGTTTCGTCGTGCTGGCCACCCTGTGGTGGGCGGGACGCCGTTGCTGGCGGGACCTGCCGGCCCGCTGGATCTCCGTTGCGCTGCTGGCCTGGTGCGCTGCGTCGATCGGCTGGTCCATCGTGCCCGAGGTCAGTTTCGCCAAATGGCGCGTCGATCTTTTCCTGCCATTGCTGGCCTACGCGGCCGTGTTCGGCTACGTGATGAAGAGTGGTCGCATCGATGCCATCGTCGGTGGCACCGTCTCCGGAATCGTGTGCCTCGCCTTGCTTTCGGTCCCCGCATTTCTGCAGGACACAGCGGCTCTCCAGGTCGCAAGTGTCGTGCAGACGGAGTTCTTCGCAACCATCACGAACCCGATGCCGATCTGGTTTCCGGGGGTCGGCGACGCTAGCATGGCCACCGCGCTTTCGGCGTTGGGTCTCCTGTTCGCGAGTCGACTGGTCAGGGGAATTTCGCAACGCTGCGCGCAGATCGTCGCCGTCGTATCCACGCTGTCGATCCTGCTCATCCTCGTCGCGATCAATAATCGCAACGCGACACTGGCGATCCCCGTTGTGATCGTATTCGCCGTCTTCCTCGACCGGCGCCAGTCAACTTCGTCGCAGCCGGTCGATTCGCCGCGCCATCGTGTGCGGCGCATTGTCGTCGGTGTGGCCGTGATCGCGACGTTGGTCGGTTCTGTCGCGTTGCTCGAGTCGGGTGCGCGTCAGCGCCTGCAACGGATGGGTCTGTCCGTCGCCAACGACGAGAGCGGCCTCGTCGTGCTGACCGAACGCGACACGCGTCCGATGATCTGGAGTTACTACACGCGGCTCGCGTGGCGTCATCCCTGGATCGGTGTCGGCTTCGGCAGGACGGTACCGGGAATGACGTATCACACGCAGGACGACAGGCAGCTTGCACGGATCGAACCCAATGCGTATGTCCATGCGCACAACCTGTTGCTCAACTGGTGGCTGCAGACGGGTTTGGTCGGGGTTTCGCTGTTGCTCCTGTTGCTCGCAACCATCGTCGTCGATGCCTGGCGTGCGCGCGACTCGTCGATGACGCGCCCGCGCGCCGGCGCCGTCACGGTCATCGCGCTTGTCGTGACGATGCTCCTGCGGGACATGACCGACGACTTCCTGATCTTCGGCATGGCCTCGATGTACTGGATCCTTATCGGAGCCTTCGCGGCGGCAACCCGGACATCGACCGACCGCCTCGCATTGGACGTCTAGGGATGGTCTGCGCAACTGCCGATTGCGCTCGTTGAACGGGATCGATCAGCAATCAAGCGGCAAGCGGTGAATGAATCGCGTCGGTCGTCGTTGAATCGGTCGATATCGACCAATCGTGATGCTTTTTCTCGACTCATGGACGGACCAATCCCACCGATGGGATCAATCGATGACGCACCATCCATAGGTTCGAGAGAGCGAACAAGGTCGTCAGCTGGGCGGTGTTCTTGGCCAGTCCGCGGTAGCGGACTTTGACGAACCCGAACTGCCGCTTGATCACTCGGAACGGATGCTCGACCTTCGCACGGATGCTCGCCTTGGTGCGCTCGATCTCGTCGACGAGGGCGTGCCACTTGCGGTCCCGATCGAGCGATCTTCTCTTGCCGGGCCGCATCGCGACGTGCCAGGTGACGTCGGCGGCATCATCGCGCTGGGCAACGCCCTGGTAGCCGGCATCCCCGAAGGCGTCGGTCTCGGCACCGTGCAAGAGCGCGTTGCCCTGGGTCACATCGTTGACGTTGGCCGCCGTGCCGATGACGGTATGCACCAGGCCCGATTCGGCATCGGCCCCGATGTGCGCCTTCATGCCGAAGTGCCACTGGTTGCCCTTCTTCGTTTGATGCATCGCGGGGTCGCGTTCGCCGTCGGCGTTCTTGGTCGAACTCGGCGCAGAGATCAGCGTCGCGTCGACTACCGTGCCGGCTCTGAGCATCAAGCCCTTACTACGCAGCAACTCATTGATCGCTGCCAGCATGGGACCAGCCAGATGATGGGTCTCGAGCAGATGCCGAAAGCGCAGGATGGTGGTCTCGTCGGGCAGCCGCGTCATGCCAGCATCAAGGCCCGCGAACTCGCGATACAACGGCACATCGTGCAGCGCTTCTTCCATCGCCGGATCCGACAGGCCAAACCACTGCTGCATGAAATGAATGCGCAGCATCGTCGCAATCCCGAATGGCGGACGACCCGTCTTGCCCTTCGGGTAGTGCGGCTCGATCAGCATCGTCAGATCAGCCCACGGCACCACCCGATTCATCTCGTCGAGAAACTCGCGCTTGCGCGTGCGCTTCGGCGACAGGTCAAAGGCGTTGTTGCCCAGGCTCATTTGCTTCATCGTCGTCACCCCAAAAACCTAGAATTCTAGGAAAACGCATCAACGGCTAATGTCGCTGACTTACGCAGACCATCCCTAGTTCAGAATCACGGGGTAAGGCAACGGTGAGGGACTACAATGGTATTGTGCTGAAGTAGTAGGTGCCGCCGTTTTATGCGGCGTTAAGTTGCTCTTTGCGCAGGTCGCCTCGCGGCGCTATCTTAAAGGGAACGCCTCAATGAGAATCTATGAAAAACGTGGAAGACTTTCGTCCGACATGAATAGCGTTCTCCGAAAATTAGTCGTTCCGGTTCTGGCAAGTGCGCTAGGAGTTGCCGTGGGAACACCAACTGGGCAGTGGCTCTCCACGATCGCACCAATCCCCGCGGCGGCCGCCACTGCGATTGTCGTGGCGTTCTTTCTTTTACTCGGCTTGTCTATGCCTGCCTTGATTCGGCGCTTTGGTGGGCACCGAATGGATTCTTGACAGTCAAGTTGATCCCGGGCTGGCACCTTGGGTATTTGTAGGTTTACAAAGATCTTATTCAGTCGCTATGCATGAGCGCGCGGCGGCCACGCCAGCAGAAGTGCGATCTCCCGAGTTTTGTTCACCTGAGTCAAAAGTGATTCGTGGCTTTGGGGTTCTTGGCGTTGTGTCGGTAAGGTATCTCCAGTACTTCCTCGTGGCTTCGATGTAAGACAAGTTTGCTATACCCCATTTGCAAAAGCTCCGCAAATCGCTTGATGACAAAGTAGTTATGCATACTAAGCTAATGAATGGCCGACCCTATATTGTGCAGGCTCGCTTTGCTGCGGCGCTGCTTTGGTTTGCCGGTCGCATGCTGCAATATCTACCGAGTCGACTGCAGAATCTTAATTGGCACCTAAGTCGTAATCGGCAATCATTTTGAGTGTCGACGAAGGCTGGCGGACGCGGCTGTCTTTGTTCCGACGACAAGCTCTAGGGCATTGAGCAAAGCGCTTTGGATACGAGGTAATTTAGGTAGGGATAGCCTGCACAACCGTTGACTCCGGACGTCGAGTCAACGTGCCCCAACGTTGAAGTGCCGAAAGGTCAAACAAGTCTTGCGCGTGTGCGTTCGATTCAGGGTAGTGATGTTGGGGTTCTGTGTCCGGCCGTTTACCAAGCCGGTCTGCGGGCCTTGCATGCTCGCCGCAGGCCGATGCAAAACAGGGAGATGTAAAAAAACGGCACCGATACCCCAACGACCACGAAAGTTGCGACCGCGCGGCACGTTACGATAGCCGCTGGAAGACTTGGGGAGTTACGCAGATGGCGTTGCAGATCGGTGTACCGAAGGAAACAGCCGCGGGCGAGAAGCGGGTAGCCACCGTGCCCGACGTGGTGGAGAAACTCATCAAGCTGGGATTCTCAGTCGCCGTCGAAAGCGGCGCCGGTGACGCGGCGAACTTCGCGGACGACACCTATCGCGCGGCGGGTGCCGAGGTGGTGCCCTCTGCGGCCGACCTCTGGTCGAAGTCCGACATCGTCCTCAAGGTCCGTGTGCCCAGCGCGGGCGAAGTGTCCCTGTTGCGCGAAGGGGGCACGCTGATCGGCTTCATCTGGCCGGCGCAGAACCCCGAGCTGATGCAGCAACTGGCCGCCAGGAAGGCCACCGTGCTGGCGATCGACGCCCTGCCGCGCCAGCTGTCGCGCGCGCAAAAGATGGACGCGCTCACCTCCATGGCCGGCGTCAGCGGTTACCGGGCCGTGATCGAGGCCGCCAACGCGTTCGATCGCTTCTTCAACGGGCAGATCACCGCCGCAGGCAAGATCCCACCGGCCAAGGTCTTCGTCGCCGGCGCCGGCGTGGCCGGGCTCGCGGCGATCGGCACGGCCGCCAACCTCGGCGCGATCGTGCGAGCCAACGACACGCGTGCCGAGGTCGCCGACCAGGTGGTCTCGCTGGGCGGCGAGTTCGTTAGGGTCGACTACGAGGAGGAAGGTTCGGGCGGTGGCGGGTACGCGAAGGTGATGAGCGAGGGATTCCTGGCGGCGCAGCGTTCCATGTATGCGCAGCAGGCCAGAGAGTCCGACATCATCATCACGACCGCGTTGATCCCCGGCAAGCCCGCGCCGAAGCTGATCACCGCCGAGATGGTGAAGAGCATGAAGCCCGGTAGCGTGATCGTCGACATGGCGGCGGAACAGGGCGGCAACTGCGAACTCACCGTGCCCGACCAGGCCGTGGTCGTTCACGGCGTGACGATCGTCGGCTACACCGACTTGGTCAGCCGCCTGGCAAAGCAGTCGAGCACGCTGTACGCGACCAACCTGTTCCGGGTGACCGAGGAGCTGTGCAAGACCAAGGACGGCGTGATCGACGTCAACATGGAAGACGACGCGATTCGCGGCCTCACGGTCATCAAGGACGGCTCCATCACCTGGCCCGCCCCGCCGTTGAAGTTGCCGGCGCCGCCTCCGAAGCCCAATGCCACAGCCGTCGTCGCACCCAAGGCTCACGGCCATGGCAAGGGCGAGCCGATGTCGGTCAAGTCGCTGGCCATGGTGTTCGGCATCGGCGCCTTGCTGTTCCTGCTGGTCGGCCTGTACGCGCCGGCGACCTTCCTGACCCACTTCACCGTGTTCGTGCTGGCCTGCTTCATCGGCTACATGGTGGTCTGGAACGTGACCCCGTCGCTGCACACGCCGCTGATGAGCGTCACCAATGCGATCTCGTCGATCATCGCCATCGGCGCGCTGGTCCAGGTGGCACCGCCACTGACCGGTGGCGCACTCAACGGACCCATCGACCGGCCAAACACGCTGATCCTGGGCCTTGCCGTCTTCGGCCTCGCGCTCACCGCCGTCAACATGTTCGGTGGCTTCGCGGTCACGCGTCGCATGCTGGCGATGTTCCGCAAGTAAAAAATAACAACGACCTCGCGACCATGACTTCCAGCCTCGCCGCCGTCTCGTACATCGCCGCCACCATCCTCTTCATCCTCAGCCTGGGCGGTCTCGCCAACCCCGAGACCGCGCGCCGAGGCAACCTGTTCGGCATGATCGGCATGGCCATCGCCGTGCTGGCGACCGTGCTCGGTCCGCGCGTCACGGCGGCCGGCATCCCGTGGATCGTCGGTGCCCTCGCCGTCGGCGGCTTCGTCGGCCTGTTCGCGGCGAAGAAGGTGCAGATGACGCAGATGCCGGAACTGGTCGCGTTGATGCACAGCCTGGTGGGCCTGGCGGCCTGCCTGGTGGGCTTCGCCAGCTACGTGGACACCTCCACCGTGTTCTCGACGGAAGCCGAGAAAGCGATCCACGAGGTCGAGATCTATGTCGGCATCTTCATCGGTGCCGTCACGTTCTCGGGATCGCTGATCGCCTTCGGCAAGCTGTCGGGCAAGATCGGCGGCAAGCCGCTGCTGCTGCCCGGGCGGCATCTGCTCAACCTGGTGGGTCTGCTGCTCGTGATCTGGTTCGGTCGCCAGTTCCTGCACGCGCCCGACATCCAGGCCGGCATCGTTCCGCTGCTCGTGATGACCGTCATCGCGCTGCTGTTCGGCGCACACCTCGTGATGGCCATCGGCGGCGCCGACATGCCGGTCGTCGTCTCGATGCTCAACAGCTACTCGGGCTGGGCGGCCGCGGCCACGGGCTTCATGCTCGGCAACGACCTGCTGATCGTGATCGGCGCGCTGGTCGGCTCGTCAGGCGCGATCCTGTCGTACATCATGTGCAAGGCGATGAACCGCAACTTCTTCAGC
The DNA here is from genome assembly GCA_025356395.1 of Betaproteobacteria bacterium. Classification (GTDB taxonomy): domain Bacteria; phylum Pseudomonadota; class Gammaproteobacteria; order Burkholderiales; family Burkholderiaceae_D; genus CAHJXF01. Next base: position 6,500 of record JANXTA010000080.1, read on the forward strand.
GTCATCGCAGGCGGTTTTGGCGGCGGCGCGCCTGCGGCCAAGGGCATCGGCACGGCAGCGCCGGCCGGCGAGGTGACGCCGATCAGCGCGGTGGAAACCGCCGAGACTTTGCGCGAGGCGAAGAGCGTGGTGATCGTGCCCGGGTACGGCATGGCGGTGGCGCAGGCCCAGCACGTCGTCTACGAGATCACGAAGCTGCTGCGCGACAGGGGCGTCAACGTGCGCTTCGGCATCCACCCCGTGGCCGGTCGCATGCCCGGCCCCATGAACGTGCTGCTTGCCGAAGCCAAGGTGCCGTACGACATCGTGCTGGAGATGGACGAGATCAACGACGACTTCCCGAACACCGATGTGGCCATGGTCATCGGCGCCAACGACATCGTCAATCCGGCTGCGCAGGAGGACCCGACGAGCCCCATCGCCGGCATGCCGGTGCTGGAAGTGTGGAAGGCGAAGACCTCCATCGTCATGAAGCGGAGCATGGCCTCCGGCTATGCCGGGGTCGACAACCCGCTCTTCTACAAGGACAACAATCGCATGCTCTTCGGCGACGCCAAGAAGATGCTCGAAGAGGTGTTCGCCGCGCTGCGGGGTTGAGGCGGCGCCGCCCCGATGCGGCCCGGTAAAATGCGGCCATGTCCGAATTCTGGAAACCCAATGTCACCGTCGCGGCCGTGGTCGAAGGCCGGGGCGCGTACGCCGGTCGCTACCTGATGGTCGAGGAGGAGACCCGCGACGGCTTGCGCATCAACCAGCCGGCGGGTCACCTCGATCCCGACGAAAGCATCGTCGACGCGGCGATCCGCGAGACGATGGAAGAGACCGCGCATCCGTTCACGCCCACAGGCCTGCTCGCCGTCTATCTGTCTCGCTCGATGAAGAACAGGCTCAACGAACCGATCGAGCCCGTCACGTTCCTGCGCTTCACGTTCGTCGGCACGGTCGGTGAGCCGATCGAAGGCATGAAGCTCGACGACGGCATCGTCCGCGCGCTGTGGATGTCGCTAGACGAACTGCGCGCGACCCGCGCCCGTCATCGCAGCCCGATGGTGATGCGCTGTGCCGAGGACCACGCAGCCGGCAAGCCGCTAGTGCCACTGTCGGTGCTCTACACCGACACGTCGGCGCTCGGCGCGTTGCTGGTATGAGTGCGCGCCGCATCGTCGTCGGCCTGTCGGGCGGCGTCGACTCCGCGGTTGCCGCGTGGCTGCTCAAGGAGCAAGGCCATGACGTCGTCGGCCTGTTCATGAAGAACTGGGAAGACGATGACGACGACGAGTACTGCTCCACGCGCGAGGACCTGATCGACGCAGCGGCCGTGGCCGACGTGATCGGCATCGAGATGGAGGCCGTCAACTTCTCGGCCGAGTACAAGGACCGCGTCTTCGCGACCTTCCTCGCCGAGTACCAGGCCGGACGCACGCCGAACCCCGACGTGCTGTGCAACGCCGAGATCAAGTTCAAGGCCTTCCTCGACCACGCGATGCGACTCGGCGCGGACCACATCGCGACCGGCCACTACGCGCGGATCGCGTATGACGCCGGCGGCCTCGTGCAGTTGCTGAAGGCCACGGACGCCACCAAGGACCAGAGCTACTTCCTCCATCGCCTGAGCCAGTCGCAGCTGTCTCGCGCCCTCTTCCCGCTCGGCGAGATGCACAAGACGGACGTCCGTACGTTGGCCGAGCGCATCGGCCTGCCGAATGCGCGCAAGAAGGATTCGACCGGCATCTGCTTCATCGGCGAGCGGCCGTTCCGCGAGTTCCTCAACCGCTATCTGCCGACGACACCGGGGCCGATACGCACGCCTGACGGCAGCCGCGACGGAACGGTGATCGGCCAGCACGTCGGGCTGGCGTTCTACACCCTCGGGCAACGCAAGGGCATCGGCATCGGCGGCGTGAAGAACGACGCCGACGAAGAAGGCGCCTGGTTCGTTGCGCGGAAGGACATGGCGACCAACACGCTGTGGGTCGTGCGCGGCCACGACCATCCGTGGCTGCTGTCGCAGCACGTCGAGGTCGAGCAGGCGAGCTGGATCGCAGGACATGCTCCAGCCATCGCAACGCTCCGTGCGAAGACGCGCTACCGGCAAACCGACGAGACCTGTCGCCTCGTCGCCGACGGCCACCGCTTCATGCTCACGTTCGACGACCCGCAACGCGCGGTAACGCCGGGCCAGTCGGCCGTGCTCTATGACGGCGACGTGTGCCTGGGCGGCGGCATCATCGCGTCGACCATCGCCGACATCGCGACGCCGACGCCAGTCGCGACCACGACCTGACGTCAGGTCGCCCCGGCGGCGATCCGCGCGCGCCACGCAGTCAACGACGCACGCACCTCGTCGTCGGCACGTGCCGGCAGCTTGCGATATTCGGAGCAATCGCGTTTCCGCGGCAGCAGTCGGTGCTTGACGAGTTCGCGCCTCAGCGTGGCGTGATCGCCGAATGCGTGGGCAGTGCGCCGGATCGCGTTTACCTCGCGCTCGGTAAAGAGCCGCTTGGCCTCGAAGCGCGTCCACAGCACCCGCATCGCCATGCGCTGGATGGTGAACTTGGCGGGCCAGCGCACGAGGCGACCGTCACCATCGAATTGCATCAGCGTCCGACGTGCGTTCTCGGACAAAGGCAGCGCCGCCCGTGCGGGCACCGGTCCGGGCGGCGTGCCCTTGAGCGCCGGCAGGTTCTTGAATCCGGCGGCACGCGCGATCAGGTTCTGCAGTTCGACATGGCCCGGCGGCGTGGGCTCCGCGGTCGGGCGGACGTTCAACGCGCGCCCCAGGTTACGGGCGAATGCCGACAGGTCGGACAGAACCAGCGGGGTGGCTTCACGGGGCATGGCAGGCTCCCCGATGCGGGCAGCTGCTCGGAGATGCATCGCGCACGCGTCGATGCCGATGGGTGCCGACTTGCCGGGTCCGGACCGCTGCCGCTGGGAAGACGATTCAGCGCGCAGATGAACGATGAACACCTTGTGGAACGTGGCAGATCTAGCTTACGGAAGACCGCGCGGTAACGCCTGGGTGAACCGCCGACCGAGGCGGCACTGTACCGACAAGCCTTCGATCGCGGCGCTGTCGGTTCGTCATTCCTCGACCAGCGACGACGACAGGACCTGCGCGTGATGGACCGTCAACGCCACCTTCAAGACCTGACCCGCCGTCGAAACACGCCCCGCGCGGAAGCCGCAGTCCAGCCGGACCTCGCCGTCCTCCGCGTAGAGGCTGGTCTTGCTGCGGCTATCGCAGGTCAGCGGTTGATCGTCCAGCGTGGCGGTCAGCGTGATGCGGGTGTCGTCGTGGCTGCCACCGAAGACGGCCAGGAAGCGCAACGGCCGGCCATCCATGGCCGGATCGATGGTGCAGCTGACGTCCTGCGAATCGGTGGGAATGCTGGTCGCGATACAACCAGCCGGTTCGGCGGCGCTGGCCGGCAGGGCCGTCAAGATCACGGCCGCTTGGATCAGGCTGGCCACGAAGGCACCGTACGAGTGGGTCATGGGATGCGAACAGGTGGGTTCTACGGGCTGCGCATGTTGAGCGAGTGACCGCGACGGCGTGATGACAGCTGACGCCCGGTATCATTCCGCCGCGCCCGCTCTCGCCACCGTCGCCCCACCCCGTCCTCGCTCCCCCTCACCAGGCAAGACTCACGCCCCATGGCCGCACCCGACATCGGCAAGCTCAGGATCGACCGCGGCAACCTCGCGCCCCAGCGCAGGCGTCGCATCCGCTGGTGGTGGGTGATCGTCGCGCTAGTCGTCATCGGCGTGGCCGTGACGGTGCTGATGCCGCACCCGGTCCAGGTGCAGACGGCATCGGTCGTCACCCGCTATCCCGCCCAGCAGGTCACGGTGCTCACGGCTTCGGGTTACGTAGTCGCGCAGCGCAAGGCCGCCGTCGCCACCAAGGGCACCGGTCGTCTCGAGGAACTCAACGTGCAGGAAGGCAGCCGCGTGAAGAAGGGCGACCTGCTGGCGCGCATCGACGACCGCGACGTCAAGGCGCAGCTCGCGGCCGCGGTGGCGAACGTCGCCGTGGCGCGCGCGACCATCGCGGGGGCTGAAGCGGACCAGCGCAACTCGGCGATCGAATTGAAGCGCAGCCGCGACCTGGTCTCGAAGAACTTCGTGTCGGCTTCGGCGCTCGACGCGGCCGTCGCCCGCGACGATCGTGCGGTGGCCTCGACCAACAACGCGCGCGCCGGCCTGCAGGCCGCGATCGCCAACGCCAACAACGCGAAGGTTGCGGTCGACTTCACCGAGATCCGCGCACCCTTCGACGGCGTGGTCGTGACCAAGAGCGCCAATGTCGGCGACATCGTCACGCCGTTCTCGTCGGCGGTCGACTCGAAGGGTGCCGTGGTCAACATGGCCGACCTGTCGACGCTCGAGGTCGAGGCCGACGTGTCCGAGTCCAGCCTGTCGAAGATCACCATCGGCCAGCCCTGCGAGATCCTGCTCGATGCCCTGCCCGACGCGCGCTTCTCCGGCTCGGTCAGTCGTCAGGTGCCCACCGTAGATCGTGCCAAGGCAACGGTCACCACCAAGGTCCGCTTCGACCAGCTCGACGACCGCATCCTCCCCGACATGAGCGCGAAGGTGAGCTTCCTGTCCGCGAAGGTGGATCAGGCCGCGAACAAGCCGACGATTGCCGTCTCGACCGATGCCGTCGTCACGCGAGACGGCAAGCCGACGGTGTTCCGCTTGAAGACCGAAGGCAACAAGACCATCGCCGAAGCGGTCGTCGTGACGACCGGCGCGACCTATCCCGATGCGATCGAGGTCACGTCGGGCAACCTCAAGTCCGGCGACAAGCTGATCGTCAAGCCGGGTGACAAGATCACCAATGGCACGCCAGTCGCGTTGACCGCGAAGTGACGACCGACGAACCAGCGCTGCCGCTGGTCGCGATCCGCGGCCTGCAGAAGGTCTACATCCGCGGCGAGCAGGCGGTACCCGTGCTGCTCGGCCTCGACCTCGACATCCCGCGCGGTGACTTCGTGTCGTTGATGGGACCGTCGGGTTCGGGCAAGAGCACGCTGCTTAATCTCATCGCGGGCATCGACAAGCCGACCGGTGGCAGCATCGTCGTCGACGGCGTGGACATCGCCCATCTCGGCGACGCGGACCTCGCGGCCTGGCGTGCCGCGCACGTCGGCTTCATCTTCCAGTTCTACAACCTGATGCCGGTGCTGAACGCGTTCGAGAACATCGAGCTGCCGCTGCTGCTCACCGGTCTGTCGCGTCGCGACCGCAAGGATCACGTCGAGGCCGCGCTCGAGATGGTCGGGCTGTCCGATCGCGCCGACCACTATCCGAACGAGCTGTCGGGCGGGCAGCAACAACGTGTCGCCATCGCACGCGCGCTGATCGCCGATCCGACGCTGATCGTGGCCGACGAGCCGACCGGTGATCTCGACCGTCACACTGGCGGCGAGATCCTCGACCTGATGGAGCAGCTCAACAGCGAACTCGGCAAGACCATCGTGATGGTGACGCACGATCCGCGCGCCGCGGGCCGCGCACGGCGCATGGTGCATCTCGAAAAGGGCCTGCTGGTCAGCGATGCCGACTATCAGGCCGAGTTGCAGGCGTCGCTGCATGCGGCGCATTGAAGGAAGTCATGGAATGACACAGACCATCGCAGCCCTCGCCCTCGTCGTGCGCGACTACGACGAGACCATCGCCTGGTACACGGCCGTGCTCGGCTTCGAACTGCTCGAGGACACGGACATGGGCGGCGACAAGCGCTGGGTCCGCATCGCGCCCCGCGGGTCGACCGGTACCGTGCTGTTGCTCGCGCTGGCGAAGAGCGAGCAGCAGAAGGTCGCGGTGGGCCAGCAAGGCGGTGGACGGGTTTTCCTGTTCCTGCATACCGACGACTTCGATGGCGACTTCGCGGGGATGAAGGCAAGGGGCGTGAAGTTCCTGGAGGAGCCGCGCAACGAGGTGTACGGCAAGGTCGTCGTGTTCGAAGACTTGTATGGCAACAAGTGGGATTTCATTGAACCGCGAAAGTAATCACCTCCTCCCTGCTCATCCCCTCCCCTAGGGGGAGCGGATGTAGATCTCCCCAGCCATGTCCTTCGTCCTCAAGCTCCTCACCCGCAACGCGATGCGCCAAAAGCTGCGCATCAGCCTGACCATGGTCGGGCTGGTCGTCGCGCTCTGCGCCTTCGGCTTGCTGCGGACCATCGTCGATGCCTGGTACGCCGGCGTCGAAGGCACCTCGTCGATCCGCCTCGTCACGCGCAACTCCATCTCGCTGGTGTTCCCGCTGCCGCTCAACTACGCGCAGCGGATGCGGCAGGTCGACGGCGTCAACGGCGTGTCGTGGGGCAACTGGTTCGGCGGCGTGTACATCAACGAGCGCAACTTCTTCCCGCAGTTCGCCGTCGACGCCGCGAGCTACCTCGAGATGTATCCCGAGTACGTCGTGCAGCCCGCCGAACTCAAGGCTTTCCTTGCCGATCGTCAGGGCGTCGTCGTCGGCCGCAAGCTCGCGACCCAATACGGCTGGAAGCTGGGTGACCAGGTGCCCCTGCGCGGCACCATCTATCCGGGTACATGGACCTTCACGGTCCGCGCGATCTACGACGGGGTCGATGCCAAGACCGACGAATCGCAGTTCCTCTTTCACTGGACCTATCTCAACGAGACCACCAAGAAGCGCTTCGGCCGCAGGGGCGACCAGGTCGGCTTCTACATCGAGCGGCTGGTCAATCCCGACGACGCGGCGCCGGTGTCGAAGCAGCTCGACGGCCTCTTCAGCAACTCGCTCGCCGAAACGTTGACCGAGACCGAAAAGTCCTTCCAGCTTGGCTTCATCTCGATGACTGAACTGATCCTGGTCGCGATCCAGGCCGTCTCGTTCGTGGTCATCCTGATCATCATGGCCGTGATGGCAAACACTATCGCGATGACCGCACGCGAACGCACATCCGAGTACGCGACTTTGAAGGCACTGGGCTTCAGTCCCGGCTTCATCGGCTGGCTGATCGTCGGCGAATCGCTGTTCATCGCGTTGGTCGGCGGCATGGTCGCAGTGGCCGTGACCTTCCCGATCGCCAGTGCGTTCGGCAAGACGATGGGCACGCTGTTCCCGATCTTCTTCGTGTCGCGCGAAACCGTCCTGCTTCAGTTCGCGGCCGCGGCGATCATCGGGCTCATCGCGGCCGCGTGGCCGGCGTGGAGCGCCGGCCGCATCCGCATCGTCGACGGCCTGCGTCACGTCGCCTGACGCGCAATGAAGGCCATTCCCTTCGTCTACATCGCGCGCAACGTCTACGCGCGCAAGGTGACCACGCTGTTGACGGCGAGCGGCATGGCGCTCGTGGTCTTCGTCTTCGCCAGCGTTCTGATGATGACCGAGGGCATCCGCGCGACGCTGGTCGCGACCGGCCAGCCCGACAACGTGATGGTGATCCGCAAGGCGTCTGCCTCCGAAGTGCAGAGCGGCGTCGGCCGCGACCAGGCGCAGGTGATCGACAGCAGCCCCGAGATCGCGACCGACGGCAACGGCGCGAAGCTGATCTCGAAGGAGCCGGTGGCCGTCATCAACATGCCGAAGCGGAAGAGCAATCCGAACGCGCCCGACAAGCCGGCCAACATCGTCGTGCGCGGCACCACCGATGCAGGTTTCCAGATGCGGCCGCAGGTGCACATCGTCGAGGGCCGCATATTCCAGCCGGGCACGTCCGAGATCATCGCGGGTCGTGCCATCTCGCGCGGCTTCGCGGGTGCGGGTCTCGGCGAGAGCCTGCGCTTCGCGCAGCGGCAGTGGACCGTGGTCGGCATCTTCGACGGCGGCGGCAGCGCGTTTGACTCCGAGGTGTGGGGCGACGCGGAGCAGCTGATGCAGGGCTTCAGGCGGCAGTCCTTTTCGTCGGTGATCTTCCGGCTCGCCGATCCCGCACAGTTCGACGCGGTGAAGGCGCGCCTCGAAGGCGACCCGCGACTGACCATCGAGGCCAAGCCCGAGAAGCAGTTCTATGCGGAACAATCGGAAGGGCTCGCCAAGTTCATCGGCTACCTCGGCACGACGCTGTCGGTGATCTTCTCGATCGGCGCGATCGTCGGCGCGATGATCACCATGTACGCCAGCGTCGCGGCGCGCACGGGTGAGATCGGCACCTTGCGCGCGCTCGGCTTTCCACGTTCATCGATCCTCATCGCCTTCCTCGTCGAGGCGCTGGTCCTCGGCCTGGTCGGTGGCGTGGTCGGGCTAGCGGCCGCGTCGGCGATGCAGGCCGTCAGCCTGTCGACGACCAACTTCCAGACCTTCTCGGAGCTGACCTTCCGCTTTCGCATCACCGGCTCGATCGTGATCGAGGTGATGTTCTTCGCGTTGTTCATGGGGTTCGTCGGCGGCTTCCTGCCGGCGTTCCGCGCGGCCCGCATGAAGATCGTCGATGCCTTGCGCGCCGCGTGACGTAAAGGCCACGCGCGAAGATCGACCCAGACTATCGTCGGCCTCGTCGACCTCTTGCAGACCCGGCACTCGATCCGCCGCAACTACCCGGTGATCGGGCACTTCCGCTTCATGATCGAAGCCATCCGGCCCGATCTGCGGCAATACCTGTTCGAGGACGATACGGTGGCGACCCCGTTCTCCCGCAGCCAGCGATCGATCGTCTACCAGCGCGCCAAGCTCGAACTCGACAAGCGCCCGTTCGGGACGCAGCTCGACGTCGACTGCGTGTCACCGGCTCGCCATCCGGCCTTCTCGACGCCGATCGAACTGATGAGGTTCGTCGACCGGCTGCGCACGCTGTCGGGCGGCAAGCCGACCGGCTTCAAGCTGTGCATCGGTCACCCGTGAGAATTCTTCGGCATCGCGAAGGCCATGATCGAGATCGGCATCACGCCGGACTTCATCGTCGTCGACGGCGGCGAAGGCGGGACCGGAGCGGCGCCGGTCTAGTTCACCGACCACGTGCGCGCACCACTGCTCGAAGGGTTGCAACTGGTCCACAACACGCTGGTCGGCCTGAACCTGCGCGACCAGATCCGCATCGGCGCGTCGGGCCGCATCGTCACGGCATTCGACATCGTGCGCACCATGGCGCTCGGAGCCGACTGGTGCAACTCGGCCCGCGGCTTCATGTTCGCGCTCGGCTGCATCCAGTCGCTGTCGTGCCACACCGATCGATGTCCGAGCGGCGTGGCGACGCAGGATCCGATCCGTCAGCGCGCGCTCGTTGTGCCCAACAAATCGACGCGCGTGCATCAGTTCCACGACGAGACGTTGAAGGCATTGGCCGAGCTGGTCGCAGCGGCGGGGCTGACGCATCCGATCGAACTCGGCCCGCAGCATAGCGTCAGGCGCATGGCACAGAACGAGGTGCGGCTGCTGTCCCTGGTAGCGCAATTCATCCGGACTGGCAGGCTCGCCGAAAGCCGCTACGAACACAAGGTCTTCGAGATCTTCTGGCCGATGGCGCGGGCCGACAGCTTCTCGCCGGTGGGTCTGACGCGTCAGAAGAACCCGGCGCGTGCGGCCGAGTCGAGCAGCGCCGCAGACAGCGTGCCGAACTGGGCTTCGAGATCCTTCGATGGCGGTGCCGCGCGGCTGGCCGTCCAGGACAACCGGCCCGACGCCACATCGGTGAGACGACCGTTGGCCGCGAATCCCGTCACCACGCGACCTTCGCCGACCGGGGTCGACACCCCGACTCCACCGCCCACCGCGCTGCTGCTGCCCAGGCCGAAGCCCCCGATGCCGAACGACAGGGATGGTCGATCGTTTTCCGTGGCGACCGGCGTCAGGGTGACGACGAGGATGGCCCTGGCGTTCGACCTGGCCGCACCGACGAGCAGTTGCTGATCGAGCGAGCGGTCCCGCACGATCACGGTGTCCGCAGCCACGAAGACCGGCGTCGCGCCACGCGCACGGACCTCGGCAGCCAGCCGGTCCTGGCAGACGTTGCGAACCGCGACGTCGGGCGCCTCGCAGGCGACCAACACGTTCGCGCCGCGAAACGACGTAACCTGGCCGCGCAGCGAGGGATCGGTCCATTCGGCGTCGACGTTCGAAGTAGCCGCACACGCACCCACGCCCAGCGCGAGCGCGGCAACGGCGAGACGGGCGGTGATTGCGGAAGGGAACGGAAGCGCGCGCGACGAAGGCATTTGGGCGTTTGTGGCTTGAGGGCGGGACCGCAGCATCCCGCGCGCCCGCTGCTCAACCCAGCGGACGGATGACCACAACGCTGTAGGCGGGTGGCGCCTTGGCCACGCCGCCATGAAGACCGGTCTTACGAGGTCTTCTTCACCATCCGTGCGATGGGATCCACGGCCGGCTGGTTCTCCATCCACTGGCGGATGCGGTTCGCGTCGCCGAGACGCGTGAACTTGCCGAACGAGTCGAGCAGCACGATGACGACCGAACGGCCTTCGATCACGGCCTTCATGACGAGGCACTTGCCGGCTTCGCTGATGTAGCCGGTCTTCTGCACGACGATGTCCCATGCCGGATTGGCGACCAGCGAGTTGGTGTTGTGGAAGGCCAGCGTGCGCTTGCCGACCCCGACGCTGTAGTTGGGATCGGTCGAGAACTCGCGGATGGTCGCGTTGGCCGATGCCGCGTTGACGAGCTTGACGAGATCCTCGGCGCTCGCGACGTTCTGGCTCGACAGGCCGGTCGGATCGTGGAACACGGCGCTCTGCATGCCGATCGCGCGGGACTTCGCGTTCATCGCGGCGATGGCAGCGTCCAGGCCCCCCGGATAGTTGCGGGCCAGCGCGTGCGCCGCGCGATTCTCCGACGACATCAACGCCAGATGCATCATGTCGCGACGCGACAGCGTGGTCCCGACCGCGAGGCGCGAGCTCGAGAACTTCTCGGTGTCGAGGTCGTCGGTCGTGACCGTGACCATCTCGTCCATGTTGGGATGTGACTCGAGCACGACCAGCGAGGTCATCAACTTGGTGATCGAGGCGATCGGCAAAGCGACCTTGGTGTTGCGCGAGAACAGGACGTCCTGCGTGCCCTCTTCCATGACCAGCGCCACGCTCGACTTGACCGCGAGGTTGTCCTCGATGTCGCCGACGATGGAGTCCGGTGTGAGACGCAGACCCTGCGATGCCGCCAGGGACGGTCGCCCGGGCATGACCGCGTAGACCTTCCGCAGACGAACGCTCCGCGTACCCCGACCGCGCTGGACGAGCGTCGCACGATGGATGCCGACCGTATTGGCCTCGGCGCGACCCGCGGGCCTGGCGCGTTTGCCGGCTGCGGGGAGCACGACCTTGATGCGTGTGGAAGCCTTGGTGGCCCTGGCCGATTGCGCCGTCGTGTCGGCCCGGGCGCAGCCCAAAGTCGAAAACAGGAGCGTCAACGAAGCAAGAACAAGTGCCGGACCGTGTTTGATGAACTTCTTCCTTGCTTCCGTACCCATCCCGCCCTCCTGAAACATTGCGTCACACCAGTCTATGGGACTCTCGAAATTGCTTCAAGATGAGAGACATAGATAGCGTCCTTGAGGCAAATTCTAGCGACTTTTCCGTGGGAAAAGCGCAACTGCTTCCATAAGCTTCGGCTGTGTGACGAATTATTTGAGTTTCATCGCTTCCAGTCGCGACGCGATCGCCTTGCCGGCATCGCCGGTATCGGCGGTCCCGCCCAGGTCGCGAGTCCGTGATCCGGAAGGATCCGCGAGCGTTTCCTCGATCGCGCGCAGCACGGCGGCACCTGCCTCGGCGTAGCCCAGGTGCTCCAGCATCAGCGCGCCCGACCAGATCATGCCGATCGGGTTGGCGATGCCCTTCCCCGCGATGTCGGGCGCCGAGCCATGCACCGGCTCGAACAGCGACGGGTAGCGACGCTCCGGATCGATGTTGGCCGACGGCGCGATGCCGATGGTGCCGGTGCAGGCCGGCCCGAGGTCCGAGAGGATGTCCCCGAAGAGGTTGGACGCGACCACCACATCGAACCACTCCGGATGCAGGACGAAGTTGGCCGTGAGGATGTCGATGTGATAGCGGTCGACCTTCACGTCCGGGTAGTAGGCCGCCATCGCGTCGATGCGCTCGTCCCAGTACGGCATCGTGATCGCGATGCCGTTCGACTTGGTGGCCGACGTGAGGTGCTTCTTCGGACGTCGCTGCGCGAGCTCGAACGCGAACTTTGCGATGCGATCGACGCCGATGCGGCTCATCACGGTCTCCTGGATCACCACCTCGCGCTCGGTGCCCGCGTACATGCGGCCGCCCACGCTCGAGTACTCGCCCTCGGTGTTCTCGCGAACGACATAGAAGTCGATCTCGCCGGCGTCGCGCGCCCTGCCGTTGCGATCGACCAGGGGTGAACGGACACCGGGCATCAGTCGGCAGGGTCGGAGGTTGACGTACTGGTCGAAGGCACGCCGGAACTGCAGCAACGAGCCCCACAGCGAGATGTGGTCGGGCACCGTCGCCGGCCAGCCGACCGCGCCGAAGAAGATCGCATCGCACTGCATGAGCTGCGCGTTCCAGTCGTCCGGCATCATCTTCCCGTGCTGCGCGTAGTAGTCGCAGCTGGCCCACTCGATGGGCACGAACTCGAGTGCGATGTCGAAGCGTTTCATCGCGACCTCGAGGACGCGAAGGCCCTCGGGCATGACTTCCTTGCCGATGCCGTCGCCGGGGATGACGGCGATGCGGTGTGATTTCGCGGATGGGGACATGGGTTTCTCTCGTCTTTTCGTGGATGCGGGCCGGATGGCCCGCCGCGCCGGACTTCAGGCCATGAAGCGCGCGAAGCGTTCGACCGGCTCGCGATCGGTGACCAGCGAGTTCTCGACGCGCGACGGATCGGCGTATCCGAGGCTCATGCCGCACACGAAGGTCTGCTCCGCGGGCATGCCGATGTGGTCGCCAATGATCTTGTGGAAACGGTTGAACGCGGCCTGCGGGCAGGTGTCGAGTCCACGGCCGCGCGCGGCCACCATGAACGCTTCGAGGAACATGCCGTAGTCGAGCCACGAACCCAGCTCGAGAACGCGGTCGATGGTGAACATCAGTCCCACCGGCGCATCGAAGAACGCGTAGTTGCGACCGTGCTGCGCGTGCATGCCGGCCTTGTCCTCGCGACCCAGGCCGAGCAGGCCGTAGAGATCCCAGCCCACCTTGCGACGCCGTTCGATGTACGGCGACACCCACTTGCTAGGGTAGTAGGGATACTCCTCGATGTGCAGGGTCTGCGAGTCGGGATGATCGTGAGCCGCGAGGATCTTCTCGGACAGCTGCAACAGCGATTCCCCCGTCAGTACCGTGACCCGCCATGGCTGGATGTTCGTACCGGACGGCGCACGTGCCGCGACGGCCAGCAACGCCTCGATGTCCGCGCGCGGAATCTCGGTGGGCAGGAACGCGCGTATCGAGCGGCGCGACGTGATCGCCTCGTCGACGATCGCGGCAACGGGTGAATCGCTATCGGGTGGTGCTGCACTCATGGCCGGAGATCGAAGCTGTGGAAGGGAATCATGCTAGCGCACGCCTCATCGTCGGCGGATCACGACGAGGGCGACGCCGACCACCGCGCAGGCCATGCCGAACATCGCGCGATGGCTGAAGCGCTCGCCGAACCAGACCCAGGCCATCAGCGCCGTGACCGGCGGCACGAGATAGAACAGGCTCGTCACGCGTGTTGCTTCTCCGCGTCTCAACAGCGGGAACAGCAAGGCCATGCCGCCGATCGAGAGGACCAAGATCGACCACGCGAGCGCGCCGATGAATTGCGGCGTGAAACGGACGTTCCACACTTCGAAGACCAGGGCCAGCGGGATGGTCAGCAAAAGCGACGCGCTGAACTGGATCAGCGTGCCGGCGCGCAGATCGAAGCTCGGGCACTTGCGCTTCTGGTACAGCGTGCCGATCGTGATCGAGAACAGCGCGCCGACCGCGAACACGATGGCCGATACCGGCAATGCCACCAGCGCGATCTTGTCGAGCACGACCATCACGACGCCTAAGAAGCCGAGCGCGAAGCCGATCCACTGGCGACCGCTGACCTTCTCGCCAATGGCCGGCGCGACGAAGGCCGTGATCACCGGCTGCAGGCCGACGATCAACGCGGCCAAGCCGGCCGGCATGCCTTCGGAGATCGCGACCCATACGCCGCCCAGGTAACCCACTTGCAGCAACAGCCCCGCGATGGCGATGTGGAGCACGGCGACGCGTGGCGGCCACCGCACTTTCATGAACGGGATCACCAACAGCAGCGCGAGCACGACCCCGGCGAAGCGCAGGTTGAGGAACCACAGCGGCGACGCGAACGGCAGCCCGAACTTCGCGACCACGAAACCGGTGCTCCAGATCAGCACGAAGACTGCGGGCATCGCGGTGATCCAGGCGCTGTCCGCGGGGGGAAGGATCGAAACCTTTTCTGTCGATGCAGTCATGAGATGCGGGTGAGGTGCGCGTCGCGCAGCACGGTGGCGGAGGACGGATGGTGCGGGTAGCGGGATGCGTATTCTGCGGCGAGCGCTACCGTCTGCGCGTGGATCGCGCAGGTCTCTTCGATGACGTGCCCGTAGCCGCCCGCCATCGCCACGGCGATCGGCAGGGCGCGAGACGCGGCCAGTTCGAAGACGCGACGGTCACGGGTCGCGAGTCCCTCGATGCTCAGGTCGAGTCGTCCTAGCCTGTCGCCGGTGTACGGATCGGCACCGGCCAGATAGAACACGAAGTCCGGTGCGAAGCGATCCAGCATCGTGGCCAGCGCCGCGTCGAGTGCAGCCAGGTAGCCGTCGTCGTCGCAGCCATCGGGCAGGCCGACGTCGAGCGTGCTGGCTTCCTTGCGGAACGGAAAGTTCTTCTCGCCGTGCAGCGACAGCGTGAAGACGTCCGCATCGGCGGCGAGAATGGAGGCGGTGCCGTTGCCCTGATGTACGTCGAGATCGATCACGACGAACGACCAGGGATGCAGTCCCTCGCGCTGCCTTTCCCGACGCATCGATCGAACCGTCACGGCCACGTCGTTGAACACGCAGAAGCCGCTGCCCTTGTCCGCATAGGCGTGATGCGTGCCTCCCGCCAGGTTGATCGCGATGCCCTCGTCGCAGGCGACGCGACTCGCACCGAGCGTCGCGCCGACCGAGCGACGCGAACGCTCCACCATTGCGACCGACCACGGGAAGCCGATCTCGCGTTGCTCGCGCGCGGTCAAGGTGCCGTCGAACACCGCATCGATGTATGCCGCCCTGTGCGCGAGTTCGAGTTCGTCGCGCGTCGCAGCCAGCGGCTTGACGAGTTCGAGGTCGGGGACGCGGGCCACCGCGAGGTCACGCGTCAGGCGATATTTGCGCATCGGGAAACGATGCCCCTCGGGCAACGGCAACACGTATTCGTCGCTGTAGAAAGCCTTCATCGGACCGGCGCCCGTCCCTGCGTTGTGCGTTGCACAAGAACCCCTTGACTTTGGTGCGCGCTACCTTAGAATCCGACTTTGCTGCGACGCAACAAACGCGAAAGACGCAATCCAATCGAACGGTTCGATGGCCTTGCTTCAGTCCCGGGCTCGCCGCGAATCACGTTCCAAACCAAACCAATATCGGAGATGTCATGACGAATACCCCCATCAGCCCCGAGCAATTCACGGCCGCCTATCAGGCCAACCTGGAAACGCTCTTCGCATTGTCGCAAACCGCTTTCAGCGGCGTCGAAAAGATCGTCGCGCTGAACCTCAACGTCGCGAAGGCGAACCTGCAGGAATCGGCCGACAAGACCCGCGCCATGCTGTCGGTCAAGGATCCGCAGGAACTGCTGGCCTGGAATGCCCAGCAACTGCAACCGGCTGCCGAGAAGGCCGTCGCCTACTCGCGCCTGATGTACGACATCGCGACGTCGACGCAAGCCGAATTCACGAAGGTCGCCGAAACTCAGCTGTCGGACGCGAACACGAAGTTCGTGGCGATGATCGACGCAGCCGCGAAGAACGCTCCCCCGGGATCGGAAACCGCCGTCGCGATGATGAAGTCGGCCGTCACCGCCGCCAGTTCGGCCTACGACAGTCTGTCGAAGGCGACCAAGCAAGCCGTCGAAATGGCCGAGACCAACATGACCGCCGCAACCAACGCAGCCGTCAAGACTGCAGCCCGCGCCAAGAAGTAATCAGAACATCGGCCGATCGGCCGATGTTCTGAAAGCAACCGAGCACGTTTATTGCTCTTAGCTTTAGAACCATCGGCCTTCCGGAGCAGCAGATTCCGGGAGACCCAGGATTTCAGGACCGGCTCAGGTCAGTTCCTCAGTGATCGGTGCAGCGTCTGTTCGTTGCACCTCAGTAGTCTCCTCGGCATCGCTCGCTTCCTTCGGAACGGCATGCCTTCTGAGCCCGGGCCGGCAGCGGTCCGGGCTTTTTTTATGTCGTTTTGCCCGGGAAGATGGACCGATAGGTCTCGTAGCCCCGCGCCCGCAGTAAGCACGCCGGGCACGTCCCGCAACCGAATCCCCAGGCATGACGGGTGACGTGATCGCCGAGGTAGCAGGTGTGCGTCTGCTCGCGGATCAGGTCGACGAAGACCTGGTCGCCCAGTGCCTCTGCCAGTCGCCAGGTCGCGGCCTTGTCCAGCCACATCAGCGGCGTTTCGAGTGCGAAACGTCGGTTCATGCCCAGATTGAGTGCCACCTGCATGGCCTTGACGGTGTCGTCGCGGCAATCCGGGTAGCCGGAAAAGTCCGTTTCGCACATGCCGCCGACCACGATCGTCAGGTGACGACGGACCGCGACGGCTCCCGCAAGCACCAGGAACAACAGGTTGCGTCCGGGCACGAAGGTCGTCGGCAGCCCCTCGGCATCGAATTCGATGGCCGCGTCGCTGGTGAGCGCCGTGTTCCCGATCTTGCCGATCACCGACGCGTCCAGGAGATGGTCATCCCCGAGGCGCGCGTTCCAGACCGGCGACAGGCGCCGCATCGCGTCGCGGATCGGCGCCCGGCAGGTCAGCTCGACCGCGTGGCGCTGCCCATAGTCGAAGCCGATCGTCTCGACATGGCGGTAGCGTTCGAGCGCCCAGGCCAGGCAGGTGGTGGAATCCTGGCCTCCCGAGAACAGCACCAGCGCGGACCGGTCGATCGCCTCCACTTCGGTCATGCAGGATCGATGCGCGTGAAACGCGCATCGAGGGCGCGCAGCCCGGCCTCCATCGCGTCGAAGGCGGCTGCGATCCGGTCACCGGGCCCCTTGACGCCCAGTTCGATGTGACGCTGCGCCCGCATCGCGACGCGCGGGTCGACGTGATCGGCCAGCGTCGCGTCACCGACCGACGGCAGGCTGAACACGCGCACATCGGCGAAGTCGGCCTCGATGCGCTCCATCAACGGCGTGACGCGCGACTCCGGCATCTCGAAGACGAGGACCGAGCGCTCTGCGCGCGGCGCGCGATGGAACAGGTCCGCGTAGCGCGTCTCGAGCACCCATTCGAGCATCGGCCACGCCATCACGGGGAAGCCCGGGACGAAGTAATGCTCGTCGAGCGAGAAGCCGGGGATCTGGTTGTAGGGATTGGGAACGATGCCCGCCCCGACCGGGAATTCGCCCATCCGCATTCGTTGCCTGTGTTCGGGGGAGTCGAGCGGCAGCGGGTTGTCCGACTCGGCGTTCATCTTGAGGATGCGTCCGTGGATCAGCTGCTCAGCCTCCGGATGCAGCGCCACCTCGACTCCGTAAGCCTGCGCGGCAGCCTGCCGCGTCTGGTCGTCGGGCGTGGCGCCGATGCCGCCGGTCACGAACACCACGTCGTCGCTAGCGAAAGTTCGTCCGAGCACGTCCGCGATCGCCTGCCGGTCGTCGCCGACATACTGCGCCCACGACAGTTCGAGGCCGCGAGCCGTCAACAACTCGATCACCTTGGAGAGATGCTTGTCCGCGCGTCGGCCCGACAGGATTTCGTCGCCCACGATCACCACGCCGAAACGCTTCATGCCGTCACTCCGATTTCACCGCGCTCTGCGCGCATCCGTTCGAGCGCGTGCAGGCCGTAATGCGTGAACGCGAGGCCGCCGAGGATCGGCACGAGGAAGAACAGCGGCGGCACGAAGTTGAGCAGACTGACCGTCGTGCCGATCGCCAAGAACGCCTTGCCATGACGCGCGAACAGCAGCTCGCGCTCCTCCTGGCTGGCGTGCGCCACCAGCGCGTCGTAGCGGAACATCCGTGCCGTGGCCCATCCCCACCACAACAGCGGGACCAACAACGCTAGCGGCGCGATCAGCCACAACGGGATGGTGAGGACGAAGCCGATCAGGAAGACGACGCTGACCCAGAGTGCGTTGCCGACACTACCGAGATAGGTCCCGCCGTTCTTTCGCGCAAGCTGCGGATAGTCTCGACCGCCGACGTGAGCGACGACCGTCGGCATCGCGACGACGGCAATGATCAGCAGCGCGGTTAGGACCATCATCGCAAACACGAAGCCGGCGTAGATCACACCCGAAATCAGACCCAGCCCGCTGTCGATCCCGAGCCACGAGAAGCCGGTGTTCAGCGACGCGCCGATGAAGGAGCCGGCCGCCAGTCCCTCGATCCAGGCGATGGCCGGGTGACGGAAGGCGAAGCCCAGCACGCCCCACAGGACGAGCGAGACGAGAAAGGGCCAGAGGGCCAGCCAGAGCATGCGGGGATGGAACTGGCTGATCAGGGCGCGGCCGAGCGCGCGTGCGATGTCGTTCATGGGGACGGAAGGTACCTCAGCGCCCGATCATCCGTCGCAGGCCCAGCCATTGCTGGCCCCAGAAGCCGCGTCCGTAGTCGCGACCCTGCCCGGCTTCGCTGTCGAGCTGGTCGCGGATGCCGGTGGCTGGATAGCCCTCTTCGAAGTTCGAGGTTCCGAACAGCACGTCCCAGATCGGGAAAAGCACCGCGAAGTTGCAGCCGCGGTGGACGCCTTCGTGGCCGTCTCCGATCGCGTGATGCCGACGATGGAAGCGGGGAGAGACCACCAGCGGCTCGCCCCAGCGGCCGAACGACAGCCTGAGGTTGGCGTGCTGCAGCGTCTCGATGCTGCGGGTCGCGATCAGCAGCAGCACGAACTGGCCGGGCTGCACGCCGATGGCGACCGCGATCAGCGCGAGGATCGCATCGCGCAGCAGGTCGTCGAGCAGGTGATTGCGGTCGTCGGCCCACAGCGACATCTGGCGCTGGCTGTGATGCAGGCTGTGCAGCGCCCACCACCAGCGGAAGCTGTGCTGGCCGCGATGAACCCAGTAGTTCACGAAGTCGAGCACCACGAGATACAGGCAGAACGCGACCAGCGGAATCGACGTCACGCCGGGCCAGACGTCGTCGAGGTTGAAGTTGGCGATGCCGTGCAGGCGCAACTGTGCCGTGAAGTCGTCGATCAGCGGATCGAGCATGAAGAACAGCGCCAGCGAGAACAGGCCGAGGCGATGCAAAAAAGTATAGAAGATGTCGACGCCGACGTCGCGACGATCGGCCCATCGCTCGGCCGGCTTCCACGACTCGAGCGGCCGCAGGATGACGTAGAGGACGGCGATCTGCAGCAGGCCGAGCAGGAAGAATTCGGTGCCGTCGTAGGCCTGCTCCATCACGCCGGCGCCGTCGAGCCTAAACAGGACGGGCTCCACGACCGACATGAACAGCCAGCTCTGGACCGAGGCGAAGACCTGCACCGCCCACGCGACGATTTCGCTCACGACGCGCGCTCAGCGGGGTAGTCGCGCAGCGTGGCGAAGCAATGGCCGCGCGCCTCAAGGCCGCTGATCAGCGGATCGAGGATGGGGGCGAGCGGCTCCTGGCGCGACCAGATCCCGAGGTGGGCCAGCACGATGTCACCGGCCTTCAGCGACTTCAGCGCGCGCTCAAGCAGCATGTCATTGGGATAACGGTCGCTGGGCAGTTCATCACCCAGGAAGCCAGCCGGGCTCCAGCCGAAATGGCGGTAGCCGCAAGCCTTGCCGAACGCGATCAACCGCGGCGAGATCTTGCCGCCGGGCGCGCGCCAGAAGCGGTCGATCGACACGCCCGTCATAGCCTCGAAGCGCTGGTCGACGCGATCGAGTTCGGTACAGTACTGCGCGGGCGTCCACGACAGCATCTGGCCGCCGTGCACGCCGAACTGCGGGCGCACGCGCACGCGCCCAGCGCCATCGTCGCCACGGAAATAGACGTGATCGAAGGTGTGGGTCCCGAAGGCATGGCCTTCGCGGACCAGCGTCTTCCAGTACGGCGCCCACGACGCATCGAGCGACCAGTCGCCGCGTACCGACTTTTCGTTGGCCAGGAAGAAGGTGGCCTTGACGTGATGCTTCTGCAGTACGTCGTGGATCAGTTCGGCCTGGCTTTCGCTGCCGGTGTCGAAGGTCAGGTAGATCGGCGCGCGGCCATCGGGGCAGGTGGCCGGCGGGTTGGCCCAGACCGGCGTCGACCACACCAGCGACGCCGCGATCAGCACACGGACGCGCTCATTGCCTCGCCGCATGACTGTCGAAATAGATGCCGTGGGGCGAGCGGCCGACGCTGGCCTGCGCGACCACGGCCTTCTGCGCGAGGTCCACTACGCTGACCTGCTTGATCCAACGCGATGTGACGTAGAGCGTCTTGCCGTCGCCGGTCAGTTCCATGCAGTCGGGGCCACCGGGGACCTTGATGTCCGACAGCTTGGTCCAGGTATTCATGTCGACGATCGAGACGGTGTTCTCGACGCGATTCGAGACGAAGACGCGGCGCTTGTCGCCCATCGGCAGGAAGTTGTGCGCGCCCTTGCCGGTCATGACGTGCGCGACCGACTTCTGCGTGCGCCAGTCGATCACGTCGACATAGTTCTCGCCCATGATGCCCACCATCAATTGTTTGTCGTCGGGTGTCATGGCGATACCCGCAGGCAGTTTGCCGACCTTCATAGACCACATCACGATCTGGTTCTTGACATCGATTGCAGCGATCTCGTCGGAGCCTTGCAGGGTCACGAACAGCATCGAGCTGTCGCCCGAGAACACGATGTGGCTCGGCAGCTTGGCGATCGGGATACGCCGGACCAGCCTGAAGCCGTCGGCCTCGTAGATGTCGACGCGGTTGAGGCGCAGGCAGGTGACCGCGAACCACTTGCGATCCGGCGAGAAGGCCAGCTGATACGGATCGTCGATGCCGCGGATGACGCGCTGGACGGTGCCGGTGCGCCCGTCGAGGAACATCAGGCTGTTGCCAGCCGAACTGGCGACGATGACTTCCCGGCCGTCGGGCGTCGCCATTAAGTGATGCGGCTCCTTGCCGGTGTCGATGGTGCGCAGGGTCTTGAGCGTGACGGGATCGACGATCGAAATCGTCGCGTCGCCGCTGTTGAGGACCACGAGCACGCGGTCGTCGGGCACGGCGGATCTTGCGGGAGAGCTGGCGGCGACCACACAGGCCAGGACGGGCAGACAACGGCGGAGGAAAGCAGTGAAGGTCATCTACGAATTCTAGGTGCTGACGAGGTCCAGGCGACGGTGCAGGCGCCGCTTTCGGAGACGTCGTGGACGCGATACAACGCGAGGTCAAGGAGCGGCAAACTGACAACGCGCGAGGATGCGATTGCGATGACCGTTCAACGCTGCAGGCTGTCCCAGATTTTTTGCAATCGCTTGATCGAAACCGGCATCGGCGTCCGCAGTTCCTGGGCGAACAGCGCGACGCGCAGTTCCTCCAGCAGCCAGCGGAAGCCTTCGAGCTTTTCGTCGGGCACTCCCTTGCGCTGGACATCCGCGCGCTGCCACCCACGAAACAGCGGCGCGAACTCGGCCATCCGCTCGTCGTCGCGTCGCGGATCGGCGACGCGCTTGTCGATCCGCATCACGATCGCCTTGAGGTGGCGCGGCAGATGCGACAGCTGCGCCGCGGGCGTCGTGGACACGAAACGGCGATGGATCAGCAGGGCCATCTGACCCTCGATGTCCGCGACGGCCGCAGCACTGGCCTTCAGTGCCGGCATCTTCTTCAAAACCTGTTGGTACTGGTCGAGGATCGTCGCGACGGTGCGCGCGGTCTCGTTGGCGAGCAGCACGATGCGGGCGCGCGCGTCGGCCTTGCGGGCCTGGAAACTGTCGGCGTCGGTGGGCAACGGATCGATCAGGCAGGCCCGGTCGATCGCAGCGGCGACGATCTGGTCGCGCAGTTCCTCGGTCGTGCCAAGCGCCATGAACTGCATCGCCATGCGCGTCATCTCGGGCAGGTTCTTCTCGAGATAACGCAACTGCTCCTGCAACTGCAGGCGGAACAGTCGCGCGAGGCCGAGGCGATGGATGCGCGCGGCTTCGACGGGATCGTCGAAGACCTCGAGCCGGACGTGGCTCTCGCGATCGACCAGCGCGGGGTAGCCAATCAGCACGTGGCCGCCGCGACGTACTTCCAGCAGCTCGGGCAGTACACCGAACGACCAGTCGACCAGTTCGTCATCGGCCTCGGTCGCGACGGGCTCGACGACCCGGCTGGCCATCGGCACGGCCTCTGGCACCCCGGCAGGAACGCGTTCCTGGACCGGCCCCGCACGCGCGAACGCTTCCTTGAACTGATGCCGCGCCTGCTGGCCCAGCTCCGCGCGCAGCGTCGCGAGGTTGCGACCCATGCCGAGCTGGCGGCCATGCTCGTCGACGACCCGAAAGTTCATCGTAAGGTGCGGCAGCACGACCTCGTCCTTGAAGTCGACGGGCTGCGCGACCAGGCCCTTCTGCTCGCGCAGGTCGGCGATCAGCGCATCGACCAGCGACCCGTGCGGCTCGACGCGATCGACGAAGCCCGCGGCGCTGTCGGGTAGCGGCACGCAGTGTCGACGCAGCTGCTGCGGCAGCGATTTCAGCAGCATCTGCACCTTGTCCTTCAGCATGCCGGGCACCAGCCACTCGCAGCGGGCCGCGTCGACGACGTTGAGCGCGTAGAGCGGCACGGTCATCGTCACGCCGTCGCGCGGCGTGCCGGGATCGAACAGGTAGTCGAGCGCGAAGGTGATGCCGCCCGAGGCCAGCGTCTTCGGGAAGGCATCGCTGCCCGCACCGGCCGCCTCGTGACGCATCAGTTCGTCGCGGTCGAGATACAGCAGACGCGCATCGGCAGCAGCGGCCTTGCGGTACCAGGCCTCGAACGCGGCACCGCTGGCGACATCCGGCGGGACACGCTCGTCGCAGAACGCGACCAGCAGGTCGGCATCGACCAGGACGTCAGGTCGGCGCGTCTTGTGCTCGATCTCCTCGACGGCTGCGATCTGCCTACGATTGTGCGCGAGCATGCGCACGGTCGCGCCGTCACGCGCCTCGAAGGGCGAGGTCTGTGCACTGTCGCGGTGGAGCATCGCCTCGACGAGACCTTCGCGCAGGAAAATGTCGCGGGCATGCCGCGGATCGAGCTTCGCGTAGTCGACCCGCCGCTGGCCGTAGACCGGCAGGCCGTAGACCGTGCCGCGCTCGAGGACGATCACGGCCGCCGGCTTCTTCTCCCAGTGCGGATCGCCGTGCGAGGTCTTCAGCAGATGCGACCCGATCGCTTCGACCCAGTCGGGCTCGATGCGCGCGACCTTGCGCGCGAACAGCTTCTGCGTCTCGACCAGTTCAGCCGCCATCACCCAGCGCGCCTTACCCGCGGTGAACTGGCTCTTCCGCGCGAGCACCGAGCCCGGCCAGATATTAAAGCGGATGCCGCGCGCGCCGAGGTACTGCGCGTCCTCGTCCGTCTTGGTCCCGATGTTGCCGAGCAGCCCAGCGAGCAGGGCCTTGTGGATCTGCTCGAAGGTCGCGGGCGCGGCGTTGAGACGCCAGTGATGCTCGGCGACCGTCGTCGCCAACTGGTGATGGACGTCGCGCCATTCGCGCATCCGCAGCGGCGAGATGAAGCGGGAGCGACAGAGATCGCGCAGCTGCCTCTGCGACTTCCGGTTGTCGTGGTCGCTCCCGGCCGCGGCCGCGTACCAGTCCCACAGCTTGAGGTCCGACAGGAAGTCGGAGCGCTCGTCGACGAAGGCCTTGTGCGCTTCGTCGGCGGCTTCGCGCAGCTCGACCGGTCGATCGCGCGGGTCCTGGATCGACAGCGCGCTCGCGAGCACCAGCATCTCGGTCATGCAGTCCTGCGTGCGGGCCGCGACGATCATCCGTGCGATACGCGGATCGAGCGGCAGCTTGCCGAGCTCGTGACCGATCGTCGTCAGCGTGTTTGAGTCGTCGAGCGCGCCGAACTCGTTGAGCAACTGGTACCCGTCGGTGATGGCGCGCGGCAGCGGCGGCTCGATGAACGGGAAGTCCTCGATCTCGCCGAGGTCCAGCGTCTTCATCCGCAGGATCACCGCCGCGAGCGATGAACGCAGGATCTCCGGGTCGGTGAAGGCTGGCCGCGACTCGAAGTCCTGGTCGTCGTAGAGGCGGATGCACACGCCCGCGGCGACGCGACCGCAGCGCCCCGCCCGCTGGTTGGCCGCGGCCCGGCTGATCGCCTCGGTGCGTAACTGCTCGACCTTGTTGCGATAGCTGTAGCGCTTGACGCGCGCGTTGCCGGTGTCGACGACGTAACGGATGCCGGGCACCGTCAGCGAGGTCTCAGCGACGTTGGTGGCCAGCACGATGCGGCGCGCGTTCGAGGGCTTGAAGACGCGCTCCTGG
Organism: Betaproteobacteria bacterium; assembly: GCA_025356395.1. Taxonomy (GTDB): domain Bacteria; phylum Pseudomonadota; class Gammaproteobacteria; order Burkholderiales; family Burkholderiaceae_D; genus CAHJXF01. The sequence goes on from JANXTA010000080.1 coordinate 31,058, forward strand.
TCTTCGACCGAAAGCCGCGCGAACAGCGGCAGGATTTCGGTGTGCGGCGGATGGTGGCCGCGCAGCACCGCGGCTGCCTCGCGGATCTCGCGCTCGCCGGGGAAGAACACCAGCACGTCGCCGGGACCGACACGCGCGAGTTCGTCGACCGCATCGACGATCGCATCGACCATGCCGCGTTCGTCGGGTGTGGTCGCGGGCTTCGTCGCCGGCTTCGCGTCGCCGTCCTGCACCGGCCGATAGCGCACCTCGACGGGATATAGCCGGCCGGATACTTCGATCACAGGCGCCGGATGTTCGTCACTGCCGAAGTGTCGTGCGAAGCGCTGCGCGTCAATCGTCGCCGACGTGACGATCAGCTTCAGGTCGGGCCGCTTCGGCAGCAGGCGCCGCAGGTAGCCGAGCAAGAAGTCGATATTAAGGCTGCGCTCGTGGGCCTCGTCGATGATGATCGTGTCGTAGGCCGACAGCAGCGGATCGCTCTGCGTCTCGGCGAGCAGGATGCCGTCGGTCATCAGCTTGACCGAGGCGCCCGCCGACAGCCGGTCGTGGAAGCGGATCTTGAAGCCGACGAGGTCGCCGAGCGGCGAGTTCAGCTCGGCGGCGATGCGTCGCGCGGTCGCAGTCGCGGCGAGGCGGCGCGGCTGGGTGTGACCGATCAGGCCGCTGCCGCCGGCACCGAGGCCGCGACCGATCGACAGGCAGATCTTCGGCAACTGCGTCGTCTTGCCCGACCCGGTCTCGCCGCTGACGATCACGACCTGATGGTTGCGAATCGCCTCGGCGATCTCGTCGCGACGCGACGAGACCGGCAGCTCTTCCGGAAACTCGATGGGGCCGACGACGTTCGCGGTCGGCGCGGGTCGCTCGGTGCGGGCCGCTCGATCGAGCGCGGGCTGCGAGGGGCGGGATCTGCGACGCGCGGCGGTCGGCGGTGTACTCGACAATGCGGGGAATCTTCGGGAAGTGGTCGCGACGGGGTGCTGCGCGTCGCACCTGGCACATCCGGCAACAGTTCGGATGGCGTGGGCGATGCAGCGTGCGCGCGACCGTCATTATAATGATCGCCATGAACAGCCCAGGCGCCCAAGCCGACTTCAATCCCACGGCGAGCGAACCAGGCACGGGCTCAGCGTCCGACAGCGAGATCGCAAGTCATCCCGAGACCGACGCACTGCTCGACGGCGAGCTGGGCAACAGCCTCTATCGCGCGCAATTCGTCGCGTGGTTCCGCGCGGTGGCTCCTTACGTCCACGCCTTCAAGCGCAAGATCTTCGTGGTCGCCGTCAGCGGCGAGGCGGTGGTGGCGGGGCGCCTCGCGCGCATCTGCGAAGACCTCGCGCTGCTGCGGGCACTCGGCATCCGCATCGTCGTGGTCCACGGCTCGCGTCCGCAAATCGAGGAGCAGCTCGCGATCCGGCAGGTGCCGTCGCGCTTCCACAACGACCTGCGCATCACCGACACGGCCGCGCTCGAATGCGCGAAGGAAGCCAACGGGGAGATCCGCCTCGACATCGAGGCCGCGTTCTCGCAGGGCCTGGCGAACACGCCGATGGCCAATGCGGACATCAAGGTGATGTCCGGCAACTTCATAACGGCGCGGCCCCTCGGCGTGATCGACGGCGTCGATTTCCAGCACACCGGCATCGTGCGCAAGGTCTCGGCCGAGGTGATCGAACTCGCGCTCAACGCACGCGCCGTCGTGCTGATGTCGCCGCTCGGCTTCTCGCCCACCGGCGAGGCGTTCAACCTCGACATGGAAGACGTCGCCTCGAGTGTGGCGTCGGCATTGCACGCCGAGAAGCTGATCTTCCTCACGGACGGACGCGGGCTGGTCGATGCGGACGGCGAGCTGATCCGCGAACTGTCCGAGGTCGCGGCCGAGAAGCTGATGTCCGAGGCCACGCTGTCGGAGCCGATGGGCTTCTATCTCAAGCACGCGCTGCGGGCCATCAAGAACGGCGTGCCGCGCGCACACCTGGTGCCGTTCTCGCTCGACGGCGGCGCGCTGCTCGAGATCTTCACGCACGACGGGGTCGGCACGATGATCGCCGACGACGATCTCGAAGAGCTGCGCGAGGCCACCATCGACGACGTCGCCAGCATCCTTAAGCTGATCGAGCCGCTCGAGAACGACGGCACGCTGGTCAAGCGCGGCCGCACGCGCATCGAACGCGAGATCGACAACTTCAGCGTGATCGAGCACGACCTGCGTTTGTTCGGTTGCGCGGCCCTCTATCCGTTCCCGCAGGAGAGGATGGGCGAGCTCGCTTGCCTGACCGTCGATCCCGAGGCCCAGGGCATGGGCGACGGCGAGAAGCTGATGAAGCGCATCGAGCAGCGAGCCCGGGCCATCGGCATCGACAAGCTATTCGTCCTGACGACCCGGACCGCACACTGGTTCCTCAAGCGCGGCTTCACCGTCGCGACCGTCGATGTGCTGCCGAAGGATCGGCAGCGCATGTACAACTGGTCGCGGATGAGCCAGATCCTCGTCAAGAAAATCTGACGGCGCGGTTCCGCCAGCATCAGCCTGCGGAACGCATTGCTCTCATCTACTGAACAGCGACCTTGCTGCCCTTTCCGGTGGTCATCGCAACGCCGTCGAACTGGTAGCCCACGACGAACCGATGCGTGGATGCATCGCCCCAGCCGCCGGCTGCGAAGCTCGGGAAACGGCTGCGACCGAGGAGGATTTTCGCCATGTTGCCCAGCATCGGCGAGCCCGACGATTGTTCGACACCTCGACTATTGATGCGCCCATCGCGCGCGACGTTGGCTCAGACCGTGGCCGTTCCGCTCGGGCGCTCGAGACTCGCTTCGCGGCCGGACGGATAGGGGCTGGCGCCTTGCAGCTTCCTGTACGCCGCGTCCACGTCACCGGTCTCGCTGGCCGTGAGGGCATCGCGCAACGCCGTGATGGTCACGACCGGCCTCTGCACGGGCTGCCGCGCAGAGGCCGGTGTATGCCAGGTCGTCAGTGCAACGACGGCCGCCAGGGCCGCCGTGAGCGCTGCCATGCGTCGCAGCAGCGTCGGGGAAGGCATGCCGTCGGCCGGGCCTTCGAATAACTCCACGCGGTTTTCCATTTCGCTCTCCTGGGTGTGCGGCTGCTGCCGATCCCCTCAGATTGAACGAAATGAATCGCCCGGGCTGCCAAGAAATAGCGATGCCGAGCGGGAATATTCCCTTGTGTTTTCCCTCGAGCGAGTGAGTGGCCTAAGCAGGCTCAGTTGCCCCGCTCGACCCATTGCGTCGCGAAACGCGCCAGCTCGGCGGCCCGCTTGAGGCCTAGCTTCTCGCGCAGGTTCGCCCGATGCGCCTCGACCGTCTTGGCACTGCGACCCAGCTTGTCGGCGATCTCGGCGACGGTCAGGCCCTGCCCGATCATCCGCAGGATCTCGAATTCGCGATCGGTGAGGTTGTCGATGAACGACACGGTCTCGTCGACGCCGCTGTTGAGGAAGCGCTGGACCATGACCGTCTGCATGCGATCGCTGACGTACACACCGCCGTTGAGGATCTTGCGGATCGCGGCCAGCAGTTTCTCGGTGGCCTCCTGCTTCATCACGTAACCCTTGGCGCCGGCGCGGAACGCACGATCGGAATACAGCGCCTCGTCGTGCATGCTCATCACGAGCACCGGCAGTTGCGGCTGCGCGTCGCGCATCAGCTTCACGAGTTCGATGCCCGACGTGCCCGGCAGCGAGATGTCGACGATCGCGAGATCGACCTGCGTCTCGCGCAGCACCGCGATCGCCGAATCGGCATCGCCGGCTTCGGCGCAGACATCGAGATCGAGTTCACGGTTGACCAGCTGCGCAATGCCCTGACGCACGATCACGTGGTCATCGACGATCAGGATGCGTGCCTTGACCGGCAACTGGCTGATCGTGGAATTCGGGTCGGTCATAGATTCTTTCCTTGTTCGCGCATGGTCTGCGCTGCTTTTTTGTCCAGGGCGACGCGCACCGAGACTTCCTTGCCGACCTGCGTGATTTCCAGTTTCGCACCGAGCAACTTGGCCCGGTTGCGCATGCTCGAGATCCCGATGCCTTCGGCGGCCTCGACGGCCGCAGCGAGCGTCCCGCGATTGGCCACGGTCAGGATGATGGCCTGGTCCTCCTCCCGAAGATCGACCAGGATCTTGCCGCCTGCGCCGTGCTTGACCGCATTGTGCACGGCTTCCTGGGCGATCCGGAACAAGTGATGCGCCGCCATGCGACTGGCGACCGGGATGGTCCCGTCCGCGTTGAAGCTGCACTGGATGCCGTAGATGGTCGACACGTCACGCGCCAGGACCGACAGCGCAAACGCGAACGCGTTGTCCTCGGGACCGACCGGCCGCAATCCGCGCGCTAGCGCTCGGGTGTTCGAGATGGCCTGGTTGGTGAGCGCGGCGATCTGCATGGCATCGGCGGTCTCGGGTGCGTTACGATCCTCGAGCCGATTGGCGAGCGCCTTCGCCAGGAACGCGATGCCGGTCAGATGCTGACCGAGTCCGTCGTGGAGCTCATGGGACAGTCGTTCCTTCTCACGCTCGATGGTTTTGAGATCGCGTTCGAGCGCCTCAAGGTCGTCCGAGTCGGCCAGCTTGCTTTCGGGACGCTGAGCCGTGCGCGCGGCGCGCACTCTCGGCCTCGGCTTCGGCTTCGTCTTGACGGGAACTTCCTGTTCACTCATCCGTGTTCTTGCCGCTTTCCGCAGTGATGCACGCGGGCCGGAGAGGCCGCGGCGCAACGCACAGTAAAATCTCGGCCGGAGTTTACAGAGGAACGTCCATGAGCAGAACCGTTCAATGCGTCAAGCTGGGCCACGAGGCTGAGGGGCTGGATTTCGCACCCTATCCCGGACCGCTCGGCCAGCGCATCTATGAAAGCGTATCGAAGGAAGCCTGGGCCGCCTGGCTCAAGCAGCAGACCATGCTGGTCAACGAGAACCGGCTGAATCTGGCCGATGTGCGTGCCCGCAAGTACCTGGCGACGCAGATGGAGCGCCACTTCTTCGGCGAGGGGGCCGATATGGCGACGGGGTATGTGCCGCCGTCAAACTGATGGGGTCCCGGCCTTCGCCGGGATGACATACGGGTGAACGCGATGCCGTGCTACTCGGCCGCTTCGCGCTCCAGGTCTTCGACGCCGATGTGACGGACGTCGCGACCCTTGACCATGTACACCGTGTACTCGCACATGTTCTTCGCGTGGTCGCCGATGCGTTCCAGCGCCTTGACGATGGTGAGGATCTCGATCGACCGGGAGATGGTGCGCGGGTCCTCGATCATGAACGTGATCAGCTGGCGGACGATGGCGCGGTATTCGTCGTCGAGCGCGATGTCGTCGCGAACCACCTGCGCCGCCGCGATCGGATCGAGACGCGCGAACGAGTCGAGCGCCTTGCGCAGCATCTCGATGGCCGTGTCGGCGATGTGCGCGAGTTCGACGCGCGGCATGTGCGCGCGCTCGGCCTCGTGGATCATGCGGGCCATGCGCGCGACCTTCTGCGCCTCGTCGCCGATGCGTTCGAGGTCGGTGATCATCTTGACGACGGTCATCAACATCCGCAGGTCGCCGGCCGTGGGCTGGCGGCGCGCGACGATGTGGCTGCAGCGTTCGTCGAGTTCGACCTCCATCCGGTTGACCAGCTTGTCGCCCTCGACGACGCTCTCGATCAACGCCATGTCACCCGACGCCAGCGACTCGACGGCCCGCATGATCTGCTCTTCTACCAGCCCGCCCATGCGCAGGACGCTGGAGCGAACCGATTCGAGTTCGGAATCGAATTGCTTGGAAGTGTGTTCGGACATGGTCAGCATTGTAAGGGGAGACGCGGGGCCGGGGGTGCCGTCCGGTCCGCGTTCGAGCGCCATCGGTCGGGCGGCTCAGGCCGGCGCAGCCTAGAGGCACCGCGTGACAGTTTCGTGGCCGTGGGAAGGAAATTCCTGAGGGCGTCAGTGGTCCCGCTCGAAGGTCGCGACGCCGCAAGCGCCGGCCAGCAAAAGCACATCCGCGCCGCGCAGCGCGAACAGGCCCGACTCGACGACGCCCACGATGCCACCGATCAGTGGCTCGATGAGACGCGGTTCGGCGATCGTCAGCCCTGCCACGTCCACGATCCAGTTGCCGTTGTCGGTGACGGTGACACGACCATCGGTCATCGTCCGGACGGAGATCGTCGGTTCGCCGAGTCCGTGGTCGCGTGAAAGGGCCACGATGGCCCTGACGACCTGGGCTCGGGACATCGGGATGATCTCGACCGGGAGCGGAAAGTTGCCGAGGGCTGCTACTCGCTTTGACGCATCGGCGATACAGACGAATACTGCAGCTGCGGCGGCGACGATCTTCTCGCGGGTCAGTGCACCACCCCCACCCTTGATCATCTCGAGACGATCGTTGATCTCGTCGGCACCATCGACGTACACCGGCAACTCGTCGAGATCGTTGAGGTCATAGACTTTCACGCCCAGACGGGAAAGTCGTTCAGCGCTTCGTGAGGAGCTGGCG
>JANXTA010000082.1 GCA_025356395.1 Betaproteobacteria bacterium
TCGCTACGTCGCCCTTTACAACCACCAGCTTCCGCAATCCGCGCTGAAAAGTCAGACCCCCATCCAGGCGATGAAGCTCTGGCATCAATCCAATCCTGAACTGTTCAACAGGACTCCCTATGATCGCCCGGGATATGACAGATATCGACTGGGAGGAGGTCTCGCTCCATCACGACCGCACTTTGGAAGCGCTGCGAGTAAAGGACAGTCACGTGGCGTTTGAAATCGACGGGTTCCCACACTGGTACGAGATCCTCAAAGAATTGATCGATCGCGAGCAGCGGCGCGACAACACCTCAAATGGAGCCGAAGTGAATCACCCTGCATGACCGCCAGCTTACTGGCGTCGCCGATCGTGTCCGACATCTCTAAAGATGGAACTTTGTAGCTGCGACCGAATCGGTGCAATTTTTTAAAGCGAGGACGCTTGCTTCTCACAGTCCGGTCCAAACGCTTATTTGCGCGCGGTGCGAAAGATCGCCTGCGATTTCTCTTCAGTGGGGGCATACCTATTCAGTTCGTGGTCCATCGAACGACCGGTACCGTTGAACTTCATGATGGCCTTGTTGCCGATAGCTTCGCGCACAGCCTGCAACACTAATGGGTGCGCTGGTGCGAACTTGGCGAGTTCACGCACGGCAACGACTTTGATAGCAACGTGCCGCGCCAAGACATCGATCGACACGATACGTTTCCATCCGCTACAGCGAGCGACTCGCCGATGCAGGCGTCGAGCCATCGGTCGGCAGCAAAGGCGACAGCTACGACAACGCGCTGGCCGAAACGATCAATGGGCTCTACAAGGCCGAATTGATCCATCGCCGGGCACCCTGGAAGACCAAGGAATCGCTGGAACTCGCCACGCTCGAATGGGTATCGTGGTTCAACCACCACCGGCTGCCGGAGCCCATCGGCTACATCCCGCCAGCTGAAGCTGAGGCAAACTACTAGAGGCATCTCGCCGCGCAGGTCGCTGTGCCGGCATGACTTAAACCAATTGGCCTCCATGGAACCCGGGGCGATTCAACATGTACATATCTCACGACGTTCCATCCGAGCAATGTCCGACGTGATAACGACGCCGGAACGTCCGCCCCTCGTTTGAGGACGCGATCCCTGACGAGATATCTATGCGGTTCGAACCACCGCGTCTGTGCGCTAGCAAACAGACGCTGCGCATCGCCCTGTCGATACTCGGCCCATGCAAAGCGTGCGGCAGCAACAGTCATCGTCGGTTAGGCCGATTCGCTTGGTTCGTCTCCTTGAGAACAGTTTGCTTCGCACTCGCCGCCCGTGACCACACTGGAGACGGGAAGGACTTCCGACCTTGGTTACAGCAGGCGGCTTCTACCGCTCATCGCCCTGATTCTCGCCTTCGGGACGCGTGCTGCGGTAGCGCAAAACGAGATCGTCCCCGCCTTTAAGTCAATCGACTCGATCGAAGCGCGCGTCCAGGGCTGCGTCACTTGTCACGGCCAGAACGGAGCCGGCGCGAACAATGGTGCCTTTCCACGGATCGCTGGAAAGCCGGCCACCTATCTGTACAACCAGTTGGTCGCCTTCCGTGACGGAACGCGCAAGTACCCGCCGATGAACTACTTGGTGGCTTACCTGCCCGATGCGTACTTGCGCGAGATTGCGGAGCACTACGCACGGCAGCGCTCGGCGTTCGCCGCGAGCGAAGCCGTTCACTACGACTCGACTTTGCTCGCGAGAGGCGCACTCCTCGCGACTGCAGGCGATGCGGACCGTCAGATTCCCGCATGCGTCGCCTGCCACGGTCGCAACCTGACCGGCATGGAGCCCGGCATTCCAGGACTAGCAGGGCTTCGGCCGACCTATCTCGCAGCGCAACTGACCCGATGGCGCGTGGGTGACCGTCACGCCGTCGAACCCGATTGCATGAAGCGGATCGCATCGCGGCTGTCCGAGAGCGATGTTGCGGCGGTCTCCGCGTGGCTGTCGGTACAGCAGTCGTCGAAGGATGCATCGCCCGAATCGTTCGACCGCGTGCGCATGCCGCTTGCCTGCGGCAGTCAGCAATGAGCCGGCGACAGATCGTCTTTCGCACATTGCTGACCGGAGCCGTCGTCGGAGTCGTGTTGCTGGGGGCGACGTGGTACTTCCTGCGCGAAGGATTCCTGCCGACGAAGCCGGGCGCATTCGTGCCGACGGCGACGACGCAGGCGATCGTCGAGGGCGAGTATCTGGCGCGCGCAGGCGACTGCGTTGCGTGTCATGCCGCGCCGGGCGGCAAGGAGTTTGCCGGCGGACGCGCGATGCCGACGCCCTTCGGCGCCCTGTACGTGCCCAACATCACGCCCGACGACGAGACGGGCATCGGCCAATGGAGTGCCGCCGACTTCTACCGGATGATGCACACGGGCGTGTCGCGCGACGGCAGCCTGCTCTATCCCGCCATGCCGTTCGCGTCTTACACAAAGGTCACGCGCGAGGACACCGACAAGATCTTCGCGTACCTGCAGTCCGTACCGCCGGTCCACCAGAAGAATCGGCCGCACGAACTGCGCTTCCCGTACAACCAGCGCGACGTCCTGATCGGCTGGCGTGCCCTGTATCTGATCGAAGGCGAGTTCAAGCCCGACACGTCCCAAACGGACCAGTGGAATCGCGGCGCCTACCTGGTCCAAGGCCTCGGTCACTGCACGATGTGCCACACGGCCATCAATGCGCTGGGCGGTTCCTCGGAATCGAAGGCGTTCGAGGGCGGCATGATTCCCGACCAGAACTGGTACGCGCCGTCGCTCACGTCGAATCGCGAAGCCGGACTCGGCGACTGGAGCAACCAGGACATCGCGGACCTGCTGCAGACCGGGATCTCGCATCGCGGCACGGTCTACGGTCCGATGGCCGAAGTGGTCTACAACAGCCTGCAGTTCCTCACCGACGAAGACGCCATCGCGATGGCGGTCTATCTCAAGGCACTGGCGCCGCACGGCTCGCCCGCCGCCATTCCGGACAGCGCCCGTCTCGTCGCACCGAATGTGATGGAAACCGGCAGGCACGTCTACGCGACGCAGTGCGCCATGTGTCACGGCGACGAGGGCAAGGGCCAGGCGCCCACCTATCCACCGCTCGCGGGCAACCAGTCGATCGTCATGTCCTCGCCGGTCAACTCGATCCGCATGGTGCTCAACGGCGGCTACCCCCCTGGGACGAAGAAGAATTCCCGTCCGCACGGCATGCCGCCGTTCGCGCAGGTCCTGAAGGACGACGAAGTCGCGGCCGTCATCACGTACATCCGCGTCGCCTGGGGCAACACCGGAACGCCCGTCTCCCCGGCGCAGGCGAACGATCTTCGAAAGGCGCTACCGGAATGACCGCGTCATGAACCTTCCCAACGAGCTCTCGAACGACGAGCGGACGCTCGAGGAGATCGTCGAGAGTGGTCCGGGCGGCGCATTCGCGGTCGCCGGCGTCGCGACCGCGATCGTCCTCCTCATCTATCTCGCGTTCTACGTCTTCGCGTACCTGCCGCGCGGGGTGGTTCGATGATGTCGCAGTCCGCGGTGGCGGACGGCGGCGAAGACATCGCTGCGAATGCAGAACGCCGCTGGGCGGTCGTCGTCGCGCTGATCGTCGTCCTGCTCATTGGGCTGATGGTCTTCACCGGCGTGCACTGGGCGGCGATGCCGCCGTCCCGCGTCGAGACCATCGACCCGAGCACGCTGCACGTGTCCGGCGAGTTCGTCGAGAGCAATCTCGGCACCGCGATCGGTTCGGACGGCAAGGTCGTGGTCCGACTGATCGCGCAGCAATACTCGTTCGAACCGCAATGCATCGTCGTGCCCTCGGAGATGCCGGTGACCTTTCGCGGGACGAGCACCGATGCCATCCACGGCTTCGTGATCGGCACCACCAACGCCAACGTCATGCTCGTGCCGGGTTTCATAGCAACCTTCACGACCACGTTCAGGAAGACCGGCGAGCACCTGATGCCGTGCCACGAATACTGCGGAACGGGTCACGGCGCGATGTGGGCCCATGTTCAGGTGATTGCGCCCGAAGCATTTCTTGCGCGAGTGAGCGGCGGCAGGAAGGCGACTTGTGTTTCGGGCTAACCGACTCGTCCTCGCGCACTTCTGGGTCGCGATCGTCGCGTTTGCAGCGGCGATGGTGCTCGGCGCCTGGCAGATGTACGAACGCAGCCCGCTCTCGTCGGGCAACGGCGACCCCGAGCTCTACTACCGCTCGGTCACCGCTCACGGCACCGTGATGGCGTACGTCTTCCCGATCCTCGTCGCGATGGGCTTCGGCTACGCCGTCAGCGAGTTGTCGCTGAAGCAGCCGCTAATCGGCCGCCGCTGGGCGTGGGCCGGCTTTTGGCTGGCGATCGTCGGCACCGTGATGGCTTCGGTCCCGATCGCAATCGGCCAGGCTTCGGTGCTGTACACCTTCTATCCACCGCTGATCGGCAGCCCCTTCTACTACCTCGGCATCGTGCTCGTGGTCGTGGGCTCGTGGATCTGGGTCGCGCTGATGTCGATTAACCTGCGCGTCTGGAAGCGCGACCATCAGGGCGAACCGGTGCCGCTCGCGATGTTCGGCAACGTCGCGGCGGCGTACCTGTGGGCCTGGACCTCGCTCGGCGCCGCCGTTGAGATCCTAGTGCTGATCCTGCCGGTCGCCTTCGGGTTGAAGGACACGATCGATGCGGGACTCTCGCGCGTCCTCTTCTCGTGGACGCTGCACGCCATCGTCTACTTCTGGCTGATGCCGAGCTACATTGCCTTCTACACGATCGTCCCCCGTGCGATCGGCGGACGCCTGTATAGCGACACGATGGGCCGCATGGTCTTCGTGCTGTTCCTTGTGTTCTCGATGCCGATCGGTCTTCACCACCTGTTCGCGGATCCGCAGGTCGGATCGGGCTTCAAGTTCGTGCACGCCGTGTTCACTGCGATGGTGGCGGTGCCGACCTTCCTCACCGTCTTCACGATCGTCGCGTCTGCGGAAATCGCCGCGCGGTTGCGCGGCGGCAAGGGACTGTTCGGATGGGTCCGGGCGTTGCCATGGGACAACCCGATGATGCTGGCCGTGACCTTCTCGTTCGTGATGCTGGGCTTCGGCGGCGCCGGCGGCCTGATCAACATGAGCTACCAGTTGAACGAGACCATCCACAACACGCAGTGGGTGACCGGGCACTTCCACCTGATCTTCGCCGGCGCGATCGTCATCATGTACTTCATGCTGGCCTACGAGTTGTGGCCGCAACTCACACATTGCGAACCGTTCTCAAAGCGCCTCGTGAAGACGCAGCTATGGACGTGGTTCATCGGTATGCTGATTCTGACGGGACCGTGGCATTGGGTCGGCATCCTCGGCATGCCGCGCCGGATGGCCGGCTTCGACTACACCGCTTCGGCCCTGCAGTCGATGGCGTGGCCGGTGGTGGTCTCCACGCTCGGCGGCGTCGTGCTGCTCGGGTCGGCGCTGCTCTTCGTCGGCATCCTTGCGAGCGCCCGAAGCTCCGGGCAACCGGCCGCACCGTTCACGTTCAGCGTGGCCGTCCACATGCCGAAGCGCGTTCCAACGGCCCTCAACGGGTTCGGCATCTGGGTGGCCTTGATGATCGCGCTGACGGTCGTGAACTACGGCTTCCCGATCGCCCAACTCGTCATGCTCAAGGGAACGTCGGTACCGGCGATACCGGTCGGGGCGAGGTGATGGAAGAACGCGTGGACGAAACCGTGAGCGAACCGCCTTTGTACTCGTGGAAGAACCGCTGGATGCGGACCAGTGTGCTGTCGCTGGTCGCCATGACGGTCGCATCCTTGTTGATCGGCTTCGTCTGGCTTCCTTCGGAGCACGGCGACTTCAGCGCGGAAGGCATCTGGGCGAGCATCTGCCGCGCAGCGGGTGTTCCAAAGCGATGGGGACCAGTGGACCAGGTGGCGGCAGCATCGAGAACGACCGCGGTCGTATTGAATCGATCGATGGCCGAACACGGCAGTGACCAGGCGGTTGGACTGGGTGCGACGGTGGCGCTGCAATGCACGATCTGCCACGGCGTGCGCGGCCTGACGAGCAGCGATGCGCCCAACTTGGCCGGGCAATATCCCGAGGTCATCATCAAGCAGCTGGACGACTACCGCCGCGGCGACCGGGTCAACTCGGTAATGCGGGCTTATGCGCAGGGGCTCACCCCGACCCAAGTCCACGACGTCGCGGCTTACTACGCCTATCTGCCGCGTGCCGTAAATCCGGCCTTAGAGGGCGGGACGGCGGCGCCGAAACTGGTACAGGTCGGGGACGCGATGCGAAACATCGCGTCTTGCGCGTCGTGCCACGGTGGCAGAGCGAACAAGCTGGGCGCGCCCTGGCTCGAAGCGATGCCGAAGGAGTACCTGCTCGCGCAACTGACGGCCTTCGCTACCGGAGCGCGCCACAACGATAGCCACGGCCAGATGCGCAACATGGCTCGTCGTTTAACGTCAGCCGAGACCGAAGATTTGGCAACCTTCTATGCAAGGAGGCCAACTGAATGACCGCCAAGGCTGCGGCTTACCAAGCCGCTTTTGAGCGACTTGTTCGACCATGAAACGTTTGAGTATCACTGTTTGCTGGCGCACAGACGCTGCGCGCGGATCATGGAACCGTCGACCCATGCCTGATAAGGCACCATGAAAGAAGCATGAGTACCTTGGGTACAGAAGCTGAAGTGCTTGACGGTGATCGACGAGTTCACGAAAGTGAGTCTGGCGATCGATGTGGCCGGCTCGATTCGGTCCGGTCGAGTGATCCAGGTGCTCTCGCAGTTGATCAGCGTGCATGGCGCGCCGAGACACGTTCGATCGGACAATGGTCCTGAGTTCGTGTCGCGAGCGATCCTGCGGTGGGCAAGCAATGAGGGCATCGAACTGGCGCTGATCGATCCCGGAAGGCCATGGCAGAACGGGGTCGATGAGAGCTTCAACGGCAAGTTCAGAGACGAATGCCTGAGCTTGGAGTGGTTCCGCAACAGGGTCGAGGCCAAAGTCGTCATCGAGCAGTGGCGCAGGCATTACAACGAGGTCCGGCCTCATAGCAGCCTGGCGTACCGGACCCCGAACGAGTTCGTGCAGCAAAGATGTTCATCCGTGAAATCGGGAGTCGTTCTCCAACAATGATTGGTCCGCAGAAACGTGGCAGGTCAACGACCCATTTCTTCGCGGTCGCCAAGGCTGAGGTCGTCGGCGTCTTTCGTCGTTAGCGATGAGTCGTCTCGTCGGCATCCTCCAGCGAACTGCGTTGATAGTGATGCTGTAGGGGTGACGCTGGGCGTACACGCCCGGCTTCACGATTAGCAACCTACATACCCGGGAACGATGCTTTAGAGCGTTGTAGCAGTGCATGCGAGGAACAGGTTGCCATCCCAGCCTGCTGGACCCAAATATGTAACTTGAGGGTAAGTATCTATATCTGATCTGCTCTCCCTACGCTGACGCTGCCGAGTCAGTGCAAGCCGCAGTGCCAGGCGGCCCGGCGTCAATCACACTTAATCGGTCTTTTCTAATATCGGCAAGATGGGGTCGCAACAGCTGGATTGAGGCCTGTGGCCGCAACACGTTGGAACAAGACTTGGCGCAATTGAATTGCCAACGATCCGCGAGCGTCGCGAAGCTGACGATTGCGATCAGGTGCGAGTGGATCAGATTTCGTCGTCGGTCTGCTCTACTGGCGTTGAAAACAACCGCCGCGATAGCGATGCCTGCCTTTCCGCCCCGAACCACCGTACGGAAGAGACGTGATGGCCGATCAAGAGCTGGATCCAGAACGCGTGCGTCTCCGCGAGAGGGCATTTTCGCGATGGGACAACGAAGGCGGCACGGGAGATAGTGGTCGCGTGCACCCGGCTTCGACAGAAGCAGCGGACATCCCCCCATTGGGAGACGCCGAGCTTGTGCAGCTGCGGATCCGCGTCATTGCCCTCGAAAACGTGATCGCAGTGCTGCTCGCAGATGCTACCGACCAGCAGTTGGATCTCGTTCGGGAAATGGCCGCCTACATTTCGCCACGCCCCGGTTACACGCAGCACCGTCTGACGGTTCACGCCGCAGCCCGGATGATGAGCCTTGTCAAGGAAGCTGACCATTTTCGTGGGCTATTTGGAAAAGAGGCCAGTAGCCGCGGGGCGAGCGATCGGGAAACGTAGGTTTCCATCGTTCTCCAGGATCGGGCGCTCCTTCACCATCTATAGGTCGAGTCATCGCCGATCCCATACAAAAGCGAAATGCTGGGCCAACCCTCGAAGCGTGGACTGATTGAACACGAAGCTCGTCAGCAGCATGAAAACCGCGACCCGTTCGCGACTTCTAGTAGTGGCGGTCGACACGTCGCTACGGGAAGTCGCGCGGTTGCTCTCCAGCACGCAGATCAGTCTCATCGTCGTCTGCAACGAGGACGGCGTGATGGTCGGCGTCGTGACCAAGACCGACATTGTTCAGCAGATCGGTCACTGCCAGGGCGCCGCCTGTGCCAGTGTGGCCGCTGACATCATGACAAGGGACGTGACCTTTTGCGACGGTTCCCAATACCTGCCCGACGTTCTTGCGATGATGCAGGCGGGCGGCTTCGTGCATGTCCCGGTCATCGAGGCGGACGGAAAACCATCCGGCGTCGTCAATGCGCGGGACGCTCTGCGCGAGCTGATGGCCGAAGGGCAGTATGAAGAGGCGCTGCTGCGCGACTACGTTACGGGTTTAGGCTATCGGTAGAGCGCAGGACAGAACCGACGGCGCTCGCCAACTGCAAAAGAATCCTCCGGTCACACATGTCACTGACGCACGATCCATTGGAGAAGCGCTTGAGCAGGGCCGACGACCGGGTTCGGCTCAGCCATTGGCTTCCGCCGCAGGCGGGGGTCATTCCCAAGATCCGAGTCGGCGAGCGCTGGATCAACGCGCTGTGGGCACTCCCGCTCATCTTCGTGCTCGTGATAACCGGCGTAGCGCTTTGCCAAGCGCTGAGGCAGCTTCCACAAGTGCAGGATTTTCTGGTGCGCTATCCCGGCATTCCACGCTCCGCGGTAGCCGTCACGGCGGGGTTTCCGGGCTGGCTCAGGCTGCTGCACTTCCTGAATTTGTTTTTCATGGTGTTCATTATTCGCGCCGGCGTGCAGATCCTTGCCGACCACCCACGGCTCTACTGGAAGCGCGACTGCACCCCTGGTACCGAATGGTTTCGCTTCCAGAAGGCGGTCCCGACCGACCGTATCTGGACGGCTAAGGACGACTCGGTGACGTTGCCCGGCTGGCTAGGTATCCCCGGCATTCGTCACTCGATCGGCTTGGCGCGCTGGTGGCACTTTTCCACCACCCTGCTTTGGATGGTCAACGGCGTCGTTTACTACGTGCTGCTGTTTTCGACCGGCCAGTGGCTGCGAATCGTGCCGACGACTTGGGACGTGTTCCCGAACGCCGTCTCCACGGCGATTCAATATCTTTCGCTGACGTTCCCAGCTGACGAGAGCTGGACTCGCTACAACGGCCTGCAGCAGCTCACGTACTTCGGAACCGTCTTCATCGCCGCGCCGGTCTCGATCGTGACCGGCCTGATGCAAAGCCCGGCGATCTCCAATCGCCTGGGCTGGTTCGGTCGCGTTTTGAACCGGCAAAGGGCGCGGTCTATCCACTTCATTGCCCTCTGGTGGTTTCTGCTCTTCATCCTGGCACACGTGACACTCGTCTTCATCACGGATGCGCGAGTCAACCTGAACATGATGTGGGCAGGAGTTCAGGACTCGTCCTGGAGCGGCTTTGCTGTCTTCCTTCCAGCCATGCTGCTTTTGGCCACGGCCTGGTGGTGGGCGTCACCCTGGACGCTGCGTCACGCACGCTTGGTTCAACACGTCGGCGCATTCCTCAGCCGTCCATTCGGGGCGGCGACCCAGTCGTGGGACGCGAAGAGCCAGCTCGGCGAGAACGCGATCTCGCCGTACTTCTGGCCCAACGGCACGATGCCGAAGTCCGCTGAGTTCGATGCCATGGTGGCAAACGGGTTCGTCAACTACCGCCTGCGGATCGGAGGGCTGGTCGAGAACCCGATCGAGCTATCGCTCGCGGACCTGGAGGCCATGCCGAAGCAAGAGCAGATCACAACGCACTTCTGCATCCAGGGCTGGTCCGGGGTGGCCAAATGGGGCGGTGTGCCGATGCGAGACCTTTTCGACCTCGTGAAGCCGACGGCAGACGCCCGCTACGTGGTGTTCTACTCTCTCGCGGACGGTGCCGACGGGGGCCGTTATTACGACGCCCATAGCCTAGCCAACATGCGCCACGAGCTGACGATCCTCGCCTACGAGATGAACGGCGGGCCAGTCAGCGTGTTGCATGGGGCACCTCTCAGGCTGCGCTGCGAAAACGAGCTCGGCTTCAAAATGGTTAAGTGGATCGCGGCCATCGAGTTTGTGCACAGCTACACCGACCTCGGTGCCGGCGAAGGCGGTTATAACGAAGACCACGAGTTCTACGGCTACCGTGTGCCGATCTGAGGTTGTCAGCCCGATGCCAACGAAGCAACGCTGAGAAAGCGGATCGAGTGATGTCACCTAATCCTAAACGCCCCGTCTTTCTCAACCTGATGCAGATCCGGATGCCCGTGGGCGCACTAACCTCGATCGGCCACCGGATCAGCGGTGTGATCCTTGCACTGAGTGTGCCGGTGGCGGTTTACCTGTTCGGGCTTTCTCTGCACGATGAACATGGCTTCGCGCGCGTGATGGCACTGTTCGAGGAATTTACTTTCAAGGCAGTTGCGGTAATTGTTGTTTGGGCGCTTGCCCACCACCTGCTCGATGGCGTGCGTCATGTGCTGACCGACTTTAACGTCGGTTCGCAATTGCGTAAGGCGCGGCGGAGCGCCTGGTTTGTCAACCTTGCAGGTATCGCCATCGCGTTACTGGCGGCCGGTTTGATGTGGTGACAGGTCGGCCAGCGAGCAGCCGGTTAACCGGCCTGCGGGCCTGGTCGGTGCAGCGCGCGAGCGCCGCCTACCTGTTGCTCTTCGTCTTGTTCCTCCTCCTGTCTTTTACCGTACGGCCGATGCACACCTACGCGCAATGGCGGGCTTGGGCAACTCGGCCAGAGATAACGGTCGCCTTCTTTTTCTTCTTCACAGCCCTGCTCGTCCACATGTGGGTCGGCCTGCGCGACGTGTTGCTGGACTATGCCAGACCGGTCAGCGTGCGCAGCTACCTGCTAGCCGCTGTCGCCCTTGGCCTGTTCGCCCTCGGCATCTATATGCTTTTTGTCCTGTTGAGGCCGTGGGGCTGACCTGCGCTCGCAACGTTTCGACGACCACGGAATCAACGTCATGAAACTTTCGATTTCCCGCTTCAATCCGGAGCGAGACCAACGCCCTTACATGCAGGAGTACGAGATTGAGCGCGGCTCATCCGACCACATGCTGCTCGACGTGCTGCTGCGGCTAAAAGTTGAAGACGACACTCTGTCGTTCAGAAAGTCGTGCCGCGAAGGCGTCTGCGGGTCGGATGCGATGAACATCAACGGTCGAAACGGCTTGGCCTGTATCACCAGGACAAGCGAGTTACGCGAGCCGGTGGTGATTCGACCGCTGCCGGGGTTCCCGATCATCCGTGACCTAGTTGTGATGTTGCAATAGGTTGTTCATCCGGAAGGTTCTGGGAGACTGGAGTTGTCGACGCCCCAGCAACCTCAGGAGACCAACCGGATGAACAGCCACAAGAATGCCAGAACGACTTATGAAG
>JANXTA010000152.1 GCA_025356395.1 Betaproteobacteria bacterium
TCGATCGTGACCGGACGGGCCAGTCCCGGAAACACGGCGAATCCCCCGTCGACCCTGAAGACGATCTTCATCGCAGGCGGTCAGCTGCCGGCATTCACGCCCACCTGCGACCACGCATCCAGCACAGCGGCCTTCTCGACCGCGCTGAACAGGTGGGCTGCGTTGATGACCGTGCGCTGCGCGAAGTGCTGGAAGTCCGCGGTCTTCTTGAGCTGCTTGTCGCGGACGGTCTCGTACCAGATGCGGCCGGTCTTCTCCCACGCGAAGCCGCCGATCGTGGTCGCCGCGAGATGAAAGGCCTTGTTCGGGATGCCCGAGTTGGTGTGGACGCCGCCGCTGTCGGCCGAGGTCTGGACGTAGTCGCGCATGTGGGCCGGCTGGTCGTCCTTGCCAAGCACGGGATCATCGAACGCGGTGCCCGGCGTCTTCATCGAACGGAGAGCCACGCCCTTGACGCCCGGAGCCAGCAGGCCGGCACCGATCAGCCAGTCGGCCTGGTCGGCGGTCTGCTTCGCCTGGAACTGCTTGACCAGCGAACCGAAGACATCCGAGATCGACTCGTTCAACGCACCCGACTGACCCAGGTAGACCAGGTTGACCTCATCGCCGGTGACACCGTGCGTCAGCTCGTGCCCGATGACGTCGACCGCGATGGTGAAGCGGTTGAACAGCTCGCCGTCACCATCGCCGAACACCATCTGCTGACCGTTCCAGAACGCGTTGTCGTACCGGACCTTGTAGTGGACGGACGCATCGAGATGCAGGCCCTCGTCGTCGATCGAGTTCCGCGCATACGCCTGCTGATAGAAGTCGAAGGTGGCGCCGAGACCGTCGTAGGCCTCGTTGACCGCCACGTCCGCCGAAGCGGCGCCGCCTTCGATGCGGACTGCCTTGCCAGGAAGCGCCTCGCCGGTTGTCGCGTCGTAGATGGTCCGCTGCTTCAACGGCGGCGACGCCGTCAACATCGCTTTGTGGGCGCCGGTCTCCATCAATTGATAGGTCGCCCGCATCAGGCGCATGCCGTGATCGCTCTCGAGCGTCTGCAGCGCCCACTTGCGCTGCTTCGTCGACCCCTTGATGGCGACGTTGTGCAGGATGTTCGGCGACAGGATGCAGAAGATCGAATGGCGATGCATTTCCGTGCAGCTCATGATCACTCCCCTTTGGTGGCTCATCGATGGATCGACTTGTGGCCGAATGATCGTGCAGTCCACGCCGGCCGCGCAAGGATCAAGGCGCTTCGATGAATCCGAGCAGGCCGCTCGACCGGCGGGTCGTCTGGGCGATCGCGTCGGCCAGCGCTTCGCGCCCCGCCGACACCAGCGTGAACGCGCTTCGGGCACGCGTGATGCCGGTGTAGGCGAGTTCGCGGGTTGTCAGCGGATTTCCCTCGGGCGGCAGGACCAGGACGGTGTGATCGAACTCGGAACCCTGCGACTTGTGGACCGTCATCGCGAACGCCGTCTCCACGTGACCGAGTCGGCCGACACCGACCGTGCGAACTTTCGTCCCGTTGGAGAAACAGGCGCGCAGGTTGGGAGCTTCGGGCGAGACGCGCAGGGCGATCCCGATATCGCCGTTGAAGACCCCGAGGCCGTGATCGTTGCGCGTGACGATCACCGGACGTCCCTCGTACCACTCGCCGCTGTTCGTCAGCAGCCCGTCCTGGGCGAGGCGTTCCACAATCGCGCGGTTGAGTCCGGCCACGCCCCACTCGCCTTCCCGGACCGCGCAAAGGATCCGGAAGGTGTCGAAGGCATCGAGCACCGTGCGCAGCCACTGCGAGCGGTCCTCGATCGAGGTCGGACGCCGGCGGATGGCTTCGAGATAGGTTCGGTAGCCCTCGCTGGCGAGATCGAGAACGGCGTGGGTCGACGTCGACAGCTTCCAGGCGATCGGGCTCGCGCTACCGGCCTGCAGCAATCGGATCGCGGCCTCGGCATCGCCCCCGTTGACGGCCTGCGCGAGCCGGCCGATGTCGCCGCTGAAGCGACGGCTGCGACGCAGCATCACCGTCTGCTGTGCGAGCGGCGACCCAGCCTCGTCGAGACTTCCGTCGGGGATGGACAGGCCGGTGGTCGCTTTCAGGTAACGCGCGGTGTCGCTCGTGTAGCGCGCACGGTCGGCGTCGCGGCAGAGCTCGCCCAGCACCGCTCCCGCCTCCACCGATGCGAGCTGATCCTTGTCGCCAAGCAGCAGCACGCGCGCCTGTGCGGGCAGCGCGACGAGCAGGGCATTCATCATCTCGACGTGCACCATCGACGCCTCGTCGACGATCACCACGTCGACGTCCAGAGGATGGGCGGCATCGTGGCGGAAGCGGCGTGTATCGGGCCGCGTGCCGAGCAGTCCGTGCAGCGTGCATGCCGGTCCGATACGGTCGCTCAGTTCTCGAAGCGGCATCGCCTCGCCGAGCGACGAATGCAACGCGGCGAGCGCTTCGCCGATCGACTGTTCGAGGCGTGCGGCAGCCTTGCCGGTCGGCGCGGTGAGTGCGATCCGCAGGCCGTCGCGATCGTCGGCCGCGGCATACAGCAACGCGAGGAAGCGCGCGGCCGTGAAGGTCTTGCCGGTACCCGGTCCGCCAGTGACGATGGTCAGGCGACCGCGCAGAGCGATCGCACAGGCCACCTTCTGCCAGTCGACTTCTCCGATGACCGGCGCATCGGGGAAGAGCAGATCGAGCCAGCGTCGCACGGCGGGTTCGTCGACCGTCTCGAACCTGCCGAGCCGGGTCCGGACATCGGCGGCGACCCGACGCTCGTAACGCCAGTAGCGCCGCAGGTACAAGCGATCATCGCTCAGCACGAGCGGCTCGCCACTGTCGTCGAGACCACCATCGTCGTGCTTCACGGCCTCGCAACGCGACAACACATCGATCCAGTCCGCGGGGTCCTTCGGCAAGTCGGCCAGCAACTGATCGAGTGCCGCGAGCGGCGCTTCACCCCATCGCAGACTGCGACCCGGATCGGCCAACAACTCGTCGAGCACGAGACAGGTATGTCCCTGCGCCTCGAGATGCGCGACGAGGGCCGTCGACACGAGGACGACGCCGTCCGCGGACGGGGACAGCACGGCCACGAAACGTGCGAGTGCGAGGTCGAGGCGACGGATCCAGCCACGCTCGGCCCACTCGGTGAGCGCGGCGAGGACCGCTTCGCGCTGGCCGGTCATGCCGAAGTCACCGCGTCGCGGCTCAAGGCGATGTCGAGCGCATCCAGCCACGCGAGGTCCGACTCGACGACGTAGCAACCTCTCTCCGGCCCTTCGATGCCGCGCAGGAAGAGGTACAGCGCGCCGCCCAGATGCTGCGCGGGGTCGTAGCGAGCGCCGAGTCGTTGTCGCAGCAGGCGATGGAGCGCGAGCAGGTAGATCGCGGCCTGCACGTCATAGCGATGCTCGGCCATCGATCGTTCGAGTGCCTCGCGGGTGTAGGCCTCGTCGCCCGCACCGAGGGCGTTGGACTTGTAGTCGAGCACCCAGTAACGCCCGTCGACCTCGAAGACCAGATCGGCGAAGCCCATCAACATGCCGCGCAGCGTGCGGTCCGGCAGTGCGGGCCGTTCACGGCCGCCAAGCAGATGGGTGCGGCACAGGCGATCGATGCGCTGCGCATCGATGCCGGCGCTGGGAAACCAGAACTCCATCTCGGGAAGAAGACGTTGCAGGCGATCCAGCGCGCGGCCGACCGGCGGCAGCGACGTGGCCACGACCTCGGTCATCCACACGGCGACATCGTGTGCCCGATGGCCCCAGCCCTGACGCTCGCAGCGACGCAGTAGCTGGTCGCGCACCCGCGCATCGGTCTTCAACGCGAAGCGCTGCTCGGCCAGCCATTCGAGCTGGTCGTGCAGGAAATTGCCGGCCAGGGCGCCGCGCGGGAAGCGATGTCGCGCGGCCGACGAGGGAGGGGCGGGCTGTTCGTTGACCGGTCCGGCAAGCACCTCCTCCTCGACCGCCGGATCGACCATCGCCGCGCTGATCGGCAGCCGCGACAAGTCGCGTACCAGCGACGAAAAGCTGCCGATGGTCCAGTCGCGCTCGAAGGAAGCGGTGTAGATCGGCGCGTCCCGCAACGTCGGCGGCGCGCCCGAAGGCAGCAGTCGGGTCACATCGGCTGGCTCCGAAACAGCTGCGAGGTCGACCGCCGGCAGTGGGCCGAAGGTCTCCCGCAGGCACGCCACGATCCCGTCCTCCGTCACCGGCTGGCCGGCGCCGGCCAGGTAGCCGAAGGCACTGCGATCGAAGCCGCACTGCTGGCTCTTGCCCGCCTTCATGGCCGCGACTCCGAGCCACAGCGCATGGCGCGCGCGCGTCAGCGCGACGTACAACAGCCGCACGTCCTCCTGCCGCACCTCGAGCAGTTCCCTGGCCTTGATGTCTTCGGTGAGGGTGAAGACGACCGAACGATCGCCGTCGTCGTCGGCCAGGACGGCCACCTGCCCGACCTTCCAGTCGGGGTCGCGCTGACTGCAGGCGAACGGCAGGTAGACGATCGGGTATTCGAGTCCCTTGGCCATGTGGATGGTCAGTACGCGCACCAGGTCGGCATCGCTCTCCAGCCGCACGATCTGGTCGTCGGGTCCCTTGGCCTGCGAGTCGAGGCGTTCGGCCAGCCAGCGGATCACGGCCTGCTCGCCATCGAGATTTGCACTGGCCGCCTGCAGCAGCTCCGCGAGATGCAGCACGTTGGTGAGCCTGCGTTCACCGTCGGGCTCGCGCAGCCAGCGGGCCGGTAGCCCGAGCACGTGCAAGGTACGCCGCAGCATCGTCAGGACACCCTGCCGGCGCCAGTCGTTGTTGAGCATGCGCAGTTCGTCGAGGCGCTGCTCGAAGGCGACGTCGTCGTGACTGAGCCGTGCGATGTCCGCGAGCGACAGGCCGGCCAGCGACGTGGCGAAGGCGATGCGCGCGCGCCGGCTGTCCTGCGGGTCGCAGACCGCGCGCAGCCAGTGCAGCAGATCGCGCGCCTCGTCGCTCGCGAACACCGAATCCTGATCGGACAGATACACCGACGCGATACGACGATGACGCAGCGCGCGTCGGATCGCCACGGCCTCGCGGCGGGTCCGGACCAGAACCGTGATGTCGGCCGGCTCGAGGCGCCGGAACGACTTGCCGTCCTCGACGAAGCCGCTCTGCGGATCGTTGAGCGAGGTCGCGATGTGCTCCGCGCAGTGCTCCGCGAAGTGGTGCTGCGCCAGCGCTTTCGGACTCAGGGTCGCGTCGTGACGTAGCGTCAGCACGGCGACCGGGCCATGGTTGTCGACCAGGCGATCGGGGCGACCTCGCGCATCGACCGGCAGGAAGGGCAACGCGTCGCCTTCCGGACCGAAGCGGAAGGCACGGCCTGTCGTGGACTCACCGCGCTCGAACAGCCGATTGACGACCGCAACCAGTGCCTCGGTGGAACGATAGTTGGTCCCGAGGACGTAGTGCCTCTCGGCCATCGCGGCGCGTGCGCGCAGATAGCTGCGGATGTCGGCGCCACGAAACGCGTAGATCGATTGCTTGGGGTCGCCGATCAGCAGCAGGGCCGTCGCGCGATCGTTGTCGGCGGTTCGGTAGAGCCGCTCGAAGATGCGGTACTGCAGCGACGATGTGTCCTGGAACTCGTCGATCAGCGCGACCGGGTATTGGCCGACGATGCGCTCGCGCAAGCGCTCGCCGCTGAGTCCGTGCAAGGCCACGTCTAGGCGTTCGAGCATGTCGTTGAAGCCGTAGACGCCCGCACGCTCCTTCTGCACCCGCAGGCCGGCGGCGATGTGCGCAGCCGCGTGGCGACGCATCGCGTGCGCCGGCGCGGTGACCGATCGCAGCGAGTCGACCAATCGAGGCAACGCATCGAAGACGTCGGGAATGGCGATCGATCGTCCGGGCTTGAAGGACTGCTCGACGCCTTCGCGCGACAGTCGATGGAGGGCCGTGTCGGGCAGCATCGGCTCGACTTGATCCGCGGTGACAGCCCACCGTTCGAGGAGTTGGAGCCATGCGTCGACCCATCGGCGTTGTAGCCGATGGCCATTGAACGGCGAGTCCTTGGCCGCGAGACCCGCGTCGATCCAGGCCCGCATCTGCGCGATGTAAGCGGGCCACTCCGCCTTGAGGGTCGCGAGCTCCGAGGCCTGCGCCCTGCTGGCGATGCGCCACACGTCGCCCAGTGTTTCGTGAGCGGCCTCGGCATCGAACAGCGGCACGAGTCGTCGCGCATCGCCGACCAGCGCACTCACATCGCCCCACACCGACAGCACCGCATCCTGCGCGTCGGCATTCAGCGGATAGACCTCACGGCGCCAGTAGTCGCGCGCTGCTTCCGCGAGCATCGCCGTCTCGTCGGGCTGCACTTCCTCGTCGAACAGGCAGCCGCTGTCGAACGCGTGTTCGCGCAGCATCCGCTGCACCCACGCGTCGATCGTGAAGACGGCCGCATCGTCCATGCCTTCGGCCGCCATCGAGAGCCGCCATGCCGCCTGCTCGCGTGCCGCACCTTCCGGATACGCGTCGATCAGGCCGATCAGAAGAGTGTCCTCGGCGTCGACCGTGCGCGGATCCCGAAACCCGGCGGCGGCTTCGACGAGGCGTTTACGGATGCGATCGGACAACTCGCGCGTGGCGGCGCGCGTGAACGTCATCACGAGGATCTGCGGCGGCGTCAGCGCGCTTGCGAATGCCGACGCGGCGTCGCCATGCCCCAGCGCAAGACGAAGATAGAGCGCCGCGATGGTCCAGGTCTTGCCGGTGCCGGCACTCGCCTCGATCAGGCGACTGCCCCACAGCGGCAGGGTCAGCGGATTGAGGCGTTCGCTCATTCCACGACCTCCACGACGGATGACCCGATCCAGTCCGACATCGGCTTGAACAGTCGCGTGGCATAGGTCTCGAAACGGCCGTCATGTACTAGCGCCTCGTGATCGGCGAAGGTTCGTCGCAGGCTGAATTCGCCACCTTCGGCGAAGTCGACGGCATGGCCGCCGTCGTAGGTTACCGTCGGGTTGCCGCCTTCCACCAGGGCCAGCGCGGTCCTCATGGCGAACGGCAGCGGCGCACTCATACCTTCGTTCCAGGCCGCGACGAGATCCGCAAGAAGCGGTCCGGCTACCTCGGGATCGAGCGCGGTCATCTCCAGCGTCGCATCGGGTCCGATCAGCACGCCGTCCGCCGCATGCCCGCACGCGCTGGCGACCAGCATCCGCGTCCACGCGGCCAGCAGCTTGCTCGACCGCACCTTCTTGCCGTTCATCAGTCGCGAGGGACTCATCTCGATCCAGCGGGTCCTCGCACCGTCCGACCGCAGGCCATCGAGCCAGTCGTCGAGCCGCTTGGCTCCGAAGTCCGCGCGCAGGGGCAGCTTGGGCATCGGCTCGGGGAACGCATCGTGCATCGCGATCCAGCGCTCGATCATCGGCTCGACGGTCGCGGCCAGCTCGTGGACCAGGCGTGCGCCGAGGGCGAACAGCGGCAGTCGACCGGCGCCTGCGAGGCGTTCGAGACGCCGCGCGATCGTGGACGTCACGCCGTCACGCGGGATCGCAGCCGGATCGTCGAGCAACGCCTGGCGCAGCTGAAAGAGCTCGAGCCCGTCGGTGCCGAAGGGCTCGTCCTCGTCGACGGCTTCCGCGTCGTCGCTCACCCGCACATCGAGCCGCGCGCGGAAGAATTCGCGCACGGGGTTCTTCAGGAAGCGCACGAGGTCGGCGACCGTCAACGGCACGTCCGAGGTCTCCAACAGCGGCAACGCGATCGCGGATTCGACGGCGTCGTGCGGGACATGCGCGACGCGCCATTCGCGTGCGAAGGTCGTGAGCCCGCCGCCTTCGAAGTAGCGTCGGCTGAACGGCTGCAGCGGATGCTCGGTGGTGCGCTGCGCGACGACGTCGCGGCCATCGGGTCCGTTCCAGCCGGCGCGCAGGTAGTCGCGCAGTTGCGAGACCAGCACCGACGGCGGCTGTTCGCTGTTGTCGCGCGCACTGTGACCGCACCAGCTCACGTACAGCGTGCGGCGTGCCGACAGCAGCGCCTCGAGCATCAGGTAGCGATCGTCGTCGCGGCGCGAACGGTCGCCGGGTCGCTGCTGACCCGGCAGCGCCATCAGGTCGAAGTCGTCGCGACGACTCCTGCGCGGGAAGTCGCCGTCGTTCATGCCGAGCAGGCAGACCACCTCGAACGGCACGGCGCGGAGCGGCATCAGGGTGCAGAAGGTGACGCCGCCCGCGAGGAAGCGACGGTTCGCATCGAGGCCATCGACGCCCGACAGCCACGCCTCGCGCAGCACCGACAGCGGCACCGGTTCGACGAACTGCGCCATCTCGCAGGACTCGAGCCACGTCGAGAGCGCCGCCTGCAGGGCCGCGATCGTCAGGCGTTCGCGCTCGTCGCTCGGCGCGAGGAAGTCGGCGATCAGCGTGCGGCCTCGCGCGGCCCACTCGACCGGCGTGGCAGGTCTGCTTGCGAGCGACCACCAGCGATCGAGACGCTCGAACAGTTCGGCGAGCGAGCCCACGACCGACGCATCGAGACCGCCGATCTCGTCGTAGGGCTCGATGTCCGCGAACGATGCGGCGGCACCGGTCGCGTAACCGAGCAGCATGCGGCGCAGGCCGAACAGCCAGCTGTTCTGCTCGCCCGCGGCGCCCAGCCCGAGTTGCGCGCGCTGCGCTTCGTGCAGGCCCCAGCGCACGCCCGAACCCGCGAGCCACGCGAACAGCGCGGGGATGGCCTCGGCCTCGACGCCGACGCGCGCCGCGATCGCCGGCACGTCGAGCAGGTCGCGCACTTCCTGCACGCGGATGCGCTGGTCGGGGATGCGCAGCAACCACTCGATCGCCACGACCAGCGGGTTGCTGCCACGACTGCGCAGGTCCGCGATATCGAAAGGGATACGCCTTGCGTCGTCGCGCCGATGCTGGCCGAAGACCGCGCGGATCGCCGGCGCGAAGGTCTCGATGTCCGGGACCATGACGACGACCTGGCGCGGGCTGGGCGGATGCGGCTCGGCGAACAGGGCGAGCAACTGGTCGTGGAGGATCTCGACCTCGCGCTGCGCGCCGTGTGCGACGTGGAACACGATCGAGCGGTCGCGCCGGTCGAGGCCATCGTGGGGATGCTCGGCCAGCGGCACGAGGTCGCGGATGTCGGCCTGCACCTGTTGCAGCAACGTCTTGCCCGGGCCCTCGTCAAAGAAGTCGATGCGCGGCAGTTCGAAGCGTCGCTGCGCCTCGGCCGCGTCGTCGAAGGCATCGAGCTGACGCATGAAGTCGCGTCCCTGCCGCCCCCACGCGGCGAGCAATGGATGCGCGTGCAGATGCATCGCTTCGAGCGGCATCGTCGACAGGTCGACCGTGTCGCTGGCCGGATGACGGCGCCGCAGGATCTGCAGCGCCTCGCGCCCGTCGATGATGTCGGCCCAGTGGAAGCGACACGGGTTCGGCACGGCAATCAGGACCTGCAGCCGCGTCGCGAGCGCGGCCAGCACCTCGAGGGTCTGCACCGGGATGTGTGCGGCACCGAACAGAACGACACGACGCGGCAGGCGTTCCTTGGCGGGCATGCCCGCAGTGAGCGCCTCGATGAAGGCGCGATGGACGTGCAGTCTCGTCGATGCGCGGTCCTGGCGCGACAGCTCGCCGAGGATCGCGCGCCACAGTTCCATCTGCCAGCGCTGATCGTCGGCCAGCGGCACTTCGGGGCCGAGGAGGCCGGGCAAGACCGGGCGGCCACGCTCCCAGGCGGCGAGCCAGTCGGCGCGATAGACCTGGTACTGGTCGTAGAGGTCGGCGAGTCGGCGCGCGAGCTGCAGGCGTCGATCGAGATCGCCTCCCACGAGAAAGGCCGCGACCGGCTGCAGCGACGGCCGGTCGAGCAGTTCGGGCAGCAGTCGCATCACGCGCCACGTCAACGCGCTTCGTTCGAGCGCCGACTGCGACCTGACGTGCTCGCGGCCGAGGACCTGGCGATAGGCCCGCCACAGGAATCGACCGGGCAGCTCGACCCGCGTCGCGGCACAGATGCCGTTGGCCTGGGCGAGCGACATCTTCAGCCACTCGGCGGCCCCGTTGCTCTGCACGAGGAAGATCTCTTCCTCCAGCGGATCCAGCGGCTGCTTGCCGAGCCAGTCGAAGACCGCGTCGCGCAGCAGCTCGAGGCGATTGCCGTGCAGGACGATGAGGCCGGGTTCGATCTGGGGGGTCATGGATGGAGGCTAGCGACGCGGGTGACGGCAGGCGTCGAAAGGCGGAGCCTACCGCGAGCATCGTCGCGCAGCACGTGACTGCAGCGCGTGACAAGATCGCGGGCTCGCCCAGATCGCCAACCCGGACTGCACCATGACCCTCACGACCCCCACGCCGATGGACATCGCGGCGCGCCGCAAGACCTTCAGGCAACTGCACGAAGCAGGCTGCTTCGTCCTGCCCAATCCGTGGGACACGGGCAGTGCGCGCTACCTCCAGGGGCTGGGCTTCAAGGCGCTCGCGACGACCAGCTCGGGCTACGCATGGTCCATGGGGCAGCCCGACGGCGGGCTCTCGCGCGACGAAGTGCTGGCTCATCTGCGCCACATCGTCGCCGCCACCGACCTGCCGGTGAACGCCGACTACGAGAGCGGCTTTGCCATCGATGCAGAAGGTGTTGCCGACAGCGTCGCGCTCGCGATCGAGACCGGCGTGGCGGGACTGTCGATCGAGGACGCGACCGGCGAGGCGACCGAACCGGTGCATCCGATAGCCGTCGCGGTGGCGCGCATCGCGGCAGCGCGCAGCGCCATCGACCAGGCGGGCGGCGATACGCTGCTGGTCGGGCGCGCGGAGAACTTCCTGGTCGGCCGAGCCAACCTCGAAGACACCATCGTCAGGCTCCGGGCCTACGCAGACGCGGGGGCCGACTGCCTCTACGCGCCGGGGATCCGCACCCGCGTGCAGATCGAGGCGGTGGTCGCGGCCGTCGCCCCGAAGCCCGTCAACCTGCTGGTCGGATCGGCCAGCGAGTTCACGCTGCACGACCTGGCCCAGATGGGCGTGCGGCGCGTCAGCGTCGGCGGTGCGCTCGCGCGATCGGCGTGGGGCGGCTTCATGCGCGCGTCGCGGGCTCTCGCCGAACAGGGTCGTTTCGACGCGTTCGCGGAGGCAGCGTCGGGCGCCGAACTCAACGCGTTCTTCAAGGCCGACCTGCCGAAACGCCGGATGCGCTGAGGTCGACGCGCCGCTGCCCGGGCCCGCCAGCACTGAGCGAAAACCAGCGCCGGTCAGTGAAAACCCGCGTTGACGGCTCCCGTCGAAAAGAAAATAGTTGACCGGTCGTCTAGTAACGCGATCGACTGCATGGACATACTCTCCTCCGATTTCGCAACATCGCCCGGCGACCGCCGGTGCCGCGCCCGTCGTCACGAGGAAGCGCGCTGATGCGCGCCCTCCCCGCAGCGCTGGGCCACGCCTGTGCGCTGTTCGGCGACGCGACCGCATTGACCGGTGCCGACGTCTCCATCGCGTACCACGCGCTCGCGTCCGACGCCCGGGTCGTTGCCCGCGAACTCACCGCAGCGGGCCTGCAGCCGAACGAGCCGGTCCATCTCACGGTCTCGAACCATCCGCGCGATGTCGTCGCGCTGCTGGGCATCTGGCTGGCCGGCGGCGTCGCGGTGCCGATGCATCGGACGAACCCTGCCGCAGTGACCGCGAAGTTGCTCGCGCGGACCGCGGCGCGCTTTGCGGTCGATGGCCAGGCATCGCCCGCGACCGTCGCGATCGTCGCACCGGTGCCGCCGCCCGCGCGAGCGCTGCTCGAAGGCGCCGCCTTCATCGTCTTCACGTCGGGCTCGACCGGCGAGCCGAAGGGCGCGGTGATCGGCCACGACGCCTTCCACGACAAGCTCCAGCAGATCGACAGCCTGCTGCATTTCGGACCCCAAGACCGGACCCTGCTCGTGCTCAACATTACGTTCAGCTTCGGGCTCTGGTTCAGCCTGCTGACCCTGCTGCGCGGCGGCACGCTGGTGATGCACGAGAAGTTCGACGCGGCTCTCTTCTGCGACGTTTTGGTCGACCAGCGCATCACGCGCGTCGGCATGGTGCCGACGATGATGCGCGTGCTGTTCGCGGATGCGAGCTTCACGTCACGGATCGATCGTGTGGTCGCGCAGGGCACGCTCGCGCAGATCCCGATCGGCGGCGAGTCGCTCGGCCGCTCGCTCGCCGACACCATCCGCGCGCGCTTCGCGAACACCGAGCTGGTCGACATCTACGGCCTCACCGAGACGGCGACCTGCGACTTCTTTGCCTTCCCTGCCGACTACGCGAAGCATCCCGGCTGCATCGGCAGGCCATCGCCGAACGTGGCGTTCCGCATCGTCGACGACGACGAGGAACTCGCGAGAGGTGCCATCGGCGAACTGCAGATCGCCACGCCCTACGCGATGAACGGCTATCTCGACGCGCCCGAACTGACGGCCGCGTCTTTCAGCGGCCACTGGTTCCGCACCGGCGACCTCGCGCGCGTCGTCGACGGCGACGTCATCGAACTGATGGGCCGCAAGAAGGAAATCATCAGTCGCGGCGGCAACAAGGTGACACCGGTCGAGATCGAGCAGGTGCTCTGCGCGCACCCCGACGTGGCCGCCGCGATGGCGGTCGGCGTCGAGGACGCCATCCTCGGCGAGCGCATCCACGTCCTGCTCGTGGCGCGCAGCGGAACTTCGCTCGACCTCGATGCGATCCGGCGGTTCCTGGACACGCGGCTCGAACGCTTCAAGCATCCTGACCAGATCCACGTCGCCGATCGACTCCCGATCGGGCGCACCGGCAAGGCCGACCGTGGGCAACTGCGTTCGACGATTCTGGCCGGCCTCATCACCCCGCCCGCGCACGCCGAAAGAACCTCATGACCGACTTCACGACCCTGCTCTACCGGTGCGAACACCACATCGCGCACCTCACGCTCAATCGGCCCGAGCGTCTCAACGCGCTCAACAAGGTCGCGCTCGACGAGATCAACGAGGCGATGGACAGGGCCGAGGCCGACGAGGACGTCCGCGTCATCGTCGTCAGCGGCGCGGGTCGTGCCTTCTCGTCGGGCTTCGACCTCAAGGCGCAGATGGAGCAGAAGCCGACCGGCGCGAAGATCTGGCGCGAGATCCTCGACCTCGACTTCGACACGACGATGCGCTTCTGGAACAGCGCCAAGCCCACCATCGCGGCGGTGCACGGCGCGTGTCTCGCGGGCGCCTTCGAGCTGGCGATGGCCTGCGACATCACGATCGCCGCCGAGGATGCGATCTTCGGCGAACCCGAGCTCAAGTTCGGCGCGGGCATCGTGACGATGCTGCTGCCGTGGATGACGAACCTCAAGCAGGCCAAGCGGATCATCCTCAGCGCCGACGATCGCATCCTCGCGCCCGACGCGCTGGCCATGGGCCTCGTGAGCCGGGTCGTCGCGAGCGGGACGCACGTCGACGAGGCGCTGCGCACCGCGCGCGGCATCGCGCTGATGGATCCGAACCTGGTCCGCGAGACCAAGAAGGCGCTCAACCGGACCTACGAAATCCAGGGCATGCAGACCGCGTTGAAGACCGCGCTCGACATCGATCACGGGATCGAGTCGCACGGCTCGCCGGACAAAGCAGCCTTCATGGAGATCGCCCGCGAGCGTGGCATGCGCGAGGCGATCGCGTGGCGCGATGCGCGCTACGCGAAGGCCCAGGCCTGACGATGTCGTCCACGCGTCGACCGATTGCGCTGATCGTCCTCGCACAACTGTGCGGGACCTCGCTCTGGTTCAGCGCCAACAGCGCAGCCGACGATCTGCGACGACTGTGGGGGCTGAGCACCGGCGACATCGGCTGGCTGACCAACGCGGTCCAGGGCGGCTTCATCGTCGGCACGCTGGTGTTCGCGCTGACCGGCATCGCGGACCGCTTTCCGGCCAGTCGCATCTTCGCGATCTGCAGCGTGCTCGGCGCGCTGTTCAACGCGGGATTCGCCGTGCTCGGCACCGGCCTCGAGTCCGCGTTGTGGTTCCGCTTCGCGGTCGGCCTGTCGCTCGCGGGCATCTATCCGCTCGGCATGAAGCTGATCGTGAGCTGGGATCCCGAGCGCGCGGGCCAGAGCCTCGGGTTGCTGGTCGGCATGCTGACGCTCGGCACCGCGCTGCCGCACGGCATCCGCATGGTCGGCGGCGCGATCTCGTGGCAGGCCGTCATCCTCGCCTCGTCGGTGCTCGCACTGATCGGCGCCGTGATGATCGGACTGCTCGGCGACGGACCGCATCTCAAGCGAACGCCCCGCGTAGCCGGGGTCGCGCGACCCCGGGTACTCGGCGCGTTCCGGCTGCCCGACTTCCGTGCTTCGGCCCTGGGTTACTTCGGGCACATGTGGGAGCTGTACGCGTTCTGGACGCTGGTGCCGTTGCTACTGCTGTCCGTGCTGCCCGACGCGACGCGGACGCCGACCCACGTCTCCGGCTGGGCCTTCTTCATCATCGCGATGGGCACCGTCGGCTGCATCGGCGGCGGCATCCTCAGCCGCCGGGTCGACAGCGCGCGCGTGGCGTGGGTCGCATTGAGCACTTCGGGCCTGATCTGCCTGCTGTATCCGCTGGCCGACGCATTGCCGGTCGCTGCACGTCTCGTGCTGCTGCTGGTATGGGGGCTCGCGGTGGTGGCCGACTCGCCGCAGTTCTCCGCGCTGTCCGTGAAGGCCTGCCCGCCCGAACTGGTCGGCAGCGCACTGACGATCCAGAACAGCGTGGGCTTCCTGCTGACGACCTTCTCGATCCTGATCGCGACCTCCGCCCTCCCCGCGATCGGCAGCAAGGTCGCGTGGCTGTTGCTGCCGGGCCCGATCGTCGGCCTGTTCTTCATGCGGCGCCTCGTGCGACGCCCCGCCTTGCCGGCCAGCGTGACGCCATGACCAGAATCCTCGACCGAAGTCCCTCCAAGTCCGCCGAGAAGCGCCAGGCGCTCGTCGACATCGGCACCGCGATCTTCACGCAGAAGGGCTTCGGTGCGACCGGGCTCGACGAGATCGTGCAGGCAGCCGACGTACCGAAGGGCTCGTTCTACTACTACTTTGAGAGCAAGGACGTGTTCGCGCACGCGGTGATCCGCAACTACGCAGCCTACTTCGCACGCAAGCTCGACCGCAGCCTCGACGACCGGACGCGCACGCCGCTGACCCGACTCAAGGCCTTCGCGCACGACGCGACCGAAGGTGTCCTGCGCTTCGAGTTCAAGCGCGGCTGCCTGGTCGGCAACCTCGGCCAGGAGATGGCGAGTCTCGAAGAGGCGTTTCGCATCCTGTTGCTCGAAGTGCTCGACACCTGGCGCGAGCGTTTCAGGCTCTGCATCCATGAGGCCCAGGCCGCGGGCGAGATCCTCACGACCGTCGATGCCGCCGAACTGGCGCGCTTCTTCTGGAGCGCGTGGGAAGGCGCAGTGCTGTGCGCGAAGCTCGAACGATCGCGCGTGCCGCTCGACAACGTCAGTCGTCTTTTCTTCGATCACATGCTGGTCCCGGCACCCGTCGACCGGTCCTGCTAAACCTTCAAGGAGTTCCATGTTCAACGCCATCCATCTCGAGAAGAACGCCGACAACGCCACGCTGGCCACCGTCCGCTCTCTGGACGAGAGCGCATTGCCCACGTTCGACACCGGCGGCGTCACGGTCGCCGTCGACTATTCGACGATCAACTACAAAGACGGCCTCGCCATCACCGGCAAGTCCCCGGTGGTGCGGAAATTTCCGATGGTGCCCGGCATCGACTTCGCCGGCACCGTCACCGCCAGCGAGCACGCCGACTGGAAAGTTGGCGACCAGGTCGTCCTCGACGGCTGGGGCGTGGGCGAATCGCACTGGGGCGGACTGGCGCAACAGGCGCGGGTATCCGGCGACTGGCTGGTCCGCTGCCCGGCATCGATGACGACCTACGAGGCGATGGCGATCGGCACGGCCGGATACACCGCGATGCTGAGCGTGATGGCCCTGGAGAGACAGGGTGTCAGCGCTGCCGCCGGAGAGATCCTCGTCACCGGCGCCACGGGCGGGGTCGGATCGTTCGCGGTCTCGCTGTTGAAGACGCTCGGCTATCGGGTCGTCGCGTCGACCGGCAAGGCTTCCGAGGCCGCCTTCCTGCAGGCGCTGGGCGCGGCCGAGGTGATCGACCGCGCGACGCTGTCGAGCCCGGGCAAGCCCCTGCAGAAGGAACGCTGGACGGGTGTCGTCGACACCGTCGGTTCGCACACGCTGGCGAACGCTTGCGCGATGACGCGCTACGGCGGCACGGTGACCGCGTGCGGTCTCGCGCAGGGCATGGACTTCCCGGTGACGGTCGCGCCTTTCATCCTGCGCGGCGTGAAGCTGATCGGCGTCGACAGCGTGATGGCCCCGCTCGCCGTCCGCAACGAGGCGTGGACGCGACTCGCCCGGGACCTGGATCGCAAGGCCATCGAGCGCATCGCCAGGACCGTGGGACTGGCGGCGGCGATCGACGTGGCCAAAGAAATCCTGACGGGGTCGGTGCGCGGCCGGGTCGTGGTCGACGTGAACCGGTAAACCAGGGGGACCGGAAGACCTAGCTTCAGGCAGCACGGCCGTCGACACGAAGGGCGCGTATGGAGCGCGTCCCGCAGATCGCGTCGGTGGTTTTCACAACAACAAAGAAAAGTGGAGGAAGACATGCAATCGATTCGACTATCGAGGTTGGCGTGCGCCTGCGCGTTGGCATCGCTGAGCGGGGTCGCGGCGTTGGCGCAGGCACAGATCTCGGACGACGTCGTCAAGATCGGATTCATCACCGACATCTCCGGTTTCTATGCGGACGTGGACGGACCAGGCGGGGTCGAGGCGATCAGGATGGCGATCTCCGACTTCGGCGGCACGGTCAACGGCAAGAAGATCGAGTTCCTCTACGCCGATCACCAGAACAAGGCCGACATCGCCGCGAGCAAGGCGCGCGAGTGGATCGACCAGGATCACGTCGACATGCTGATCGGCGGCACCAACTCGGCCGCCGCGCTGGCGATGAACAAGGTGGCCGCGGACAAGAGGAAACCGATCATGGTGGTCTCGGCCGGTGCGTCGCGCTTCACCAACGAGGACTGCACGCCGTACACCGTGCACTACTCGTACGACACGGTCGCGCTGTCGAAGGTGGTCGGCAACACCATCGTCCAGCAGGGCGGCGACAGCTGGTACTTCCTGACCGCCGACTACGCGTTCGGCGCGTCGCTCGAAGCCGATGCGACCGCCGTCGTCAAGGCCGCAGGCGGCAAGGTCCTAGGTAGCGTCAAGCATCCAGCCAACGCGTCGGACTTCGCGTCGTTCCTGCTGCAGGCCCAGTCGTCGAAGGCGAAAGTCCTTGCGCTCGCGAACTCGGGCGGCGACACCGTCAACTCGATCAAGGCCGCCAACGAGTTCGGCATCACCAAGACGATGAAGCTCGCGGGGCTGCTGATGTTCATCAGCGACGTGCATTCGCTCGGCCTCGCCGCCACGCAGGGCATGTACCTCGCCGACCCGTGGTACTGGGACCGCACGGAAGAGACGCGGGCCTGGTCGAAGCGCTACTTCGAGAAGACCAAGCGCGAGCCGACGTCGACCCAGGCGGCCGATTACTCGGCGGTGCTGACCTACCTGAAGGCCGTCAAGGCCGCGGGCACGGACGACGCCGACAAGGTCATGGCCCAGATGAAGGCGACGAAGATCAACGACATGTTCGCCAAGGACGGCACCATCCGCCCCGACGGCCGCATGGTCCACGAGATGTACCTGATGCAAGTCAAGAAGCCGAGCGAATCGAAGTACCCCTGGGACTACTACCACGTGGTCGCATCGGTGCCGGGCGACCAGGCCTTCGCGAGCAAGGCGGAGTCGAAGTGCGGCCTGTGGAAATGAACGACAACATCCTGCGGAGGTCGGCATGAACCCAGCAACGAAAGCGGAAGGCACGTCGATGGTCGACGCGCTGCGCGAACAGGAGAACGCCAGGCTGGCGCGCGATCGAGAGCATCCCGACTCGCTGTTCGGTGGGCGCGGCGATCGGGCCCGACTGGACCGGCGACGTTTCATGGCCGGTGCGGTGGCTGCCGTGGGCAGCGCTGGCGGGCTTGCGGGCATCGCCACGGCCGCCGTGCCGGCGGGGTCGGTCGAACACGAAGTCCCGCCCGATGCGAGCAGGGTCCAGGGCTATCCGCTCGACGACACCAGCTACGGGAGCCGTTCGCAGTTCGAGACCGAGGTCCGCACCCGCTTCAAGACCGCGACGGCCCAGTCGTCGTGGACCCTGACCCCGCTCGAGAAAAGCATGGGGATCGTCACGCCGTCGGGCTTGCACTTCGAGCGCAGCCACGGCGGGACCGCGACGATCGATCCGGACGCGCATCGGCTCTACGTCCATGGCCTCGTCGACCGACCGACGAAGTTCACGATGAAGGACCTCAGACGCTTCCCGTCCGTCTCGAGAATCCTGTTCCTGGAGTGCTCGGGCAACGGCCTCACCGAGTGGTCGAAGCCGACGATGAAGACGGTACAGGGGACGCATGGCCTGACCTCCACCGCTGAATGGACGGGCGTGCCGCTCGCGACGGTGCTCCGGGAAGCCGGCATTCGCACCAACGCCAAGTGGTTGCTCGCCGAGGGGGGCGATGCGTCGGCGATGACGCGCAGCATCCCGATGGACAAGGCCTTGAAGGACTGCATCCTCGCCTATGGCCAGAACGGCGAGGCGATCCGGCCCGAGCAGGGCTATCCGCTGCGCCTGCTGGTACCGGGCTTTGAAGGCAACATGAACATCAAGTGGCTGCGCCGCATCGAGGTCTCGGACACGCCCTTCATGACGCGCGAGGAGACGTCGAAGTACACCGACCTGATGCCGAACGGCAAGGCGGTCCAGTTCTCGTTCGAGATGGAAGCCAAGTCGGTGATCACATCGCCCTCCGGCGAGATGACGGTGGACGGACCGGGCTTCCACGAGATCACCGGTCTCGCCTGGTCGGGTCGCGGTTCGGTGCGCCGGGTCGACGTGTCGACCGATGGGGGATCGACCTGGAAGCAGGCGGCGCTGCAAGGGCCCGTCCTGCCGATCTGCCATACGCGCTTCCGCCTGCCGTGGGAGTGGGACGGCAAGCCCGCCGTCCTGCAAAGCCGCTGCATCGACGACACGGGCTACCTGCAACCCACGCTCGGACAAGTGATCGCGAAGCGCGGCCTGAACGGACCGAGCGGATCGATCTATCACCTCAACGCCATCCAGAGTTGGCAGGTCGCATCCGACGGAAAGGTCTCCAATGTCCACCATTACTAGGCTGGCGCTGGCCGTCGCCGCGGCTTCGGTCGTCACGGTCGGTGGTGCCGCCGAGCCGTCGAAGGCGAGCCGTGTCTACGGATTCGGCAGTCCGGCGACGACCGACGAACTAGGCGCCTTCGTGTCCCCTCTTCCCGACGGCAGAGGCTTGCCGCAGGGGTCGGGCAGCGTCACGCGCGGCAAGGACGTGTTCGAGGCGCAATGCGCCGCGTGCCACGGTGCGCAACTGCAGGGTGGACTCGGCGATCGCCTGATCGGTGGGCGCGGGACGCTGGTGAACGATCTGCCGACCAAGCCGCCAGTGAAGACCGTCGAGAGCTACTGGCCGTATGCGACGACGCTCTTCGACTACATCAAGCGCGCGATGCCCCTGTACCAGCCGGCGAGTCTGGGCAACGACGACGTGTACGCGCTGGTCGCCTACATCCTGTCCGAGGCGAAGATCGTCCCCGGCGACACCACGCTCGACCAGGACTCGTTGGCGAAGGTCAGGATGCCGAACCGAGACGGCTTCATCGCGGATCATCGACCCGAGACCTTTCCGCCGGTCGCGCAGTCGCCGCATTCGAACTGACGCGCGAGTCGACCGTGCCGAGCTTCGTCAGAGCGGTCCGCTGTTGCGACGCATCCAGACCGCCGCCATGAGAAAGGCGGCGGCGACGTGCGATGTCGCCGAAAGCGATCCACGCGACCACGCAGACCGCCAGCGGCGGCAGCACCGCCCATCCGGAGACGAGGAGCAGCCAGCCGTAGATCGGCGCATGCCGGAGCGCGACCACGATGAAGCCGTAGAGCTGGATGGACGTCATCTGCACCAGGGGAAAACGGGACCACTGCGTTGCGCCCCTTCTCCGTCGGCCACGAGCACGCCGGTACTCGCCAGCAGCGGCAGCACAACCAGCGGAATGCTCGACCTCGCGAGCATCGTCGTCCGGTCCGACACGGGCAGTGATTTTCAGAAGAAGATGCTGCGGTCACCGCGTTCACCGTGCAGCGCAACGAGGCTGTAGACCCCGCAGCGACGATCGTCGCCGTCAGCGTGATGATCATCGCCGCGCGGCCGTAGGGCTTGGTCAGCGCCTCCGAGACCGCGCCTCTTCTCGACGAGTGACTCTTCGACGAGTTGCCGATAGCCCTTCAGGATGGTCAACGGATTGATCCGGTACTCGGCCGCCACGTTGCGCACGGAAGGCAGCGGCCCGCCCTCGTGGAGAGAACCGTCGAGGATCATCGCGACGATGCGGTCGCGAACCTTGCGGTAGATCGGCTGGGTGCTCCCCGAACCGGACGCCCGGTCGACCTCCTGTTCCTGAGCCGCAACCCCGACGAGCATCACCAGATCGTGCTGATCTCGGGGCGGCCCGAGAGCCTGTCCTTCAATGTGATCAACCAGATCTCGCTGCGGGTGGATAGTCTCGCCACGCTCAAGGCCATGCACGCACGTGTCGCGCAGGAGAAGACCAGCGAGATCGCGCCGGTCACCCACGGCAACTCGCTGTCGATCTAGGTGCGCGATCCCGAAGGCAATCGTCTCGAGCTGTACTTCGAGTTGCCGTGGTACGTGGAACAGCCGATGCGCGTGCCCGTCGACCTGCGCGCGTCGGACGAGGAAATCATGGCGACCGCGGAGCGTCATGCGCGCTCGCTGCCCGGCTTCAAGGCGCGGTCAGAATGGCGGCTTGCGATGGCCCGCAAGATGGGCCTCGCGTGACACCAACCTTCCCTTCCGATGACCAGTCCGTCGCGTGTGTTCGCCATCCTGCAACTGTTCGATGAGACGCGTCCGGTCTGGCACACGGACGAACTGAAGGCGACGCTCGGCTATTCGCGGGCGACCGGCTATTGCTATGTCAAGGACCTGGTCGAAGCGGGCTTCCTGAAGAAGGTCTCCGCCGGTCGCTATGCCCTTGGCGCGCGGATCATCAAGCTCGACTACCAGCTCCGTCGCAGCGACCCGGTGCTGCTCGCGGCCATCCCCGTGTGAAGCAACTGGTCCGCCGTCTCAAGCTCGACAGCGTGCTCATCGCGATGTTCGGGTGCGAGGTCGTCGATACCTATCGGGCCAGCGGCGATGCCCACCTCAAGCTGGGTTACGGACGCGGGCGGCCTCGCCCGCTGTTCCTGGGCGCCGGTCCGAAAGTGATCCTCGCGTGCCTGCCGCGCGCGCAGCTGATCCGGATCTTCGAGACGCATGGAGCCGAGGCTGCCGATGCCGGACTGGGCGCCACGTGGGCCGAGTTCCGCAGCTACTTCTCGAACCTGAAACGCGAGGGCTTCTATCTCTCGATCGGTGAGCTCGAACCCGACGTCGGCGCGGCGGCGGTCCCACTGCTCGGCACCGATGGCGAAGCGATGGCGGCGCTCACGCTGGTGGGCAGCAACGACGAACTGGAAGCCGTCGGCACCAGGCGGCTCATGGCGTCGCTGACGCAGGCGGCAGCCACGATCTGCGAGGCCGTCGCGC
This sequence comes from Betaproteobacteria bacterium, assembly GCA_025356395.1. Lineage (GTDB taxonomy): Bacteria > Pseudomonadota > Gammaproteobacteria > Burkholderiales > Burkholderiaceae_D > CAHJXF01. Next base: position 21,752 of record JANXTA010000152.1, read on the forward strand.
AGTCGCAGGACGAGCGACCGTGAACGCGATCAATCCTGGAACGCGAAGCGCAAGCCCACGACCACCGTCCGCGGCGTCCCTGGCGAATAGAACGTCGAATGTTGGAGCGGAAAGTCGCCATTCGCGTTCGCTGCGAAAGGGCGTGCTCGAAACTTGCCGTCCCCGGTGAACGCGGAAGCGCCGAGCTGCGACGCCGTGGCGTAGCCGCGATCGAACAGGTTGTTGATCTGCGCGAAAAGCTTGATGCGCTTCGTCGGCCGATAGTCGATGCCGAGGTTGAAGACCGCATAGCCGGCACTCGCCCCCGAGCCGAGATAGAACGTGCCGTCGGCCGCGTTCTGGTTGTTCTCGTTGCCGCGCGCGAACGAGCGGCCGATCGCGATCATGTCGAGACTGACCGACCAGACGGACGCGAAGTCGACTTCCCCGAAGGCCTTGAAGATGTGCCGCGGCGTCGACGGGATGCGGTTGCCGGGCGCGATCGCGATGCTGCCGTCGACGCCAGGGAATCCTGCGAGTGCCTGGTCGTTGCTGCTGTTGGCCCCGCCGTTGAGCGTCTCCGCGCTGCGATAGGTCGCGTCGAGCAAGGTGTAGTTGGCGCCGAAGGCGACCGATGCGGCGTGCCCGTTGAAGCCGGCCTCGACGCCCTGCCTGCGCGTGCGACCGAAGTTCCTGAAATACCCGAAGCCCGCGGCGTTGTCGGCGACGAAGAGGATGTCGTCCTTGTTGTCGGTGCGGAACAAGCCGAAATTCCAGTCGAGGACTTTGCGGTCGCCGCCGCGCACGCCCGCTTCGAAGGTCCGCGCGATCACCTGGCGCAGCGGGGGATCGCCGGCGAACGCGTTCGGCAGCTTGCAGGGATTGGTCGGGTCGGCACAGCCGAGCTCGATCACCGACGGTGCCCGCGTCCCCTGGTTGTAGCCACCGTACAGCGTCACCCGCGGCACCGGCGAGAACGTGATGCCGGCCGCCGGGTTGAACCGGCTGAAGGTGTTGTCGCCGTCGAGCGAGCCCGATCCACCGCCCGGATTGATCGAGTCGCGCGTCGTGACGGTCGTGCGGTTGTAGCGGCCCGATACGGTGAGATGCGTGCGCGCGTCGATCGCGAAGGTATCGGTCGCGAACAGGCTCGCGGTCTGCGTGCGCCCCGTGAGGTTCACCCGCGTGTCGTAGGGCACGCCGTCGACGGTGCCGCCGGTCAGGCCGCCGTCGCCGAAGGCACCGACGCCGGTGATGCTGCGATCCGGATTCAAGTAGCCGAGCTCCGAGCCCTGCGTGAAGCGGACGTGGCTGAGATCGAATGCGGCGCCTGCGACGAGCAGGTTACGGTGGCCCGCGACCGCGCCTTCGGCATCGAGCTGGCCGGACAGGCCTTCGTTGTTCTGCAGCGTGTGCGTCGTGTTGATGACACCATCGCATTTCTCCGCGGGCTCGTCGTTGCGCAGCCTGTTCGCGATGCAGCGCCATTTGGGGAAAGGCGTGGTGGCCGCGTTCGCGCCTGCCGCCGGGAAGCCGCTGTAGCCGGCCGCGCGCAGGGCCGCCTGCTCGGCTGCGCTGGGCTGGTAGATCGAGTGAGCGAGCGCATCGTCGTTGACGTCGCCGTTATCGGTCGCGGAGCGGATGTTCCGGTAGTAGGCATTGCCCGACACGGAGAGGTGGTCGTCGATGCGATGCGACCCTACGAGGTTCACCATCCACGACTTGTTGCGGGTCTTGTCCGGCAGGCTGTAGACGCTGGCACGGTCGCGCGCCAGCAGTCCCTGCTCCTGCAGGCCGTTGCCGGTCAGGTCGTTGTTCGCGGTCGCGATCGACAGCGCGAGTTGCGAACTGGCCGAGCGCCAACCGAGCTTTCCGAACAGTTGCGCCACGTCGGTCGGCGACGCATCGCGCCAGCCCTGGTCGTGGAAGCGGTTGCCGGTCAGGTACCAGCTCAGTCCGTCCGGCGAACTACCGCCGGTCTCGAACTCTCCGGAGAAGCGTCCGTACGATCCGCCCATGACCTGGATCGATGATCCCGGGGCCGTCCATCCGTCCTTCGTCGTGACGGACAACGCGCCGCCCAGCGTGTTGAGACCGAAGACCGGGTTCGAGCCCGGCATCAGCGTCATGCCCGCGATCGCGGAACGCGGGATCAGGTCCCAGCTGACGACGTCGCCGAAGGGCTGGTTGATGCGGACGCCGTCGACGAAGACGGAGAGCCCCTGCGGCGTGCCCAGCAGAGGCGACGCGGTGAACCCGCGATAGTTGATGTCCGGCTGGAAAGGATTGTTCTGGACCTCGTTGAAGTAGACGCTACCGAGACGTCGCTTCATGAACTCGCCGAGGTCGATCGCATGACTGCGGTCGAGATCGTCGCCCGTGGCGGTCTGCACGTTGCTCGGTACCTGGTCCTTCGGGATGCCGACACCGTTCAGCGGCGTCGTCCCGATCACCTGCACGGGCGTCAGGGGGACCGGCTGCGGGGCGTCGGGAGTCTGGGCGAGTACGGGGGTGACTGTCGCGACCAGCCAGGCGGTGGCCGCCCGGCGATAGATCCGGTGGTGCATGTCGTCCTCTTGTCTCCGCGTCGTCGCCATCGATGAGCGACATTCTTTGTTCGACGTTAGCGAAGACGACGACGGAAGGACAGGGAGTTTTTCCCCGGTCGCAGGGCGAGAACCTAGATCTGGACCGCCGCGATGACGCGCTGGCGGATTGCCAGATGGACGAGCGCGGCGGTGGTCGAGACGTTCAGCTTGTCCTTGATGGTCGTCTGGTGATTCGCGACAGTCTTCGGACTCAGGTTCAGCAGGCTCGCGCACTCGGCAGGGGTCCTGCCCTCGGCCAGCATGCGGAAGATCTCGAACTCGCGCGCGCTCAGCGCCGCGACGCGTTCCGCCTCGCCATAGGTCTCCGGCTGCAGCAGAGCCTGCGGCAACTCGGGACCCAGGAAGCGCTCACCCGCATGCAGCACGCGGATCGCGTGGATCAGGCGCTCGGGCGCACTGGCCTTCGTCAGGAAACCGCGCGCACCGCCCTCCAGCGCACGCCGGACCAGCAACGCGCTGTCGTGCATCGTGAAGACGAGGATACGGGCGTCGGGCGCCCGGATCAGTACACGCCGCATCAGCTCGAGCCCGCCGCACGGCGTCATCGAAAGATCGGTGACCAGCACGTCGGGCCTGCGCGTCAGGAAGGCCGAATAGGCCTCGTTGCCGTCGCCGGCCTCGGCCACGTCGATGTCGCCGGCCTGTTCGAGCAGGCGCCGATAGCCGGTGCGCACCACCGGATGATCGTCGACGAGGAGTACCCCGATCATGCCGCCTCCTGCCAGCTTCTTTCGGTCGCCGCGACCTCGCTTGCCGACGATCCGGACCAGGGCATGTGCGCCGTGATCGTGACGCCGTTGTCTGGTGAGCTGTCGACCTGCAATCGGCCGTCGACCGCGGCGACGCGCTCGCTCGCGCCGAGCAGACCCAGCCCGCGACGTACGACGGCCGGATCCATCCCGACGCCATCGTCGCCGATCGACAGGACCAGTTCGGACGGCTCGATGACGCGCGCCAGGCGCACCACGACGCGGCTCGCATGTGCATGTCGGCCGATATTGGTCAGCGTTTCCTGGACGACGCGATAGGTCGTGATGGCCAGCGGATCCGCGCAGGCATCGACCTCGCCGTCGACATCGAGGACGCAATGCACGCCGGTGCGCTCTTCCCATGCATCGCACAGCTCTTCGAGCGCGGCCGTGAGTCCGAGCGAATCGAGATGCGCGGGACGCAGACGACGCAGCATGCCGCTTAGCAGGCGGTAGAGCATCTGCGTGGCGGTATCGGCACGACGGGCCGCCGCGAGGATGCCGATGCGATCGTCGGGTGCGCAAGCGCAGAGGAAGGCCGTCTCGGCGCGGATCGCCGCGCAGCTCTGGCCGAGCTCGTCGTGCAACTCGCGGGCGAGCACGACGCGCTCGCTCTCCTGGGCTTCGATCAGGCGACGCGTGAGCTCGCGATTGTGGGCGAGCAGGTCGGCGATGCGCGCCTCGTCCGCCTCGCGCGCCACCAACTGCGCCTGCATCTCCCGACGACGACGCCAGACGTACCACGCGAACCCGCACGCGAGGACGGTCAGGGACAGCGGGATCTCGTCGGCCTGCCAGCGCTCGAAACGCAGCAGGCGCGCGCTCACGAGCTCTTGCAGTTCGAGCGCGGACGCCACGACGTAGGCGCACGCAGTCGCCACGCCGATCAGGAGCAGGTCGGTTCGCCAGCGTGAAGCGGCTGCCGTTTTCATCGATGGATGGGAGGGTCGAACGAGGGGCGGAGATGCTTCACTGCTCGACCTTTCTGGTGCGCATTGCCGTGACGGTCAGTCAAGCATCTGAACACAGAACACCCGGGACGGGCCCCGTGTCCCAGCCCGGGCAATCCGGAAAACAACGGCGAGGTGCGCCGCGGAAGTCTAAGGTCTCCTACGCGCTATTCACTCGCGAGTCCGTGGATGCGCCGCGCCAGCGCGACGACCGTGAAGGGCTTCGTCAGCACGCTCATGCCAGCCCCGAGGAATCCGTTGCCGATCGCGGCATTCTCGGCGTAGCCGGTGATGAAGGGGATCTTCAATCCGGGCCGAAGCGCGCGCGCCGCATCGGCGACCTGACGCTTGTTGTTGCCGCCGGGCAATCCCACGTCGGTGATTAGCAGGTCGATGCGCACGTCCGACTGCAGCACCTTGCGGGCGGTCACGCCATCGATCGCTTCGAGTACGGCGTAACCCTCCCCGAGGATGACTTCGCTGACCAGCATGCGGACCGTCGGTTCGTCGTCGACCACCAGCACCGTCTTGCCGGTCACCGACGGCGCCTCGACGATGGACTCCTCCTCGACCGCGGACTCGCCTTCCCCCGCGCGATGGCGCGGCAGGTAGAGACTCATGGTCGTTCCGCGACCCACTTCAAACTAGATGCGGATCAGGCTGCCGGACCGCCGTGCGAAGCCGTACGCCATCGACAGGCCGAGGCCGGTGCCGGCGCCCAGCGGGTTGGTAGTGAAGAAGGGATCGAACGCACGTGCTGCGATCTCGGCGATCATGCCGCTGTCCGTGTCGGACACGTCGAGCAAGAGGTACTGGTCAGGCGGAAGGTCGCGCTCGCGAGCGCCGCGATCGTCGAGCCACTTGTTCGAAGTCTCGACCGTCAGACGGCCGCCATCGGGCATCGCGTCGCGTGCATTGATGCACAGGTTCAGCCGCGCGTTCTCGAGCTGGTTGGCATCGACGAGGGCGGGCCACAGACCCCACGCGCCGACCACCTCGACCTCGATCTGCGGCCCGACCGTGCGACGGATCAGAGAGCTGGCCCCAGAAATCTGAACAGCGCGATCAGGGTGGACACTGCTTCCTTCGGTGATGAACTCGCCGGTGATGACAGGAGCACTGATGAGCAGAAGACCACGCCGTACGCACTCAGCGGCATTCAAGGCCAAGGTAGCGTTGGCCGCCGTTCGTGACGATAAGACGCTGGCAGAACTGGCTCAGCAGCATGATGTGCATCCGAACCAGATCACCGACTGGAAGAGCCAACTGGTCAGCCGGGCCGTCGACGTGTTCGGCGGTGACGCGCAGGCCAACGAGCCGCCCGTCGATCTGAAGGTCCTGCACGCGAAGATCGGCCAGTTGAAGTTGACCCGTTTTCGTGGAGCCCCGATCCTTAGCAAAGAAGGAGTCCATGATGCAAGAAGCAGACCGCCGTATCCGAAGGAATTTCGAAATCAGATCGTCGAACTGGCCGAGACTGGCCGCGCGCCCAGCGAACTGGCGCGTGAGTTCGGCTGTAGCGCCCAGACGATTACGAATTGGGTCGCGCAAGCCGCGATCGATGCCGGCAAGCCGTTGCCGGGTAAGGATGGCTTGAGCGGCGCCGAGCGCGAGGAACTGACGCGCTTGCGGCGCGAGAATCGTCGCCTGCAGATGGAGCGCGACATCCCTGCAAAGGCTACGGCCTGGTTCGCCGCCAAAGGAGAGAGGACGTTCACGACGTCTTCGAACTCGTGAACGCGAACCAGGCCGACGTTTCGGTGGAAGCGATGTGCCGCATGCTCAAGGTCTCGGTCAGCGGTTTCTACGCATGGCGCGGCCGCGAGCCATCGCGGCGATCGATCGACGACGCGGTCATGACGGAGCGCATTCGAACGGTTCACGCGCAGTCGCATGCGACCTACGGCATGCCGCGGGTGCGCGCTGAACTGATTGATCAAGGGAGGACGATCAGCAGGAAGCGCGTGGCGCGCCTGATGCGGTGCGCGCGTATCCAAGGTGTGAGCCGTCGCCGCAGCTACATCGTTACGACGCGCCGGGATCAGACGGTGCGTCCAGCACCGGACCTCGTGCAGCGTCGCTTCACGGCGACCGCGGCCATCGTGCTCGACGTCTGGAGCCGTCGCGTCGTGGGCTGGTCGATCGGCGAGCGCATGACCGGCGATCTGGTGACCACCGCGCTCGACGTGGCGCTGGAGCAACGCAAGCCGGTCGAGGTGGTCCACCATAGCGATCAGGGATCGCAAGGCGGATTCAACCGGTCGTCGCAACACTGGGTTGTTGTACGGATTTTAGGTACTCGTTCAAGGTTTCGGCGGGCGTCTTCCAGCCGAGCGTTTTCCGAGGTCTCGTGTTCAGCGCATGGGCAACGGATTCAATCTGGTGAGCACTCCACCGAGACAGGTCCGTGCCCTTCGGGAAGTATTGGCGCAGAAGGCCATTCGTATTTTCGTTCGTGCCCCGCTGCCATGGACTGCGAGGGTCGGCGAAGAAGACCTTTACACCGGACTCGACCGTGAACCGTGCGTGGTCGGATAGCTCCTTGCCACGATCCCAGGTCAATGATCGCCACAGCTGGGCGGGTAGGGTCATCACTGTTTTCTTGAGCGCGTTCACCATGGTGACGGCTCCGTAGCCGGCCAGCGCAGGACCGTTCTTCGTCCGTTGAATCAGCCCATAGCCGTCCTCGCGAGGTAGATGGACGAGCATCGTAAATCGGCTTGATCGCTCCACCAGCGTTCCGATCGCGGATCGACCCAGGCCGATGATCAGATCGCCCTCCCAATGCCCGGGCACCGCGCGATCTTCAACCTCTGCAGGGCGGCTCGAGATCATCACATCCTCGCTGACGTGCGCCCACGCCTTGGCCTGCGCCCTGGCGCGTGGCACCCGCAACGCCCGTCCAGTACGCAGACAGCTCACCAGCTCGTGCTTGAGAGCACCGCGTCCCTGAATGTAGAGAGCCTGGTAGATGGCTTCGTGAGAGATGCGCATGGATTCATCATTCGGGAAGTCGACCTGCAGCCGATGGGCGATCTGTTCGGGAGACCAGCCATTGACCCAACGACGGTCACCGCGATGTGGCTTGTTCCGGCCCTTGAACGGAGCCTGCTGAGGGCCGGTGATCTCACCACCATCAGCGTCGCGAACCTTGCCCTCCAAGCGGTCTTGCACGTAGTCACGCAGTCGCGAGTTAGCCGCCAGTTTCGCCGGCGTCGGCCGTTTGGCAATCAGCTCCGCCTTCCATTGCGCGACCGAAGCACGGTACTCCAGCCGACCACCCCGAGTCGCAGCGTTGCGTGTCAGCTCCCGCGAGACCGTCGACGGACTGCGTCCGATTCGGCGAGCGATCTCGCGTACCCCGACGCCTTGGACCGACAGCAGCCCAATCTCTTCTCGTTCAGCGAACGACAAGTACCTCCCGGATACCGGGCTCGACATAAAAAGTGGCATGCCGCCACGATGACGGAACCAGCGCGTGCCCACCGGCTGCGATACGCCAACTGCCTCCGCTGCCTTCTCGCTCGTGAGACCGGTCGCGATCTGCTGCCAGAAGCGCCGCTCGATCTCATGTCGATGTGACG
>JANXTA010000059.1 GCA_025356395.1 Betaproteobacteria bacterium
CGGCGCGACGCCGTTCCAGCCGAGCGACGCTGCAGCGTCCATCAGCCCAAGGACGTAGCGGCTCTGCGCACTGCCTTCGAGGCCATGAAAGACGACCAGCGTCGGGGTGGTGCCGCGCGCCTGCGAGGTCGGCATGCGATCGACGTCGATGAAGTCGCCGTCGGGTGTGCCCCAGCGTTCGCGGGCATAGCGGACCGGCGCGCGTCGTGCGAAGAGGGCGGGAACGATCGTCTGCAGATGCGCGCCCGGCAGCCACCAGGGAGCGCCGTAGCTGCTGTCTTGCGTCAATGCAGCGTGCCGCTGGCCGGCGACGGGATCGTCTCGGTGTCCTGGGGCGTGACCGATGCGTGATGGAGCACCATCCGCCAACCCTGGGCGCCCTTGAAGAAGACGTGCGTGACGAGCATGTTGATCGACATCGCCTGACCGGTCTGCTGTGCGCCGGGCGGCAGGCCTTCGGTCTTGACGAAGGCCATCACGCGCGACAGCACGCTGTGCACCGAGACCAGCGAGCCCTGCATGATCCGCGGATCGGAGGGGCGGACCGTGATCGGGCCGTTGGACAGGATTTCGCGCCACGACCCGGCGATCGCCTGGTGCCCGACCAGGCGCGGTCCGCCCGGATGGATGCAGACGATCTCCTCGTCCTCGGACCAGACCTCCATCAAGGTATCGACGTCGCCCGCTTCGAGCGCGTCGTAGAACGCGCTTTCCACGGCTTCGGGAGTGGCGTGCAGGCTCTTGAGTTTGACCATGGAGGAGGAGTGACGACGGCGACGCTTCAGCGGTCGGCGACCGGGCGCGTGGGGAATGCGGGAGATGTATTCTGCATCGAATCGAACACGCGTCGCGGGGTGATGCCGACGAGACAGTTGAGATGGCCGAGCGGACAGACGCGTTCGAAGCACGGACTGCAATCGAGATGCAGCCACAGCGCCTTCGCATGCGGTGACAGCGGCGGCGTGTGCCGCGGGTCGCTCGATCCGAACAGCGCGACCTGCGGACGCGACAGCGCGGCGGCCACGTGCATCAGTCCCGAGTCGTTGCTGACGATCGCCGACGACGTCGCGATCAGCGCGATGGCTTCGCCTAGGTCGGTCTCGCCGCAGAGGTTCAGCAGGCGCGTGTCGGCGGGCGTCGTTCCCGCGACGATGGCATCGGCGATCGCGCGGTCACCCTTGCCACCGAGCAGCAGCACACGCGCCCGCGGTCTGTCGGCCAGCAGCGTGCTGGCGAGGGTCGCGAAGTGCGCCGCAGGCCAGCGCTTCGCCGGCCCGAACTCGGCGCCGGGACACAGCGCGACCAGTTCGGTGAACGCCCCGAAGCCGAAGCGCATCCGCACGGCTTCGACGGCGATCGAGTCGGCGATCAGTCGCGGCAGCGGCAACACCTTGGGCACGGTGAGACCGACTGCGCCGGCCAGTGCCGCATAGCGTTCGCTCATCGCCAGCGAAGGATCGGGTCCCTTCACGCGTCGGTCCAGGAGGCCGTAACGCGCCTCGCCGCGATAGCCGATGCGTTGCGGGATGCGCGCCAGCCACGGGATCAGCGCGGACTTGAGGCTGTTGGGCAGCACGAAAACGCGATCGAAGTGCAGCGCGCGCACCGCCTGCGCGAACTGGCGTCGCAGCTTCCATTGCAGCCTGCCGTGCGCGAGTTCGGTCGACAGCACGCGGTCGACCTCGGGCATCGCTTCCAGCACCGGCGCGACCCAGCGCGGCGCGAGACAGACGATCTTCTGCGAAGGATCGGCCTGCTTGAGCAACGTCAGCAGCGGCTGCGCCATCAACGCATCGCCGATCCAGTTCGGTGCGATCACGAGCGTCTTCATCGACGGCATGTCGACGGCCCATGAAAAAGGGAGCGCGCGCTCCCTTCGTCGTGATCGCTCATCGATCGGCAGGTCGTCAATGCGCCTTGACGACGGCGCCGGCCTTGAGGCGGTACTTCGTGCCGCAGTACGGGCACATCGCCTGGCCGGTCGGCACCACGTCAAGGAAGACGCGTGGATGGTGATTCCACAACGCCATCCGCGGGTTCGGACAGAAGGCCGGCAGGTCCTTGCCGTCGAGTTCGACCTGCGAGGCTTCGGGATCGGTCGTGTCGTTCATGGTGTCCTCCGGAGACTCAGACGTCAGACCTTGGCGAGCCACGCCGAGTACTTGGGGTTCTTGCCGTTGACGATGTCGAAGAACGCCGTCTGCAGCTTCTCGGTGATGGGCCCGCGCTTGCCGTCGCCGATCATGCGGCCGTCGAGCTCGCGGATCGGCGTGACCTCGGCGGCTGTCCCGGTGAAGAAGGCTTCGTCGGCGATGTAGAACTCGTCGCGCGTGATGCGCCTCTCGTTCCACGGGATGCCGAACTCCTCGGCCAGCGTGATGATGGTCCGGCGCGTGATGCCGTCGAGCGCACCGCCCGACAGGTCGGGCGTGGAAAGCTTGCCATCGACCACCAGGAACACGTTCTCGCCTGAGCCCTGGCAGACGTAGCCCTGCGAGTCCATCAGCATCGCCTCGTCGTAGCCGTCGTTGGTCGCTTCCTGGTTCGACAGGATCGACACCGGGTAATTGCCAACGGCCTTGGCCTTGCACATCGTGATATTAGGCTGGTGGTGCGTGAACGACGAGGTCTTCACGCGGATGCCCTTGGTTATCCCTTCCTCGCCGAGGTACGCGCCCCACGGCCAGGCCGCGATCGCGACGTGGATCGTGTTGCCCTTCGCGGCGACGCCCATCTGCTCGGAGCCGACCCACACCAGCGGACGCAGGTAGCAGCTCTCGAGCTTGTTGGCGCGGACGACGTCCTTCTGGGCCTCGACCAGCGTGGCGTGGTCGTACGGCACCTTCATCTGGAAGATCTTGGCGCTGTTGAGCAGGCGCCTGGTGTGGTCCTCGATGCGCCAGAGAGCGGTCGAGCCGTCGGCCTGCTTGTACGCGCGGACGCCTTCGAAGACGCCCAGCCCGTAATGCAGGGTGTGCGTGAGGACGTGGACGGTGGCATCGCGCCAGTCGACCATCTTGCCGTCCTTCCAGATGAAGCCGTCACGATCGGCCATCGACATGGTTGTTCTCCTGGGGGTGTGGGGTGCGGTGGTGCCCGGATGGGCACGACCTGAAATGAGGCGCGCATTTTACCTGCGTCATCGGGGCATCTGGAGTTCGACACCCGTCGTTCCCGCGAACGTGGGAATCCAGCAACGTGGAACGTGAGCGCGTTCGTCGGGCACCTTCGCTCGCTACGCGAGCTCCCTCCCCAACCCTCCACAAGGGGGAGGGGCCATTCAGAGACCCCTCAGATGTCCTTCGCGCTGTCGGCTCCCGTCACCATCTTGGCCGCGTCGCTCGCGAGGAAGACCGCGACCGGCGCGATGTCCTCGGGCTGCAACTAGCCGACCTGCATCGGCACCCTCGGCTTGCGTTCGTCCCACGCCTGTTGCGGGGTCGGATGCTCGGGCGGTGCGTGCCCGGTTTCGCCGAAGCTCTCGGTCAGCCGCTTCTCGTAGCGCTTCAGCGGCGTGTCGACCAAGCCGGGGATGACGGCGTTCACCGTGATGTTGCACTTGCCGAGTTCGAGCGCCGCCGACTTCATCAGCCCGAGGATGGCCCACTTCGACGCGGAATAGCTCGAGCCGTCCTTGGTGCCGTGCTTGCCCTGCATCGACGACAGCAGGATCAGCCGACCCTTGCCTTTGGCAACCATCTTCGGGGCGAAGGCCCGGACCGTGTTGACGGTGCCGTTGACGTTGTTGTCGATCACGTCGTCCCAGTCGCTGTCGGCCATTTTTAGCAGCGGCATCCAGCGCTGGATCGCAGCGTCGGCGACGACGATGTCGATCTTTCCGTAGTCGCGCTCGATACGGCCCGCGGCCGCGCGCAGTTCACCGATGCGACGGATGTCGCCCTGAATGGTTGCGCCGCGCCGGCCGAATGCCTTGATCTGGCGCACGGTCTCGTTCATGTCCTCGGCCGTCGCGGGGGCCGCGTCCGAAGCGGGGCTCACGTAGCCGCCGATGTCGATCACGATCGCGTCGGCGCCGGCGACGGTCTGCGGCGCGCTGTCGAAGGCGGCCGCCGCCGCGTCGCGGGCGACCAGCGCCCCGGCCATCAGGCCGGCGCCCACCAGCATGTTGCGGCGTCCCGGCAGGGTTTCTCGCGGGTCCGGTGTCGTCGGGGTCTCGACGGATTCGATGTCGCGTTGCATGGGGATCTCCTGGACGCTTCGAAGGAAGCGGCGCGAGGCTTCTTTTTCCCGTGGAATGCTTTCCGCGCGCTTCGGAGCAAATCCGGATCGCGCTGCGAACGCATCTGATCCCGCGACCGGCGAGTTCAGGCGTTCGTCGTCTCCGGCGCTTCGAACGAATAGTCGAAGTCGTAGAGATGCTTGCCTCCCACGATCCGGATGCTCAGGCGACCCGACAGTCCGGTGAGTTCGCCGGTCCCCGAGTCGGGAACGACGGTGACCGACAGCGTCGGCTGACCACGATTCATGGTGCCGGAGTGCTGCAGGAAGAAACTGCCGCTGCGACCGCCGAGCGTGCCCTCCACGAACTCCATCGCGACGTAGCCGGCCGATCCTGGCGTGCCCGTCATCGCGGCCAGCATCTCGCCGACGCCGGTCGCGTTGAGGTCACCGTGGTACTGCTTGTCGAGTGACATCCGGCCGATGCCGGAGTCCTCCGCCGCCTCGTGCACGGCCTCCTTGCCCATCGTCACGTCGAAGGTCCCGCTGATGTGTTCTCTCACGGCTACTCTCCTGATCGGGTGGCAGCGGATTCTAGGGAAGGTTGTCGATGGTGACCAGACGGGATCACGGCGAGTCGCGCGCACCGCAACCATGCGCATCGACGGTGCAGCCGCACGATCACGCGTCTTTCGTCGCGACTGTCGTGGAGCGCGCGGGCCTGCGCCGACGAGAATTCGAATGCTGGCGCGGCATATGCATGGGCCTCTTCGGATCAGTTGTCGCATGCGGCCGACCCGGCCTTCCATCCTGACGGAGCCCCCATGACCGATGTCGCCGCGACCGCTCGCATTCCTCATCACCCGGTCGTCGCGAGCGATGCCGGTTCGGGGCGGCGTCGCTTCATCACCGCGGCCGGCGCCGCGCTCGCGACGCTCGGCGCGCCGGCCATCGCCCGCGCCCAGGCGTCCCCCAAGATCCGCATCGGCTTCTGGCCGGTCGCGTCGGCGCTGCCGTTCTTCGTCGCGATCGAGAAGGGCTATTTCAAGGAGGCCGGCCTCGATGTCGAGGCACAGAAGTACGCCAGCGCCCAACAGGTCATGGAGGCGATGCTGTCCGGTCGCGGCGAGGGCAGCGCCAACGGCACGGCGTCGGCGGTGCTCGCGATCGGCGAGATCGCGCAGCCGGGCCTGTTCAAGATCTTCTGCACCAACCCGACCAACGCGAGGTTCGTACTCGACGAATTCATCGTCGCGAAGGACAGCCCGATCAAGTCGCTCGCCGACCTCAAGGGCAAGCGCGTCGCGTCCGGCCCCGGCATCCAGAACGTCACGCTCGCCAAGGTGATGCTCGAACGCGCGGGCGCCGGCCCGATGTCGATCAGCGAGCTGCCGATCGGGCAGCACGTCGCGTCGATCGCGGCCGGGCAGGTGGATGCGGCGTACACGCTCGAACCCACCGGCACCATCGGTCGGCTCAACGGCACGACCCGCACGCTCGAGGTCGGCGTCGTCGCGAAGTACATCCTCGGTGATCCGATGGCGCCGTGGCATGGCGGCTCGGCCTCGCTGACCACCGAGTTCATCAAGGCGCATCCCGACGTCGCGAAGAAGTACATCGCGGCCTACAAGCGCGGCGTCGATCTGGTCAAGCAGAAGCCCGACGAGGCGCGGCCTTTCCTCAAGGGCTACACGGCGATCGAAGGTGCGCTCACCGCGGAGGTACCGATGTCCGACTACCTATTCTCCACCGACTTCAAGCCGGTCGATATCGCGTACTTCCAGAAGTTCTACGACCTGTTCACCGAGAAGGGCATCTTCGAACGCAAGGTCGATGTCGGCGGCCTGCTCTACAAGGCATGACGATGAGCGAATCGACCGTGCTCGCGGCACTGCCCGCCACGGTGGCCGTGCCGAAGCCCTGGGAAGCCCCTGGCCCCGATGAAGTCGTCAAGCCACCGCGCACCCCGTGGAAGGACAAGCTGCTGCCGATCATCGGCCCGATCGTCCTCTTCATCGTCTGGGACCTCGTGGTCCGCTTCGGGCTGATCAAGGCGATCCTGCTGCCCACGCCGTGGAACACGCTGGTCGCGCTGTTCACGGGACTTGCGGGCGGCCCGCTGCTCGGCGACTTCCTCGTCACGGTGTGGCGCACGCTCGAAGCTTTCGGGATCGCGGCCGTCGTCGGCGTGCCGCTCGGCGTGCTGCTCGGGTCGAACGAGAAAGCCTATCGGTCGGTCGAATTCCTGATCGACTTCTTCCGCTCCACGCCATCGTCGGCGCTGATCCCGCTATTCCTGCTGATCTTCGGCGTATCCGACGTCAACAAGGTCGCCATCGCGGCCTTCGGGGCGCTGCTGATCGTGCTGTTCAACAGCGCATACGGCGTGATCAACGCGCGCAAGCAGCGCGTGATGGCGGCCAAGGTGATGGGCGCCAACCATTGGCAGATCTTCAGGGACGTGCTGTTCTGGGAGAGCCTGCAGCCGACCTTTGTGGGACTGCGTTCGGCGGTGTCGATGGCGCTAGTGATCGTGATCGTCGCCGAGATGTTCATCGGCTCCGACACCGGCCTCGGCCATCGCATCATCGACGCTCAGCAGGTGCTCAACGTCAAGAGCATGTATGCCGCCATCCTCGCGGCCGGCGCACTCGGCTACGCGCTCAACGTGCTGTTCCTGATCGCCGAACGACGCATCGTCCACTGGAGCGGCCGATGAACGCGGTCGTGGCGGAATCGGTGAAGCCGTTCGTGCCTGGACCCGCCGGCACTCACATCACGATCCGCGGCCTGACCAAGTACTTCGCCGGCTGGCCCTTGTACGAACACATCGACCTCAACATTCCGAAGCATAAGATCGTCTCGGTGTTCGGACCCAACGGCTGCGGCAAGTCGACGCTGATCAACATGATCGCGGGACTGATCCCGATCGACTCCGGCGAGATCCTGTTCGACGGCAAGTCGCTCAAGGACACGAAGATCGGCTATGTCTTTCAGAACTATCGCGAGGCGCTGCTGCCGTGGCGTCGCACGATCGACAACATCCGCTACCCGCTCGAACTCGAAGGCATGAAGAAGGGCGACATCGACACGCGCATCGGCGAGCTCGAGCAGTCGTTCAGCGTCAAGTTCGACCTCAAGCGCTATCCCTACGAGCTGTCGGGTGGCCAGCAGCAGACGGCGTCGATCATGCGAGCGCTGGCGCCCCGGCCCGAGGTGATCTTCCTCGACGAGCCCTTCTCGGCACTGGACTTCGAGATGACGCTGTTCATCCGCGAGAAGCTGCAGGAAATCTTCATGGCCACCGGCACGACGATGATGCTGGTATCGCACGACCTGGAGGAGGCGGTGTATCTCGCCGACGAGGTGCTGCTGCTGACCAAGCGACCGACCCGCGTCGCGGAGATCCTCGAGTACGACGACCCGCGGCCGCGCACGGTCGAGACGCTGTCGACGCCGAGCTTCATCGCGACGAAGAAACGGTCGATGGAGATCTTCCAGCGCGAGGTCAGGCGTTGACCCCTGAGCAGATGGCCGCGTACGTCGATGCCAGCGCCGTCGCGCTCGGCCTGTCGATCGCCCCGTGGCGCGACGGCGTGCTGCGCTACTTTGCGCTCGCGGCTGACATGAACGCCATCGTCGATGCCTATCCGCTAGTCGCGCACGACGAGTCGGCCGAGACGTTCGTGCCGGCTTGAACGGGTCCGACTCTGCTCGCCTTGCCGTCGAGGCGAGTCTCGATGCGATCGACGCCACCCACGCGTCGATCAACGCGTACACGGAAGTCACGCGGGTCCGTGCGCTCGCGCGTGCCGACCTGCTCGATGCCTCGGGCGACGGATCGCTGCCGCTGTTCGGCGTCCCGTTCGCGGCGAAGAACCTGTTCGACATCGCCGGCCTGACGACGCTTGCCGGCTCGAAGATCGAACGCGACGCACCGCCCGCGATCGACGACGCAGTGCTGATCCAGCGCATGGAAGCGGCCGGCGCGGTCCTCGTCGGCGCACTCAACATGGACGAGTACGCGTACGGCTTCACGACCGAGAACACGCATTACGGACCGACCTGCAACCCGCACGACCTGACGCGCATCGCGGGCGGCTCGTCGGGTGGATCGGGCGCCGCGGTCGCGGCCGGGACCGTCGGCATCGCGCTCGCCTCCGACACCAACGGCTCCATCCGCGTGCCTGCGTCGTTGTGCGGTGTCTTCGGTCTGAAACCGACCTTCGGACGGCTCACGCGACGCGGCAGCTATCCCTTCGTCACGAGCCTCGACCATCTCGGTCCGCTGGCCCGCGACGTGAAGCAACTGGCACTGGCCTACGACGCGATGCAGGGACCCGATGCGCGCGATGTCGGCTGCGGGCAGCGCGCGATCGAATCGACTGTCACGACGCTCGACCGGGGCATAGGCGGCCTGCGCATCGCGGTGCTCGGAGGCTGGTTCGACCATCACGCCGGCGTCGATGCCAAGGCGGCCGTGGCGCTCGTCGGGAGAGCGCTCGGTGCGACCGCATCCGTCGACTTTGTCGATGCCGAAGCCGCGCGGGCTGCGGCTTTCCTGATCAGCAATGCGCAGGGTGCGGCGCTGCATCTGTCGGACCTGCGCACGCGACCGCAGGATTTCGAGCCGCTGTCGCGCGATCGCTTCCTGGCGGGTACGTTGATCCCGGCTGCGTGGGTCGCGCGGGCCCAGCGGGTGCGCCGTCGCGCCGCGGCGACGGCTGCCCGGCTGTTCTTCGACTGGGACGTGTTGGTGGCGCCGGCCACGCCCTGCGCCGCGCCGCGCATCGGTACTGAATGGATCATGATCGATGGTCGGCAGATCGCTGCGCGCCCCAACCTCGGCGTGCTGACCCAGCCGCTGTCGGCGATCGGGCTTCCGGTCTGCGTGGCTCCGGTGTTCGGCGCGACGAGCGACGACGATGCGCATCTGCCGATCGGCGTGCAGATCATCGCGGCCTCGTGGCGCGAGGATCGGGTACTGCAGGTCGCGCGCCATCTCGAATCGACCGACATCGCGTTCGCCGTATGAAATGATCGAAGCCATGAACCTGTCATCACGCCTTAGCACTCCGGTCGTCCTGATGTCGATGCTGCTCGCCGGCGTGCCGGCCATGGCGATCGCGGATGGCCCCACGCCCCGATCGTTCAGGACCACGCCCATGCAGAAGATCATCGACGCCCCCGGTCCGCTCGCCGAAGTGACGGCCGCCTTCGCCCGCTACGAGCAGGCACTGGTGACCAACGACGTGGCGGTCCTGGACGAACTGTTTTGGAACTCACCGACGACGCTGCGCTTCGGCGCCACCGAGAACCTCTACGGCTACGACGAGATCGCCGCGTTCCGCAGGGCGCGACCCGCGACGGGGCTGGCCAGGATCGTCACGCGCAAGGTCATCACAACCTACGGCACGTCGACGGCGACCGCCAACATCGAGTTCGTGCGCGAAGGCAATCCGCGCATCGGCCGGCAGAGCCAGACGTGGATCAAGATGCCGGAAGGCTGGCGCATCGTCGCTGCGCACGTCAGCCTGATCGATCTCCCGAAGAAGGGATCGGCCGCTCAGTAGGCGACGGCGTCGAAGGTCTGCTCGTCGACCCGCGTGCCGTCGACGAGCACCTCGACGCGGTAGTGGCCGATGCCGAGGTCCGAGGCCGCCAAGCTGCGCGAGAAGCGGGCGGGGGTCTTGCCGGAGTCGATCGTCTTCGCGCGCTCGGCGATCCGCGTCTCGCCCTCGTACCAGTTCCAGCGCACCGCATGCAGGCCGCGCTTCTCTTCATGTTCCGGCCAAGCAATGTGCGTCACGACCACGACCTGGTCCTTCAGCGCGACCCGTCGCGTGGGCGTCTCCAGGGCACGCGGATCGTCGCCCGTGGTAACGGCCCCCGAATAGCGGATCGAGGGTGCAGCGCAACCGCACAGGGCCGCAATCAGCGCGGGCGAACAACGGCACTTGACCATCGGGGTCACCGGTCGAGATCCGGCCATAGACCGACGAGGACGAGCGGCGGCGGCATGCGCAGCGACTGGAACATGCTGCCGTAGGCCGCGATGAGCAGCACGCTGAACGCGAGTTGCACCGGCATGGATGGCGCGCTGACCGTGTCGCGCACGATCCAGAAACACATCGCAATGACTACGGTGCTGGCGAGACCAGCCGCGGCGCTGAACGATCTGCGGAGTTCGAGCACCACGCGTGGAGATCCTGCTTTGGGTTCGTCGTGCTGCGTGGTGCCGCGGGCCGGAATCGAACCGGCACTCCCTTGCAGGAAACAGATTTTGAGTCTATCGCGTCTACCAATTTCGCCACCGCGGCCACGTCTGCACACGAGAGCCATTATTGTGTCACAAGCCTTTCGTGAATTCGACGGACCACGGCGGTGTTCGAACTGCGCGAGGATTGCCGGCCACACGAAGATCAGACGTTGTGAGTTGCAAGGCACGATGCAGGCTCGCTACGATCGCGTTGAATGCATCGCCGATCTTGAAGGAGGGTGCCGTGCTCGAGTCGCAGGTGGAGCGTTGGATCGTGTCCCGGGCCGGTGAGGAGATGCCGCTGGCGATCGAGCTGCCTTCCGGGCGTCGCATCGAGATGGGTCCTGATCCGTCGGTGCTGTTGAGGCTCAAGTCCACGCCGGCGATCCGCACGCTGCTCCATCCCACGCTCGGCAACCTGGGCACCGCCTACGTCGAAGGCGAGATCGATCTCGAAGGGCCGATCGACGACATCATCGATGTTGGCGTGCGGCTGTCGCGGTCCACCGGCGGCGACGACTTCACGAAGCCCGAGTCGGGTCTGCTGGCACGCGTGCTCTCGCACAGCCGGGCGCGCGACAAGGAAAGGATCGCGTACCACTACGACGTCTCCAACGAGTTCTACAAGCTGTTCCTCGACGCGAACCTGGTCTACTCGTGTGCCTACTTCCGCGGCGAGGACGACACGCTCGAGCAGGCGCAGCTCGCCAAGCTCGATCACATCCTGCGCAAGGTCCGGCTCGAGCCCGGCGATCGGCTGCTCGACGTGGGTTGCGGCTGGGGGGCGATGATCATCCGGGCGGCGCAGCAGGGCGCGCATGCGGTGGGCGTGACGCTGTCGCAGAACCAGCACGACTTCGCGAAGCAGCGCATCGCGGCGCTCGGGCTCTCGTCGCGCTGCGAGGTGCGACTGCAGGACTATCGCGACATCCCGGAGGTCGACACGTTCGACAAGATCGTCAGCGTGGGCATGTTCGAGCACGTCGGCCTGAAGAACCTGCCCCTCTATTTTCAGCAGATGAACGCGCTGCTGAAGGACGGTGGCGCGATGCTGATGCACGGCATCACCGCGACCCATCCCGAACGTCGACAGGTCGGCCGCGGCGCCGGCGAATTCATCGATCGCTATGTCTTCCCCGACGGCGAGTTGCCGCATGTCGGCGACGTGCTGCGCACGATGGCCGAGCAGGGACTGGAGGTGGTCGATGTCGAATCGTTGCGACGGCACTACGCGAAGACGCTGGGCCACTGGGCCCGCCGCCTGGACGCGCATCCCACGGAGGCGATCGAGGCTGCCGGCGAGAAGCGCTTTCGCATCTGGCGCGTGTACCTCGCCGGCTGCGGGATCGGCTTTCGCGACAACTGGATGAACATCTACCAGCTGCTCGCCTGCAAGCTCGGCGGGCAGGGACTCGATCCGTTCCCGATGACGCGCGACTGGATCTACGACTGACCACGCTCCTATACTTGGTGTCCATTCGCGTCGGGAGGCCGTGCCATGTCACAGGTTGAAACCCAGCAAAGCATCGCACCCGTCGAACGGCGGGTCGACGCCATGGAGGCCGCGCTGCACGAACGCGGCATGGAGCCGCGCGCGTTCATCGAGGAATTCGAGCACCTCGCCGAAGAGGAATGGGTGCCGCGCAACGGCGCCCGCGTCGTCGCGAAGGCGTGGAGCGATCCGGCCTACAGGCAACGACTCCTCGACAACGGCCGGGAAGCGGTCGGTGAACTGGGCATCGCGATGCCGCGCCATCACCGCCATCTCGTCGTTCTCGAGAACACCGCGACGATCCACAACGTCATCTGCTGCACGCTCTGTTCGTGCACCGCGTTCAGCCTGATTGGCCTGCCGCCCGGCTGGTACAAGGACCTCGAGTACCGCGCGCGCGTGGTCCGCCAGTCGCGCACCGTGCTCAAGGAGTTGGGACTGGACCTGTCGGCCGACGTGGGCATCCGCGTCTGGGACACGACCGCCGACACGCGCTACATCGTGCTGCCGATGCAGCCGCCGGCGACCGTCGGCTGGGCAGTGGAAGAACTCGTCGCGCTGGTGACGAAGGATTCGATGATCGGTGCGGCACGCCTCGCGGGGACCTGACATGGACGGCATGCACGACCTCGGTGGCAAGCAAGGCTTCGGTCCGGTCCGACGCGACGATGCGGTCTTCCACGAGCCTTGGGAGAAGCGCGCCAACGCGTTGTATTCGCTGGCGGTGAAGCTCGGCATCTTCAACATGGACGAGTACCGCCATGCCATCGAGCGGATGGAGCCGCGCCACTACTTGTCGGCCGGTTACTACGAGCGGTCGCTGACCAGCCTCGCGTCGCTGTGCGTCGAGAAGGGCGTGGTGACGGTCGAGGAACTGGAGAGTCGCGCCGGTGGCGCCTTCCCGCTGGCGTTGTCGAGCGCGGCGGGTCGCTCGAATGCTTCGCCGCGCGAGCGCTTCCTGCCGGGTGACCGCGTGCGGGTCGGTAACGACCTGGTCGCGGGCCATGTCCGCATGCCGGCCTACGTGCGCGGCAAGGTCGGTATCGTGATCAGCGAGTCACCGGCCTATCCGTTCCCGGATGCGCATGCACACGGCGTCGAAGCGGTCGACGAGCCGACCTACGACGTGCGTTTCGAGGCGAGCGACCTGTGGCCGAATGCAGCCGACCCCGCACTCGTGCATGTCGGGATCTTCCAGAGCTACCTGACGCGCGAGGGTTAAGACAAGCCCGCGCGTTCGAGCGTGCCGTCCTCGATCAGGGCCTGCGACGACGCTTCGTCAGGGCCAGCGCCATCAAGCCACCCACCAGCAGGGCATAGGTGGCGGGCTCGGGTACGGCTCGGGGCACGCTGGCCCGGCCCACGATCAGGTTGTCGATCGAGTTGAACCGGTCGTTCGCGGTGATCGCGAAGGTGAGGGATGTGATGGCCGTGCTGGCGATGAATCCGGTGAAGGCGCTGGCACTCGTCGGAGAGATGGTGGTGTTCGTACCATCCGACAGGGTGAAGGTGATCGACCCGGGGACGAAGCTATCGGCGTCGTCGGTGAGGAAGAAATTGCCACCGATCGCCGTCGGACTTCCGGACGTGAAGGTCAGGATCAGCGTGGCGTTGGAATAGAAATTGCCGATGATCGAGCCACTGCGATACACGTCGTTGAGGTTGTTCTGGGGCGGAGCCGCAGTGATCCTGTAGCCGAAACCGTTGCTCGAGAAATCGTAAAAAGTGTTCTCGCGCTGACCCAGGCCGTCGTTGAAATTTTCCGAATAGAAGCCCGGCTGCACGGCTGCCAGGAACACGGCCTGGTTGCTGTAGACGACAGCCGCGAACGCAGGAACACACGACAACGTGGCGACGGCTGCGAACGCAGTCGAACGAAGAATGGAAGACAGCGATGCCATGATGAAGAGCTCCAGAGTTGGAAGGGCCGATGTCGAAGGATCGGCGCCAAGGGTGGCCGGGCCTGTTGTGGCAACCGTACCCTGCCCGTAGGCGCATGGCATCACACGCAATTTCCGAGCCATTACCCGACCGCGGCCACAACCGTATACGGATCAAGAAGCTGCATGTTGCATTGCGGCGAGTCGAGCTCGCCGTTGTAAAGAGATTCGACAATCGCCGTGTCCGGCGTTTGCGCCCTTGGCGCCGGAGCGCCCGCGGCGATGCGCGGTCTTCCGCGCATGACGCAGTGCAAGAACGCCGCCCGAAAGCAGGTATTCTCCGGCGTGCCCGCGCACCCGCCGCGCACTTACATTCCTCTCTTTCGCGCTCCTTCATGGACCTCATCCTGCTGCTCAAGGCGGTCATCCTCGGCATCGTCGAAGGCCTGACCGAATTCCTCCCGATCTCCAGCACGGGTCACCTGATCCTCGCCGAGGCGCTGCTCGACTTCACCGGTCCGAAAGCCGAGGCCTTCGCGATCATCATCCAGGCCGGCGCGATCCTCGCGGTGGTGTGGGAGTACCGCGTCAAGATCTTCGGCGTGATCGCGGGCCTGGGTCACGACCCGAAAGCACGGAAATTCGTCCTCAACCTGTTCATCGCGTTCCTGCCGGCCGCCATCGTCGGACTGATGTTCATCAAGAGGATCCAGGCCGCGTTGTTCAAGCCGGTGCCGGTCGCCGTCGCGTTCATCGTGGGCGCGTTCGTCATCCTGTGGGTCGAGCACCGCATCAAGACCGGCCAGGCCCGTCCGCCGCGGATCGACTCGATCGACGACATGACCTGGCTCGATGCACTGAAGGTGGGCTTCGCACAGATGTTCGGGATCATTCCGGGCACGTCGCGCTCGGGTGCGACCATCATCGGCGGCATGCTGTTCGGGCTGTCGCGGAAGGCCGCCACCGAGTTCTCGTTCTTCCTGGCGATCCCCACGCTGTTCGCGGCGACGCTCTATTCGCTGTGGAAGGAGCGTGACAGTCTGGTCGCCGCCGACATCCCACTGCTCGGCGTCGGCCTCGTGGTCTCTTTCATCGCCGCCTTCTTCTGCGTGCGCTGGCTCCTGCGCTACATCAGCACGCACACTTTCGTCGTGTTCGCCTGGTACCGCATCGCCTTCGGCATCGTCGTGCTGATCACGGCCTACACGGGCATGGTGGCCTGGACCAAGTGAGCGGTCGTCCGAATGGCGCTTGTGTTCCGCTTTGAATAGTCCCTACCCTTCGGCGATGGATTCCGTCGCCGAAGCATCGAACATCTCCGCTCGCACCACGTCGGCGATCGCCCACGAAGTCCTGCATCGCGTCTTCGGCTATTCGTCGTTCCGCGGCCACCAGGGCGACGCGATCGTGCATGTCGCCGACGGTGGCGATGCGCTGATCCTGATGCCCACCGGCGCGGGCAAGTCGCTCTGCTACCAGATCCCGGCGCTGGTCCGCCGCCAGCGCGGCCTCGGTTGCGGCATCGTCGTCTCGCCGCTGATCGCGCTGATGCAGGACCAGGTCTCGGCGTTGCGCGAGAGCGGCGTGCGGGCGGCGTTCCTCAACTCCACGCTGTCCTCGCAGCGCGCGGCCGAGGTCGAGCGCGACTTTCGCACCGGGGCACTCGACCTGCTGTACGTCGCGCCGGAGCGCCTGCTGACCGACCGCTGCCTGCAGCTCCTGCAGTCGGCGCCGGTGTCGCTGTTCGCGATCGACGAGGCGCATTGCGTCTCGCAGTGGGGCCACGACTTCCGCCCCGAGTACATGCAGCTCGAGCTGCTCGGCAAGCGCTTCCCCGGCGTGCCGCGGGTCGCGCTGACGGCCACGGCCGATCCCGCGACGCGCGTCGAGATCGTGGAACGTCTCGGCCTCGACCATGCGCGTTCCTTCGTCTCCAGCTTCGACCGGCCGAACATCCGCTACGAGATCGTCGAGAAGATCGACGCGCGGCGTCAGCTGATCGATTTCATCCGCGCCGATCACGCCGACCAGGCCGGCATCGTCTACTGCCTGTCGCGTCGCAAGGTCGACGAGACCGCGGCCTTCCTGGTCGAGCAGCGCGTTAAGGCGCTGCCTTATCACGCCGGCATGGACAGCGACTCGCGGGCGAAGAACCAGGCGCGATTCCTGCGCGAGGACGGCATCGTCATGGTCGCGACGATCGCGTTCGGCATGGGCATCGACAAGCCCGACGTCCGCTTCGTCGCCCACCTCGACCTGCCGAAGAGCATCGAGGGCTACTACCAGGAAACCGGCCGGGCCGGGCGCGATGGTGCGGCGTCCGATGCCTGGATGGCGTACGGATTGCAGGACGTCGTGCAGCTGCGCCGGATGATCGACGAGGGCGACGCCAGCGAGCAGTACAAGCGCGTGTCGGGCGCGAAGCTCGACGCGATGCTCGGCCTGTGTGAGACCGCAAGCTGTCGTCGCGCGCGCCTGCTCGCTTACTTCGGCGAAGACGACGCGATCGGGACGCAGTGCGGCAACTGCGACAACTGCCTCGTGCCGCCCGAGACCTTCGACGCGACGGTGGCGGTGCAGCAACTTTTATCGTGCATCTACCGATTGAAGAAGGAGCGCGGCCAGAGCTTCGGCGCGCTGCACGTCATCGCCATCCTTCGTGGGGACAAGGGCGCGAAGAGCGCCGAGAAGATCGCGCAGTGGCAGCACGACACGCTGTCGACCTTCGGCATCGGGGCCGAGCGCAGCGAAGCCGAGTGGCGCGCAATCGTCCGCCAGTGCATCGCGTTCGGCCTGGTCGACATCGATCACGAGACCTACGGGACGCTGCACCTCACGCAGAAGAGTCGCGCGGTGCTGCGTAGTGAAGAGGCGGTGCACCTGCGTCGCTTCGTCGCCGACACCAAGCGCAAGAAAACGGCGCGCGGTCGCAAGGAGCTGGACCCGACGGACGGACTCGACGCGAGCGGCAGCGCGCTGTTCGACGCGCTGCGTTCGTGGCGCCTCGCGACCTCGCGCGAGCACGGCGTGCCGGCCTACGTGATCTTCCACGACGGCACGCTGAAGGAGATCGCCCGCGCACGACCGACGACCGTCACGGCGCTCGGCGAAGTCTCGGGCGTGGGCGAGAAGAAGCTCGAAGCCTACGGTCGCGACATCGTCGAGATCGTGGAACGGCTCGACGGCTGACGTCGGTCTCCAGGAGCAGCTCCGTCGTTCCCGCGAATGCGGGAACCCAGCGTCGTGGAGCCTGAGCGCGGACCGCGCAACGTCACTGGGTCCCCGCGTGTGCGAGGACGACGGGGCACGGCGCAACCACCGACCGCAGCGGCGCAGAAAAACCACGTCCGCACGCGATCGGCGCTTCAAAGCCGCAGCCCGACCCTAGAATCCTGAGCTTCACCGGAGTTCGCATGCAGGAAAGCACCAGCCGTCCTTTCGTCTTCATGGCGACCGGGCAGGCTTACTTCAGGATCTGGATCGTCAACCTGCTCTTGTCCATCGTCACACTTGGCCTCTACTCGCCGTGGGCCAAGGTCAGGCGACTGCGCTACTTCTACGGCAACACCTTGTTCGACGGCTCGCCGTTCGAATTTCACGGTCGACCCATCGCGCTGCTGAAGGGGCGCCTGATCGGCCTGGTGCTGCTGATCGCTTACAGCCAGGCCGCGAAGATCTCCTTCGCGCTGTGGATCGGCGTCATCGTCGTGCTGATCGCGCTGTTCCCGTGGCTGCTGTGGAAGTCGTTCCGCTTCCGTATGGCCAACTCCAGCTATCGCGGCATCCGCTTCGGCTTCGACGGCACGGTGCGCGAGGCCTACGTCACGTTCGTGCCGCTGATGCTGATGGTGGTGGGTCCGGCCTTCACGCTGACCTATGCGCAGCAAGTCGATGGGGTCTCGCCGAAGACGCTGCCGGTGTCTTACGGCATCGCGGTCGCGCTGGTGCTGTTCCTGGCGCCGTGGTTCTACTTTCGCCTGCGTGCCTACCAGCATCGCCACGCGCGTCTCGGTTCGACGCCGTTCGACTTCGACGGACGTGTGCGCAGCGCCTACTGGATCGCGTTCAAGACCTTCCTGCTCGGTATCGGCTTCCTGGTGATCGCGACCGCCGCGGGCGGGCTCGTCGGTGGTGGGCTCTACTTCGCCACGCATTCCTTGCCTTTCCAGACGGTCTCACCGACGACGGTGACCTACGTCGTGGGGGCGATCGGCGTGGCCGTCGCCTATCTGCTCCTGCTCAGCTTCACCTCGCAGCCCGCCGCGATGATCCAGAACTACGTGTGGAGCCACAACACGCTGGCCGGCGTGCGCTTCGATAGCCAAGTCAGCCGCAGCCGCCTGTGGTGGATCCAGTTCGGCAATCTCTTCCTGACGCTGGTCACGCTCGGTTTCTTCTGGCCCTTCGCCGTGGTCCGCTCGATGCGCTATCGCATCGGCCAGCTCGCGTGGAGCGGCGACAGCGGCGCGATGATGGCGGGCATCGGCGATGCGAAGGTCGGAGCGGTCGGCGAAGAGTCGGCCGACCTGTTCGGCCTCGATATCGCGCTCTGATCTGATGTCCTCATGATCGCCTGCCGCTACTTCGACGGTAGCTCCAGCCACGCGTGGCCGATCTCGGTCGAGACGGTCGGGACAGCGTTGCGCCTGGTCGGCGAGGACCTCGACCGGACGGTCGAGAACACGGCGCTCTCGTTCTCGCCGTCGACCGACCGCGGACCCGCCCGCATCGTGTTCGCGGACGGCGCGCTCTGCGAGATCGACGATCGCGAAGCCGCGGCCGCACTCTTCACGCAGCTCGGCCATCGACCGGCCGCGACGGATCGCCTGGTCTCGAACACGCGGCGCGTCCTCTTGGTCACCGTGGTTTTCATCGGCGTGATGGCGGCGCTGTATCGATGGGGAATCCCGTGGGTCGCGGACCGTCTCGTCGAGCGCGCGCCGCAGAGTTGGGACGACGCGATGGGCGACGGCATCCTCACGACGCTCGACCAGCGGCGTTTCTTCCGCCCGAGCGCGCTGCAGCCCGCGGTACGCGACCATGTGATCGACCGCTTCAGCCGCCTCAGAAGACCACCGGGCGCGCCCGATCTGCAGATCGTGTTCCGCCAGTTCGGCAGCCCGAACGCGATCGCGTTGCCCGGCGGCGTGATCGTGGTGACCGACGAGATGGTGACGGTCGCCGGTGGCGACGACGACGCGCTGGCCACGGTGCTGGCGCACGAGGTCGGTCACGAAGTCCATCGCGACGCGCTGCGCCAGCTGGCGCGCAGCACGATCACTTCGGCCCTCGCGGCCTGGTATCTCGGCGATGTCTCGAGCACGGCGGCGATCGCCGCGGGGAGCATCGGCACGCTGACCTACACGCGCGGCGCCGAGCATGAGGCCGATCTCTATGCCGTGCAGATGATGCGGCTCAACGGCATCTCGACGAAGCCCGCCGCCGCGCTCTTCCGCAAACTCGAGATCTGGGAGCCACCGCGGCGTCGCCGTCCCGCCGACGAGATCCTCAACGAGGACGGCAAGGCCGCTGCCCGCAAGGCGCCGCGGCTGCAGGTCCCCGAGTACCTGAGCACGCATCCGGACACCGACGGTCGCATCGCCTTGTTCGAGCGTGACGGCGCGCCCGACCCGACGCCACGCTGACCGGAACTCCGCCGTGAACGGCGGCTCCACTGAAGTCTCACCATCGCAGGAAAATTCATGCATCTCCGTCCCCTTGGCCGCTCCGGCCTGCAGGTCGCGCCCCTGGCCTTCGGCGGCAACGTGTTCGGCTGGTCCGCCGACGAAGCGACCTCGTTCTCGCTGCTCGACGCCTTCGTCGACGCGGGCTTCAATCTCGTCGACACGGCTGACGTCTACTCGCGCTGGGTGCCGGGTCATGCGGGCGGCGAGTCCGAGACAGTCATCGGCAAGTGGTTGAAGAAGAGCGGAAAGCGGCATTCGGTGGTCATCGCGACCAAGGTCGGCATGGACATGGGTCACGACAACGAGGGCCTGTCGCGGCAGCACATCGCGAAGTCGATCGACGCTTCGCTGAAGCGCCTGCAGACCGATCACGTCGACCTGTACCAGTCGCACACCGACGACGCCGACACGTCGTTCGAGGAGACGCTCGAGGCCTACGCGAAACTGATCGAGGCCGGCAAGGTGCGGGTCATCGGCGCTTCCAACTTCAAGGCCGACCGACTCGTGGCGGCGCTCGACGTCAGCGAGCGTGACGGCCTGCCGCGCTACGAAAGCCTGCAGCCGCACTACAACCTGGTCGAGCGCGCGCTGTTCGAGACCGACCTCGAGGCGTTGTGCCTGGAGCGCGGCGTCGGCGTCATCAACTACTACAGCCTCGCCAGCGGCTTCCTGTCCGGCAAGTACCGCGGCGAGGCCGATCTCGACAAGAGCAAGGCGCGCGGCGGCGGCGTGAAGAAGTACCTCACGCCGCAGGGGCTGGGCGTGCTGAAGGCGCTCGATGAAGTCGGCCGACGTTACGAGGTCTCGCCGGCGACGGTGGCCATCGCGTGGCTGATCGCGCGCAAGTCCATCACGGCGCCGATCGCGAGCGCAACGTCGGTCGCGCAGTTGAAGGATCTGATGGCGGCGGCGATGCTGGACCTCGATGCGGAAGCGATCCGCCTGATCGGCGACGCGAGCGAGCCTCGCGCCTGACGCGCCTGGAGAAAGCATCCGTTCGACACCGACTCGCGTATCAGGAAGGCAAGGCGGGTCATGGTGTGCAGGTCGACCCCAGCATAAGTCGTGCTCTGGACCCCTTCTTCGAACGGAGATGCAATGCCGCGCGCATCTACTTCCGACATCCCCGATGGCCGCCCGCGCAGCGTCGGTCTTGCGATCGTCTTTCTCTGGTTCTTCATCGGTGGTCTCGCGCACTTCGTCGCGACCGATGCGGAGTTGAAGATCGTCCCGCCCTACATTCCGTGGCCACACGCCGCGGTGATCGTCAGCGGCGTGCTCGAGCTGATCGGCGTTGCCGGCCTCATTTCGCCGTCGACCCGCCGCGCCGCGGGCTGGCTGCTGTTCGCCGTCACCATCGGGGTGACGCCGGTCCATATCTGGATGCTGCAGACCGCGAGCCAGTGGCCCGTACCGTACTGGGCGTTGGTCCTGCGTCTACCGCTGCAGGTCGCGCTGCTCTGCCTGATCTTGTGGAGCACATCGGCGCCGTCGAAGTCGCGCTTCTACGTGCCGACCTAGCTTTTGCGGTAAGTGGCGTGGTCCGCGGTGACGTGAGCGTCGGCACATAGAAATGGTCCGGTTGTTTCCTCGCGCGACCGGTTGCTTGATCTCGATGGTCAGGTGCTGGTGATCGACGAAGCCGGCTACTGCGTGAGATTCGTCGTTCATCGTGTGCCGACGACACCTGACAAGCCGCATGGCCTCGACGACACGTTGACCCTTGCACCATCCCGATGGCGTGCGGTGGGTCGGATTCGACAATGCGCATTCCGTCCGTCCGTCCGGAGAAATCGGGGAGAGTCAAAGACTATCGACATCGGATGCACAGGGTGGCGCCCTACGACGACTCGACGGCCGACGACGTCGTCACTGCATTCTGGAACGAGGTCGAATCGGTGATGAAAGAGAAAGAGTCTGGCAATGAAGATGCTCAAAGTCGGAATCGCTTCTTACGAGGACATGAAAGCAAGGACGCTGGCGATCGCACGAGGAGAGGTGGTGTCCCGAACTGGCGAGCCCAAGGTCTAGTTCACGTCCCCCGAGAGCTTCGCCAAGGTCCTGTCGAATCGCAATCGCGCGCTGCTCGCCCGGATCGTGGAGACGCAGCCGATGTCTCTGCACGAGTTGGCGACGACCATTGGGCGCACGCCGGGTAACCTGTCGCGAACCTTGAAGACGATGGAGCGCTACGGGCTGATTCGTCTTCACAAGGGAGAGCGCGGCAAGTTCCGCCGCGAGGGGCCTTACACCGATGTGCGACTCGAGATGACGCTGGCCTGATCGGTCGAGCAATCGTCTCGCACATGCTGTCGAGGTGTCCGTTTCACGGGCGCTACGACGGTGTCCTCAGGCCCCGCCCATTCCTCGCCTGGCGATGGCCGATGGCTGCAGAAAGAGCGCCACAGCGCTCCGCACGATCGCCGCGTGCATCCGGTCCGCGAGTCGTCGCACCGCGTTGTTGTAGCCGGGCGGCTGATCGGCGGCGTACGGTGCCTTGAAGAAGAGGTCCGACGGGTTGTCCGGACAGAAGGCGCCGGACAACATGCAGGTCACGAGCACTTCATCGTCGGTCGAACACGGTGCGTTTGGGGTGCATGCGGCGAGCTGGAGCGCTTGCTGGTGGAGCCCCGCGTCCTCGCTGCTGCCGTAATCCGTCCTTCGAACCACATGCCCAATGGCAGCTGGTTGCCGACGCGACCGATCGTCGCGAGGAAGGTCTGGTTCTGCGACGACAACAGCGGATCGCGAAGATCCATCAGGGCCTGCATGGCTCCCCATGCGGCGTCGCTGTCGTTGCCTCGCTTCGCGATGCGCACGTCCATCACCGCGTTCATCAGCGGGTCGGATCGGTTGGTGGCTTCCTGCTGGATGGAGCGGTACATCTCCTGCGTTTCGGCGCCCACGAAGCCGGCGTAACGACGACGATGGCATTCGATGGCCTCGAGCCGGTGGCTGCCGACGGTTCCGGTCTCAACGATCTCGGTGGCGATGCCGGCGTTGGTCAGTCTCTCGCGGAGCGGGTCGTCGATCGCGCTGCAGCTTCCGGACGCCGCGCTCGCGTAGAAGAGGCCGCCTTCCGCGGGCCTGCGCCTCGCTGCCAGCGCGAAGGCACGCAAGTCGAGCGCTTCGAGGAACTCGCGCTGGAGCTTTTCGACGAGGCAGGGTCTTGGAACCGCCAAGGCCGCGGCTGCGATCGGCGGCGCTGCCGCGGTCTCGCGCGCAGTCGTCGACGCCAGCAGGGAGGCATCGCTCGTCTTGGCAGTTCCTTCTTCATCGTCGGTGCGGCCTATCCTTCACTGCCGGCCCTTCTCCGCCTTCTTGACCTTCTTGGCTTCCTTCTTTTCCTTGACGGTCTTCACCGGCTTCTTCTTCTCGGTCTTCTTGGCGTCCTGTGCTTTCATGATGGTCTGCTCGCGTGGGTCTGATGAGGGGATACGGCGAACACGCAGTCTGCCGCAATCGGCGCTCGAGCGGGGACCGGTAGGATGAGTGACCGCAGCGACTCGGGGCAGATGTCGCAGCGTGGCCGACCCATCGAAGGAGCACCCTTGCATCACGAACAACTATCCATCCACACCCGCGACGGCGCCTGTCCCACCCACGTCTTCACGCCCGACGGCGACGGCCCCTGGCCGGCCGTGATCTTCTACATGGACGGCCTGGCGATCCGTCCCACCCTGATCGACATGGCGGCCCGTCTGGCCGGCGGCGGCTATGTCGTCCTGCTGCCCGACCTGTTCTATCGGCTCGGATCCTACGAGCCGCTGGTGCCGAAGGACGTCTTCGCGAGCGGCTTTCGCGCCATCGTCGGACCGATGATGGCCTCGACCGACAACCGCCGCGCCACCGAAGACACCGAGGCCTTCCTCGCGTATCTCGACGGCCGCGGCGACGTCGCGGGCGAGAAGGTCGGCACGACTGGTTACTGCATGGGCGGCGGCATGGCGCTGTCGGTGGCCGGTGCCTATCCGGACCACATCGCGGCGGCCGCGAGCTTTCACGGTGGCAATCTCGCCACCGATTCGCCGATGAGCCCGCATCTGCGTGCGCCGACGATGAACGCCGAGGTCTACGTGGCCGGTGCCGACGAAGACGACAGCTATCCGCCCGAGATGGCCGAGAAGCTCGAAAGCGCATTGACCGCGGCCGACGTCACGCATCGTTGCGAGATCTATCCCGGTGCGAAGCACGGCTGGACCATGCCGGACTTCCCGATCTACGACGAGGCTGCCGCGGAGCGCGCGTGGAAGGAACTGTTCGCGCTGTTCGCCCGCACGCTGAGTTAACAGGTTGTTGAAAAGCGTAGCGAGGACGGTCGTGTGCAAGGTGCACGGAGCGGAGGAACCGGAACGTTCTTGAGTCCGTGAGGATTCCGGGCACCGCCGCATCGATAATATTCGGGCGCAGACGGCCGCCGCAGTCGCTTTTCAACAGCCTGTTAGTCGAACACGATCCGCGGGAAGTAGAACGACACCGTCCAGTTGGGCACGTCGACGATCTCGCTGATCCGCAGGTCACCGCACACGCTGCACAGCATGTAGGCCTCCACGGCCGGCATGCCGTGCCGCGCCGACAGCAGGTCGACCATGCCGCGCACCGCGGCGCGCGACGCGTCCATCAGGTCGGGGCCGATGCCGGTCGTGACCTCGTAGCCCTTCGCGTCGAGATGTCGCGCCACGGGTCCGGGCGTGGTGAAGCGCGGGAAGGCGAGCGGCTGCTGCTTGATCAGTTCGAACTTCAACGCGACGCTCATCGGGCTTTCGATCGCGGTGCCGCAGACCTCGCCGTCGCCTTGCGCGGCGTGCGTATCGCCGACCGAGAACAGCGCGCCCGCGACCTCGACCGGCAGGTAGAGCTCGGTTCCGGTCGCGAGGTCACGCACGTCCATGTTGCCGCCGACGCGTCGTGGCGGAACGATGCTGTGCAGGCCGGGCTCGCCGGGTGCGACGCCGATCGTGCCGGTGAAAGGCTTGAGCGGGACCTTGCCCCAGTGACCGAAGAAGGCCGGGGTCATCGTCGCCGGGTCGTATTGCCAGAGGTGCAGGGCCGGATCCTCGAACTGGTCGGCGAGCAGGCCAAAACCCGGGATGTTGGCGGTCCAGCCCCAGCCCGATGGCGTGAACGACAACAGCGTGACTTTGAGCACGTCACCCGGCTCGGCACCGTCGACGGACACCGGGCCGGTGACCGGATTGATCTTGCCGAAGTCCATGCGGCCCACGTCGTCGACGATCGAACTCGGTGAGAGTTGACCACCCGATGCTTCGAAGACCTCGAACTCCACCGATTCGCCGGGCGCGACGGTCAGTACCGGCGCAATCGAGTGATCCCAGCCGACGTGATGGTGGTGCTTGTGGATGGTGTGGTCGTGGCTCATCGGGCGGTCCTCGTGGTCAGTCGTGATGGTCGTACCAGATGCCGGCGCACAGCGCACAACCGACGACGTAGAGCAGCCAGGTACGCGACACGATGTAGGGATAGAGCATCAGGGCGACGCCGATCCACATCGTGGGCGAGCGGTCGTTCCTGCGGCCGTAGCGGAACGCTGCGTAGCCGATGAGGCTGAAGAGCAGCATGCCGAAGAGATAGGCGGAGCTGGGCCAGGTGAAGCCGGCGAGGGAATCGGAAGATAGATCGGTCACTTCGGTCTACTCCTTCCCGCTCTGGGAGAAGGTTGGGAAGGGGGGCTGCGCGAAGCGCATTCGCCGGTCTTCCAGCACCGACGCTCGCTGCGCTCGCTCCCTCCCCGACCCTCCCCCAAAAGGGGAGGGGGCACAGCAGCGATGCTCATGCCGGTCTCCGCGCCACCAGGTCGATCTCGATCAGCGCGCCCTTCGCGAGGCCGTTGACGCCCACGCAGGTTCGGGCCGGCCTCCGACCCACCGGAAACCAGCTTGCATAGATGGCATTCATCGCGTCGTAGTCCGCATCGAAGTGCAGCAGAAACACCCGCACCGACAGCACGTGCGACAGGTCGAGCCCACAACCTTGCAGCACGATTTCGAGGTTCTTCATCACTTGATGGGTCTGCGCCTCGATGCCTGCGGGATACGCGAGATCGATCGAGGTCTCGGTCGCGGTGACAGGGAAGGGCATCTGACCGGTCACGAAGATCCAGCCGTCGGACTCGACGGCATGGCTGAACGGCGCGACCGGGTCGGGGGCGCCGGTGATCATGTGAAAGACGGGGGTCATGTGATTCTTCGTTCGGGCGTTGTTATCTTGCTTCGGTGATGCTGGAGGCCATGCTCAAGAAATCGGAGTTCTGTCCCGGAGGTCGCATGCGTTATGCAGTCGTCATCGAACAGGCCGAAGGCAATTACTCCGCTTACGTTGCGGATCTTCCGGGATGCGTGGCGACCGGTGCGACCGTCACCGAGGTCGAGAGCGAGATCCGCGACGTGATCCGGTTCCATGCCGAGGGTCTGCAAGAGGACGGCCAGTCGGTCCCTTCCCCTTCGAGCCGCGTCGAATACCTCGAGGTCGCGGCCTAGCGTCTGCATCGTCATCGCTGCCGCGGATCCAGCGCGTCCCGCAAACCATCCCCCAGCAGGTTGAACGACAAGACCAGCAGGAAGATCGACAGCCCCGGCCACACCGCCATCCACGGCGCGCTCTCGATGAAGTCCTTCGCGGTGTTCAGCATGCTGCCCCAGCTCGGCGCCGGCGGCTGCTGACCCAGGCCGAGGAAGGACAGGCTGGCCTCGGCGATCACGGCCGCTGCGATCGCCAGCGTCGACTGCACGATCAACGGTGCCGCGATGTTGGGCAGCACGTGGCGGAACGCGATGCGCCACGGCGAGTTGCCTACCGCGCGCGACGCCTCGACGTAGTCCTCGACCTTGACGTCGATCACCTGCGCGCGCGTTAGCCGCACGAAGATCGGCGTGGCCGACACGCCGATCGCGATCATCGCGTTGGTGAGGCTCGGTCCGAGGAAGGCCGCGAGCGCGATCGCCAGGATCAGGAAGGGGCACGCGAGGAAGGCATCGACGATGCGCGAGATCAGGCCGTCGACGAAGCCACCGAGGAACCCGGCCGCGAGGCCGATCGGGATGCCGAGCAGCAGCGAGATCGATACCGACACGACGCCCGCGAGCAGCGAGGCACGCGTGCCCCAGATCACGCGCGACAGCACATCGCGGCCGATGTCGTCGGTGCCGAACCAGTGGGCCGCGTCGGGCGCCTTGCGGATCGCGCTCCAGCTCGTCTCGATCGGATCGTAGGGCGCGAGCCACGGCGCGAAGGCGGCGATGGCGATGAACAGCAAGACCACGACGAGACCCGCGAGGGCGCCACGACGTCGCTTCAGGCGACGCCAAGCGCGATGCCATGGACCCGCCTGCGAGTGCGCCTTCGATGGAACGGATTCGAGGACGGTGGCCATCTACTTCCTCAGCCGCGGGTTGACGACGAACGAGGCCAGGTCGGCCAGCAGGTTCAGCACGATGTAGGCCGTGGCCGTGACCAGCACCACGCCCTGCACGACCGCGTAGTCGCGGTTGAAGACCGAGTCGACGATCAGCTTGCCGAAGCCCGGGATCGTGAAGACCTGCTCGGTCAGCACCGCGCCCGACAGCAGCGTGCCGAACTCGAGCGCGCCGAGCGTGATGATCGGCGTCAGCGCATTGCGCAGCGCGTGCTTGATCACCACCTTCGGCATGCTCAGTCCCTTGGCCCGCGCGGTGCGCACGTAGTCGGCCGACAGGACCTGCAGCATCGCGCTGCGCGTGTGGCGCATCAGCACCGCCGCAATGGCGTTGCCGAGCACGAAGGCCGGCATGACCATCGACGCGAGGTTCGCGCGGAGGTCTTCGAAGGGACTGACGTAGCCGGACGCGGGCAGCCAGCCGAGCTCGACCGAGAACAGCAGGATCATCAGGATGCCGAGCCAGAAGTTTGGCGTCGATAGCCCCCACAACGCGAAGACGTTGGCCGCGTAGTCCCACCATCGTCCGCGCCCCACCGCGGAGACGACGCCCGCGGGGATGCCGATCAACAGTGCGATGGCCATGGCCAGGACCGCGAGCTCGAGCGTGACCGGCAGCTTCTCCTTGACGAGGGCGAGCACCGGCTGCTGCGAGCGGATCGATTCGCCGAGATCGCCCTTCAACACGCCGCCGACCCAGTAGCCATAGCGGATGGGCAGCGGCTCGTCGAGATGGAGCTTGGTGCGCAAGTAGGCGATGACGGTCGGGTCCTGCTCCTCGCCAGCCAGCACGTGCGCGGGGTCGCCGGGCAGCAGTTGCTGGAGACCGAAGATCAGCATCGACACGAGGATCAGTGTCGGGATGATCGAAAGCAGACGCTTTGCGAGGAAATCGAGCATCTGACTAAATCACCCCGGCGCAGGCCGAAGCCCAATGACGTGAGCCCACAAGATTCGGTTCCGGCCTGCGCCGGGATGACATGATCAGATCGCGCTGCGATGGAGTCACTGCGCGAACTGCAATCCCGTCACCCGCAGCAATCCATCCGGCACATCCCGCACCCCGGTCAGCTTTGGCGCATACGCCCACAGCCAGTTGCGGTGATACAGATAGATGAAGCCGCGCTCCTTCAGCACCCGTGCGGCGATCTGCTCGAACACCTTCTTGCGTTCCACCGGATCGCGGATCGAGCGCGACTGGTTGAGCAGCGCATCGGTCTCGGGACTGCAGGTGCCCGGATAGTTGAGCGGCTGCTTGCAGCCGTAGAAGCTGTAGAGGTTACCGTCCGGGTCGGCGCGTCCGCTCCATGCGTTGAGGTAGGCCTCGTACTGGCCCTGGTCGGCCATCGTCAGCGAGGTCGCGAACTCGGCCGACTGGATCTTCACGTCGAAGCCGGCCTCGCGCGTCATCGCCTGGATCACCAGCGCGAGACGCTGCGCCTCGGTCGTGGTCGGCGCGACCAGCGTGAAGCTCGGGTTCGGCACGCCGGCTTCCTTCAGCAGCGCCTTGGCACGCGCCACGTCGCGCTTCGGCACCGGCACGCCCTTCGCGTACCAGGTGCTGCTCGGCGACACCCACTGGTTGCCGACGACCGCCTCCTTGTCCATCACGACCTGCACGATGCCCTGGCGGTCGAGCGACAGCTCGAAGGCCTCGCGCACGCGCGGGTCGCGACCCAGCGCCGTCTTCTGCGACAGGTCGCTCTTGCCGACGTTGATCGCGATGCCCTGGTAGCCGATCTCGGTGATGTGCGACACCTTGAACTTCTTCTCGGACTCGATCTTGGCGATGTCGCTCGCGGCGACGCGCTCGATGAAATCGAGCTGGCCCGAGCGCAGGTTCGCGAGACGCACGGTCGAGTCGGCGATCGGCGTGTAGACGATCCTGTCGAAGTGGACCGCGTCCTTGTTCCAGTACTGCGGGAAGCGCTCGAACACGATGCGGTCTTGCGCGACCCGCTCGACGAACTTGAACGGCCCCGAGCACACCGGCTTCGAACCGAACTTGTCGCCTTCGGCCAGCGCGGCCTTCGGCGAGACCATCATTCCGGCGCGGTCCGCGAGCTGCGCGAGCAGCGGCACGAACGGCATCGACAGGTTGAAGCGCACGGTCAGCGGGTCGACGACATCGACGCTGGCCACAGGCGCCAGTTCGCCGCGACGGTTCGAGCCGGCCATGTTCTTGTGACGTTCGATGTTGAACTTGACCGCAGCCGCATCAAACTTCTCGCCGTCGTGGAAGACCACGCTCGGCCGCAGCTTCAGCGTCAGTGTCTTGCCGTCGCCCGACCACTCGTAGGACGTCGCGAGTTGCGGGACGATGTTGAGCTTCTCGTCGATGTCGACCAGCTTGTCGCACAGGGCGGCGAAGACGAAGCGGCCCACCAAGGTGCGCGCGAGCGTCGGGTCAAGAACGTCGGGGTCTTCGCCGAGACCGATACGCAGGGTCTGTGCGTGGACGACCGCAGGGAGCAGCAGGCATAACAGCGTGGACCAGAGGAGGCGGCGATCGAACGTCATGGAGGGCTCCGGGGGGATGCGTGGGTTCGGGTGACGAAGGCGGACTGCAGTCGTTCCAGTCGTCGTTGACCAGGTGAACGCGTGAGGTCGGACGTGATCGCGATCGGCGCAGGAATCTCGCGCCAGAAGTGACAGGCGACCGCATGTCCGTCGTCGATCACGAGCGGCGGGCTTTGCTGCGAACAAAGCGCGCGCGCATGCGGACAGCGCGTATGGAAATGGCAGCCGCTCGGCGGGTTCATCGGACTCGGCACGTCGCCCGCGAGGACAGTGCGTTCACGATTCAAGGTCGGATCGGGCAACGCAATCGCCGACAGCAGCGCCTGCGAGTACGGATGCCGCGGCCGGGCGAACAGGGTCTCCTTGTTCGCGAGTTCGACGATGCGGCCGAGGTACATCACCGCGATGCGCGTCGCGATGTGCTTGACCACGGCGAGGTCGTGCGCGATGAAGAGATAGGCGATGCCGAAGCGACGCTGCAGGTCCTGCAACAGGTTGACGACCTGCGCCTGAACCGACACGTCGAGCGCCGACACCGCTTCGTCGCACACGATCAGCTTCGGCTCGACCGCGAGTGCACGCGCGATGCCGATGCGCTGGCGCTGGCCGCCGGAGAACTCGTGCGGATAGCGCTGCGCGTGCTGCGGGCCGAGGCCCACGGTCCTGAGCAACTCGGCCACGCGCTCGCGGTGCCACCCCGCGTGCAGGCCGTGCAGCATCAGTGGCTCGGTCAGCGTCTGGCTCACGGTCATGCGCGGGTTCAGCGACGCGTACGGGTCCTGGAAGATGATCTGCATCGCGCTGCGCTGGGAACGCAATGCGGCCGCATCGAGCGTCGCGAGGTCGCGACCCTCGAACAGCACGCGACCCGCGGTCGGCTCGATCAGCCGCAGAGCGAGCCGCCCCAGCGTCGACTTGCCGCAGCCCGACTCGCCGACGACGGCGAGCGTCTCGCCCGCGACGATCGTGAGGTCGATGCCGTCGACCGCGCGCACCGCGCCCTGCACGCGACCGAGTACACCGCGACGGACCGGGAAGTGCTTGCCGAGTCCTTCGACCTGGAGCAGGGACGTCATGCGGTGGCTTCGTCGAGTACGGGCATCAGCACCGCAGGATCGAGCGGTGCCTTCCAGCACGCCGACTGATGATCGTCGGCGATCGTGCGCAACGCGGGCTCCGCCTCACGGCATCGCGCATCGGCGAACGGGCAGCGGTCGGAGAACGAACAGCCCACCGGTCGATGCAGTGGATTGGGTACCTGCCCCTCGATGGCCGCGAGCCGCTCGCGCTGCACGT
Source organism: Betaproteobacteria bacterium (assembly GCA_025356395.1). GTDB lineage: Bacteria > Pseudomonadota > Gammaproteobacteria > Burkholderiales > Burkholderiaceae_D > CAHJXF01. Next base: position 30,746 of record JANXTA010000059.1, read on the forward strand.
CCATCCGTGGGATCGAGCCGAGCAGGCCGATCGTGTACGGATGCTGCGGCGTCTCGAACAGCGTGCGCACGGGCGCGCGTTCGACCACGCGGCCGAGGTACATCACCAGCACCTCGTCGGCGACTTCCGCGACCACTCCGAGGTCGTGCGTGATCAGGATGATCGCGGTGCCGGTCTCGTGTTGCAGAGTGCGCATCAGCGCGAGGATCTGCGCCTGGATCGTCACGTCGAGCGCGGTGGTCGGCTCGTCGGCGATCAGCAGCCGCGGCGCGCAGGCGAGCGCCATCGCGATCATCGCGCGCTGGCGCATGCCGCCCGACAGCTTGTGCGGATATTCATGGAAGCGCTGCTCGGACGCCGGCATGCGCACCTTGCGCAGCATCGCGACGGCGCGCTCGGACGCTTCCTTGCGACCGATGGACCGATGCCGCAGCAAACCTTCGACGATCTGCTCGCCGATCGTGAACGCCGGATTGAGCGACGACATCGGCTCCTGGAAGATCATCGCGATGCCGTTGCCGCGCAGGTCCTGCAGCGCGCGCTCGGGCGCACCGACCAGTTCGCGACCTTCGAAGCGAATCGAGCCGCCTGCGATGCGACCGGGCGGGTTCGGCACGAGTCCCATGATCGACAGCGCGGTGACGCTCTTGCCGCAGCCCGACTCGCCGACGATCGCGAGCGTGCGGCCGGCCTCGACCGAGAAGCTGACGCCGTCGACCGCGGCGAACGTCCCGTCGTCCGTGTCGAACAGGGTGCGCAGGTCGCGCACGTCGAGCAGTGGGGATACCGGGTCGGTCATCGGGGAGGCTGTGGCGGCTCGGGCGGCACGTGGTGTTCGTCGCGAGCAGGAATCGACCGGGTCATCGGCTGGGTACAGGTGGAGGGTGAGGCGAGGATCGCAGCAGGAATCGGGCCAGCGTCACTCGGGTTACCCCCCCCGTCGGACGACGTGCCTCGCGGTGTATCTTATCGCTCCGCCTTCGGGCCCCGGTCCTCCCTCGCATCGTGTCATCGGCAGTCAAGATCTTCCAGGGCCGTTTCGGTCGCGTCGCGCTGCTCGACATGGACGCGCCGCTGGTCGGCCATGCCCACCACCACTGTCACATCCTGATCAAAGCGGGTGGGGCGGACAGCGTCTTCATGGTGCGCGGCGAGCGTGCGCCGCTGACCGACGACAGCGCCGTGCTGGTGAATGCGTGGGAGCCGCACGCCTACGAACACGAGGTGGCACCGGGCGAGCGCACGCTGATCCTCGCGCTCTACATCGAACCCGGCTGGCTCACCGACCTGCAACGTTCGCTCGCGATGTCGGGCCATCCGCGTTTCTTCCCGCAGCCCTGCGTGCGCATCTCGACGGCCACGCGCAAGCATGCCGAGGAGTTCGTGCTCGAGCTCTGGTGGGGCGACGAGATCTCGGCCGGCCGTCTCGAGGCGCTGCTGTTCAACATGATCACCGACGTGGTCGAGAGCTACTCGGGCTGGCGCGACCTGGCGAGCCTGCTGCGCAGCAAGCCGCCGATCGCGATGGACCCTCGCGTGCGCCGGTCGATCGCGCTCATGAAGCAGGACATCGCACGCGACCTCGACGTCGATGCGCTCGCCACGTGCGCCGGACTGTCGCGCGCGCACTTCTTCACGCTGTTCCAGCGCGACACGCACGTGACGCCGATGGTCTATGCCAACGTGCTGCGCTTCGAGGCGGCCGTGCAGCGATTGACGCAGGGGACCGAGCCGGTGGGCGAGGTGGCGCACGAGCTGGGGTTCTCGGCGCCTGGGCATTTCTCGCGCTTCTTTCGCCAGCATCTGGGGATCACGCCGAGCGACTATCGGCGGGTGGTCAATCTGTTCGAGCCGCCGAAGGATGAGGGAGCGCGGATGGAAACGGTGCAGGTTTGACGGTGAGGGACCTCGCGTTCCCTCTTCCTCTGGGAAGGGGAGCGGTAGTCCCCTTCCCTCGGGGGGGGCAGGAAGGGGATGGGGTTGAACTTGGGCACTGCACGGTGGCGACCCGCTTCTGCCTTGCAAACCAGAAGCGTCCGGAAGGCGGCGGGCATGCGCGCCGAAACCCCTTCCGAACTCCCCCGCCCATCCCCCCTTGAAGGGGGAGGGGCATTGCTCGATTCGACGTCCTCACCCATTCTGAATTGCACCTCGCAGGAGCCTACTTGACCACCAGCAAGCCGCAACGTCTCATCGTCGCGATCACCGGCGCCAGCGGCGCGATCTACGGCGTGCGCATCCTCGAGGCACTCCGACAGATCGACGGATGCGAATCGCACCTCGTGCTTTCCTCGGCTGGCGGCCTCACCGCGCAGCAGGAACTCGACATGACGCGCGCCGACATCGAAGCCCTCGCCGACGTCGTGCACAGCTCGCGCGATATCGGCGCCACCGTCGCGAGCGGATCGTTCGCGACGCTCGGCATGATTGTCGCGCCGTGCTCGATGAAGACGCTGGCGAGCATCGCGCACGGCCTCGCCGACAACCTCGTCAGCCGTGCCGCGGACGTGGTGCTGAAGGAGCGGCGTCGCCTCGTGCTGCTCGCGCGCGAGACGCCGCTCAACCTCGCGCATCTGCGCAACATGGTGGCGGTGACCGAGATGGGCGCGATCGTCGCGCCGCCGGTGCCCGCGTTCTACACGCGGCCGGCGTCCATCGACGAACTGGTCGACCACACCGTTGCCCGCGTGCTCGATCTTTTCGAACTCGATCATCGGGTCGCGCTCAAGCGCTGGCCGGGATTGAGGCCCGGCGCGTCCGACTGAGGCTTCCCGGCCGCGCATATTGCAGCGCGGCACGCATGGGACTGGACTGATTGGTCGGTGATCGGACTTTCCGGTCTCTGATCGGACTGGTCCGTTAACGACGTCGCCTGCCGATGCCGAGACTGTGCGCCCACGGTCATCGACACGAGGGGCAGAGACTTGCACAACGAGCAGGGCATCGCGGCACTGGACGAAGCGGTACCGCGCACGTACGTCGGCCAGGCGATGGAACGCCTGGAGGACGCCGCGTTGCTCAGCGGGGCCGGCGCGTTCGGCGACGATCTCGCGATCAAGCCCGGCACGCTGCATGCCGCCGTGCTGCGCTCGCCGCATCCGCATGCCGAACTGATCGCGGTCGACGCGATCGCCGCGCTGGCGATGCCGGGCGTGCGTGCGGTGCTCACCGGCGACGACGTCAAGCGCTGGTCGCAGCCCTTCGTCGTCGGGGTCAAGCAGCCGATGCAGCACTGGGCGCTCGCGGTCGATCGCGTACGTTATGTCGGCGAGCCGGTCGCGGTGGTGTTGGCCGAGGACCGCTATCTCGCGGAAGACGCGGTCGACGCGATCCGCGTCGATTACCGTGCGCTGCCCGCCGTGATCGGCATCGAACGCGCGATGGAAGCCAGTGCGCCGTTGCTGCACGAAGCGGTCGGCAGCAACGTCGTAGCCGACCGTGCCTATCGCTACGGCGACCCCGAGGCCGCGTTCGCATCGGCCGCGCATCACGTCACGCTCACCGTCCACTACCCGCGCAACTCCTGCACGCCGATCGAATGCGGCGTTGTGATCGCGGAGTATTTGCCCGGCGACGACGCGTACGACGTCACGTCCAACTTCATGGGCCCGTTCTCGCTGCACGCCGTGATGGCGCTGGCGCTGAAGGTGCCGGGCAACAAGCTGCGCCATCGCGTGCCGCGTGACTCGGGCGGCAGCTTCGGCGTCAAGCAGGCGGTGTTCCCGTACGTGGTGCTGATGGGCCTCGCGTCGCGCAAGGTCGGTGCCCCGGTCAAGTGGGTCGAGGACCGCCTCGAACACCTCAGCGCCGCAACCTCGGCCACGGCTCGCATGACGACCATCGAAGCAGCCGTCGACGCCGACGGTCGCGTGCGCGCACTGCGCTACGACCAGGCCGACGAGGTCGGCGCGTATCTCCGCGCACCGGAACCGGCGACCTTCTACCGCATGCACGGCGCGCTGACCGGTGCGTACGACATTGCGCATCTCGCGGTCCGCAATCGGGTGGTCGTCAGCAACAAGACGCCGACCGGGCTGGTGCGCGGCTTCGGCGGCCCGCAGGTGTTCTACGCGCTGGAACGCCTGTTCGATCGCATCGCCGTCGAGCTGAAGATCGATCCGGTCGAGCTGCGCCTGCACAACTATGTCAAGCGAGACCAGTTCCCGTTCCATGCCGCGGCCGGCGCCGTGCTCGACTCGGGCGACTACCAACGTCTGACCGCAATGGCCGTCGCCGCGGCCGGGGACGCGGGCCTGCGCGAACGTCAGAAGGCCTCGCGCGCCGCCGGCAAGCTCTACGGCATCGGCCACGCAGCGATCGTCGAGCCGTCGATCTCGAACATGGGCTACATCAGCGCGGTGCTCACGCCCGCGCAGCGCGCGAAGGCCGGCCCGAAGAACGGCGGCATCGCGAGCGCGACCGTCGCGATCGACCTGCTCGGTGGCGTCAACGTGACGATCGCGTCGGCACCGGCGGGACAGGGCCACATGACGGTGTGCGCGCAGGTCGTGGCCGACGTGCTCGGCATCAGGCCCGAGCAGGTCGTCGTCAACGTCGAGTTCGACAGCGCGAAGGACGCGTGGTCGGTCGCGGCGGGCAACTACAGCAGCCGCTTCGCGGGCGCCGTGGCCGGTGCGGTTCACATCGCGGCGACGCGGCTGCGCGACAAGGTCGCTGCCTTCGCGGCGCAGCAGTTCGACGTGGACGTCGCGGACATCCGCTTCGTCGACGGGCAGATCATCGGCAGCCCCGATCTTCGCCAGCCGTTCACGCGCCTCGCCGCGAGCCCGCACTGGGCACCCGCGTTGATGCCCGATGGCATGGAGCCCGGCCTCCGCGAGACCGCGTTCTGGACCCCGCCCACGCTGTCCGCGCCCGACGACGAGGACCGCGTCAACACGTCGGCCGCGTATGGCTTCGTGTTCGACATTTGCGGCCTCGAGATCGACCCCGACACCGGCGCGGTCCGCATCGATCGCTACGTCACCGCGCACGACGCGGGTCGCCTGTTGAATCCCGCGCTGGCCGACGGCCAGATTCGCGGCGCGTTCGCGCAGGGCGTCGGCGCGTCGCTCTTCGAGGAGTTCCGCTACGGTGCCGACGGCAGCTTCCAGTCGGGCACGCTCGCCGACTACCTGATGCCGACGACCTGCGAGATCCCCGATCCGCTGATCGTGCATCTCGAGACCTTCAGCCCGTTCACGCCGCTCGGCGCGAAGGGGCTCGGCGAAGGCAACAACATGAGCACGCCGCCGACCATCGCGAATGCGTTCGCCGATGCGCTGCGGCCGTTGGTTGACGTGGCCGACGTGCGCCTGCCGCTGACCCCGTCGCGCGTGCTGGCGCTGCTCGACGCGCCGGACCCCGCACCGCGCGAGAAGCCCGTCAAGCAGAAGGCCGCGCCGATCGCGGGCGGCCTGGCGTTGCAGGCCTCGGGCACGGTCGACATCGCGGCGAGTCCCGAGCAGGTGTTCGCGGTGCTGCTCGATCCGCAGGCGCTGGCCCGCGTGATCCCCGGATGCAACGCGCTGTCGGCGGACGGACCGAATCGCTACAAGGCTGACGTGACGGTCGGCGTCGGCATGATCAAGGCGCGCTACGAGGCGAAGATCGAGCTGTCACAGATCGATCCACCGAACAGCCTGCGACTCGCGGGTCAGGGCATCTCTTCGCTCGGCACTGGATCTGGCGACGGCCTCGTGCGGCTCGAAGCGACGACCACGGGAACCTGCCTGAGCTACGACTACCAGGCGCAGGTCGGCGGCAAGGTCGCGATGGTCGGCAGCCGCATGCTCGAAGGCGCCGCGAAGATCATCGTGGCGCAGCTCTTCGAGTCGCTGGGTCGGCAGGCCGCGGGCGGCAACGCAGCACCTTCGAAAGTCGGTTTGCTTGCGCGCATCAAGCGACTTCTGGGGATCGGATCATGAAGCCCGCAGCCTTCGACTACGTGCGCGTCGACACGGCTGTCGAGGCCGTGCAGCTGCTCGCCGAACACGGCGACGACGCCCGCATCCTCGCGGGCGGCCAGTCGCTGATGGCTATCCTCAACATGCGGCTCGCTGTACCGAGCCTGCTGATCGACATCTCACGGAGCGAGGCCATGGCTTCCGTGGAGGTCGAGCAGGATGGGTTGCGCATCGGTGCCGCGGCGACCCAGGCAGCGGTCGAATGGCGCGCGAGTCTCGCCACCGAAGTACCGCTGCTGAAGCTCGCCTTCCCGCATATCTCGCACTTCCAGATCCGCAACAAGGGCACCGTGTGCGGCTCGATCGCGCATGCCGACCCCTCGGCCGAACTGCCGCTGTGCCTGCTCGCGCTGAAGGGCGACGTGGTCCTGCGCAACGCAAAGAAGAAGCGCACGGTGGCGGCCGACGATCTCTTCACCGGCATGCTGAGCACGGCACGCCTCGGCGACGAACTGCTCGAGTCGGTCCGCTTTCCCGCACCGCGCGACGGTGAGCGCTTCGGCTTCACCGAGTTCTCGATCCGCCACGGCGACTACGCGGTCTGCGCTGCGGCGGCGGTCGTGACCGACCAGACCATCCGCCTCGCCGTCGGCGGCATCGCGGACCGTCCCGCCGCGCGCGAGTGGGCCGCGCTCGACGGCAGCGCGCTCGACGACGCCCTCAACGAATTCGCCTGGGCTCTCGACGCGCAGGACGACCCGCACATGAGCGCCGGCGCGCGTCGCCATCTGGTGCGTCGCCTCGGCCGCAAGGCTGTCGAGCAGGCGCGCTCGCAAGGAAGCCGACCATGACCATTCTCGAACGGGACAAGACCCATCCGATCGCACTCGTGCTCAACGGCAGGCCAAGACATGGCGCCGCGCAGCCGCGCATGCTGCTGACGGATTTCCTGCGGCATTCGCTCGGGGCGACCGGCACGCACGTAGGCTGCGAGCACGGTGTCTGCGGCGCGTGCACGGTCCGCCTAGACGGTGTCGCGGTGCGCGCGTGCATGACGCTCGCGGTACAGGCCGACGGCCGTCGCATCGACACGGTCGAGGGCCTTGCCGGCAACGAAGCGCTGCTCGGCGACCTGCAGACCGCGTTCAAGCGCAACCACGCGCTGCAGTGTGGCTTCTGCACCGCCGGCATCCTAATGTCGTGCGCAGACTGGCTGCAACGGGTCGCCCAACCGACCGAGCGCGAGGTGCGCGAGATGCTGTCAGGCCATCTCTGTCGCTGCACCGGCTACACACCGATCGTGAAGGCGGTGCTCGAAGTCGCGCGATCGCGTGCCTGCAAGGAGATCGTCGATGCTTGACCTCGGACGCGGCTTCCTGCAGAGCGTCGAACGCAATCCAACCGCAATCGGGTTGGTCGACGGCACCCTGCGCCTGAGCTACGCGCAGTGGGCGCGGCGCATCGGCGGCGTGATCCGCGGACTTGACGACCTCGGGCTGCAGCGCGGTGACCCGCTCGTGTCGCTGCTGCAGAACCGCCACGAGGCCGCGACGCTGCACTGGGCCTGCCAGTTCGCCGGGATCATCCTGGTGCCGCTGAACTGGCGCGCCAAGCCCGAGGAGATCGACTATTGCCTGTCGGATTCGGGATCGAAGTTCCTCGTGTTCGAGTCGGTCGTACAGGCCGCGGTCGATGCGTCCGAACTGGCCGCGACGGTCCGCCGCATCGGGGTCGGCAGCGCGACCGGCGCGGACGTGGCCTTTACCGACTGGCTGACGATCGACGACGATCCGCTGCCGCGTGCGCTGGCCGACGACTGGTCGCTGATGCTCTACACGTCGGGCACGACCGGCAAGCCGAAGGGTGTGCCGCGCCGTCATCGCGCCGAACGCATCGCGGCCCTCGCGCACGTCGCGCAGAACCGCTACGCGTACGGCGAACGCACGCTCGGCGTGATGCCGCTGTATCACACGATGGGAGTGCGTTCGCTACTCGCGCTGGCGATGCTCGACGGCCGTTTCGTTTGCATGCCGAAGTTCGACGGACGCGCCGCGCTGCAGGCGATCGACAGCGAACGCATCACGCATCTCTACCTGGTGCCGACGCTGTATCACGACCTACTCGCGCAACCCGGCTTCGCCGCGACCGACGTCTCGTCGGTGAGCAAGCTCGGCTTCGCCGGCGCGCCGATGCACGACGCGTTGCTGCTGCGGCTGCAGGACGCGTTTTCGCCCGAGCTCTTCGTCAACCACTACGGCAGCAGCGAGATCTACACCTGCTCGATCAACCAGGACGCGGTCGGCAAGCCCGGCTCGGCGGGCAAGGCCGGGCTCAACGCACGGCTGCGCGTCGTGGCGCTCGATGCGTCGTCTCCTGAGGAGCGCGTGGCTCCGGGCACCGAAGGCCAGGTGATCGCGGACCTCGCCGGCGACGAGGCCTTCGAGGGCTATCACCGCCGGCCCGACGCTAACGCGAAGAGCTTGCGCGACGGCTGGTACTTCACCGGCGACACCGGCTACTTCGATGCTGACGGCGACCTCTTCGTCACCGGCCGCGTCGACGACATGATCATCAGCGGTGGCGAGAACATCTCGCCGGTCGACATCGAGTCGGTGCTGTCGCTGCACCCGGCGGTCGACGAGGTGGCGGTCGCAGGGCTTTCGGACGAACGCTGGGGACAGCGCGTGGTGGCCTTCATCAAGCGCAAGGGCGAGGTCGATGCCGCCGAGCTCGAGATCTATTGCAAGCGTTCCGATCTCATGAACTTCAAGCGGCCGCGCGAGTACGTGTTCGTGCGAGAGATCCCGAAGTCGCCGGTCGGCAAGATCCTACGGCGGCAGCTTGTCGCGGGCGAGTACGTACGGGAGACGCCGGCCTCCGGCACAGGCGAGCCGCACACAAAAGACGAGGAGATGCTGCGATGAAGGTCGCCAACGGACTGGCAGGGGCCTGGATGCTCGCCGTGTGCGCGCAAGCGTTCGCGGCGCCGGCCGAGGTGAAGGTCGGCATCAACGGCGTGATCAGCGACGCGGCGTTCTTCATTGCGGAGCGCAAGGGCTACTTCAAGGAACAGGACATCGCGGTCAAGTTCGTGCCCTTCGATGCCGGCCCGAAGATGATTGCGCCGCTAGGCGCCGGCCAGCTCGACGTGGCCGCCGGTGCGTCGTCGGCGGGGCTCTACAACGCGTCGGCGCGGGGCATCGACATCCGTATCGTCGCCGACAAGGGCTCGGCGCCGCTGCAGTACAGCTACATGCCGATGCTGGTTCGCAAGCAGCTGGTCGACAGCGGCAAGGTCAAGACTTACGCCGACCTGAAGGGCCTGAAGATCGCCGAGGCCGGCGAGGGCGGATCGCCCGGCTCGACGCTGAACGAGGCGCTGAAGAAGGGCAGCCTCACATACAAGGACGTCAATCACGTCTACATGGGCTATCCGCAGCATGTCCTGGCGCTGGCCAATGGCGCCATCGATGCGAGCATCACCACCGAGCCGTCGGCCACGCAGGCCATCGCCAGCGGGGCGGCCGTGCGCTTCTCGGACGACAAGCTCTATCCGGACCAGCAGATCGCGGTGTTGCTGTACGGCGGTGACTTCATCAGGAAGCGACCCGACGTCGCGAAGCGCTTCATGGTCGCGTACGTCAAGGCCGCGCGCTTCTACAACGACGCGCTGAAGGACGGGCACTTCGCAGGCCCCAACGCGACCGAAGTGATCGCGATGCTGGTCCAGGACACGAACGTCAAGGATACCGAGCTGTACAGAAAGATGACGCCGAATGGCATCAACCCCGACGGCCGCGTCAACCTCGACAGCCTCAAGCGCGACTTCGAGTTCTACACGCAGCAGGGCTATCTCGAAGGCAAGGCGAAGGAGCCGGCGACGATGAACGCGGTCGTCGACCAGACCTTCGTCGAGGCGGCGCTGAAGACCCTCGGACCGTACGCGGCGGCGAAGTAGTGGACCACCTCGCCGCCCCGTCGATGCCGAAGATCGCGCTGCGCGATCTCCGCAAGGAATTCGCGACGCAAGACGGCGTGTTCGTCGCCATCGACGGACTGACGCTCGACATCGCGGCGGGCCAGTTCTTCGTCATCGTCGGCCCGAGCGGCTGCGGTAAAACCACGCTGATCCGCATCCTTGCGGGCCTCGAGCCGGCGAGCGGCGGCACGTTCGACGTGCAGATGGAGACCGCGGACCGGCCGGGCAACTCGATGGTGTTCCAGGGCGACTCCATCTTTCCGTGGATGACGGTGTGGGACAACGCCGCGTACGGGCTGAAAATGCGCGGCATCGCCGCCGCGAAGATCAGGGCGACCGTCGGCTACTACCTCGACCGCACGGGTCTCACACGCTTTGCGGACCGCTATCCGCACCAGCTCTCCGGCGGCATGAAGCAGCGCGTGTCGATCGCGCGCGCGTTCGCCAACGATCCCGAAGTGCTGCTGATGGACGAGCCGTTCTCGGCGCTCGACGAGCAGAACAAGACGCTGCTGCAGCAGGAGCTGCTCCGCATCTGGGAAGAAACGCGCAAGACCGTGGTCTTCATCACGCACAGCGTCGACGAGGCCGTGACGCTCGGCGACCGGATCATGGTGATGTCGGCGCATCCGGGCCGGCTGAAGTCGCTGATCGATGTGCCTTTCCCGCGGCCGCGCAACGTGCTGGAACTGCGGCACGAGCCCGCCTACGGCGAGCTGGTCTACCGCATCTGGGGCGACCTGCGCGACGAGGTCGATCGTGCCAAGGAACAGGAGATGGCGCGTTGAAGCTGAGCGAGCGCACCGTCGAACGCGCGCTCGGCATCGGCTCGCCGCTCGTGCTGCTGGCGCTATGGGAACTCGCCGCGCGCGTGGGCTGGATCGATGCGCGCTTCTTTCCGGCACCGTCGAGCATCGGGAAGCAGGCGTGGGAGCTGACCGCGTCGGGTGATCTGTGGACCAACCTCTGGGCGAGCCTGCAGCGCCTGTTCTGGGGCTTCCTGCTCGGCGGCATCCCGGCGCTGATCCTCGGCGTATTGATGGGTCTCTATCGTCCGATCCGCGCGGCGATCGATCCGCTGGTGTCGGCCACCTACCCGATCCCCAAGAGCGCGATCCTCCCGCTAATCCTGCTGATCTTCGGACTCGACGAGTCGTCGAAGATCGTGATGGTGGCGCTCGGCGTGTTCTATCCGGTGCTGATCAACACGATGTCCGGCGTACGGCAGATCGACCGGATCTACCTCGACGTCGGCCGCAACTTCCACGCGAGTCGCTGGCAGGTCTTCAGGACCATTGCGCTGCCCGGCGCGCTGCCGTCGATCATGGCCGGCATCAAGCTCGGCATCGGCATGGGGCTGATCCTGATCGCGATCGCCGAGATGATTGGCGCCAAGAGCGGCCTCGGCTACATGATCTGGAACGCGTGGCAGATCCTGACCGTCGAGACGATGTACGTCGGGCTGATCTCCATCGCGATCCTCGGCTTCGTCTTCACGCTGCTGCTCAACGAGATCGAGCAGCTGATGCTGCCGTGGAGGCGGGGACGATGAAGACTCCTTACAGCCTGAGGAGCTGGCTGCGTCATCTCGCCGCGACCGACCGGCTCGCGGTGATCCGCGAAGGTCAACCGCTGAAGCACGGGCTCGCCGCGATCGCGAAGCGGCTCGATGGTCGACAGGCGGCGTTCTTCCCGAAGCCGGGCGGCCACGCGATGCCGGCGGTCTCGGGCTTCATCTCGAAGCGGTCCTGGATCGCCGAGGCGATGGGCGTGCCGCAGTCTGAGCTGCTCGCGACGTTCCGCAAGGCGGCGGAGAACCCGCTGCCGTGGCGCGAGATCCCGTCGCCCCACGCGCCTTGCCAGCAGAGGGTCGTGCGCTTCGCGGAAGGCGAGCAGGACATCGCCGCGCTGCTGCCGATCCCGACGCACAGCGAACACGACAGCGGTGCCTACATCACGGCCGGCCTCGTGATCGCCCGCAACCCGATGACCGGCATCCAGAACGTGTCGATCAACCGCATCCAGATCAACAGCCGCGACCGCATGGGCGTGCTGCTGCTGCCGCGGCATCTGCACGCGTTCTACCAGGCCGCGGAAGAGGCAGGCCAGGCGCTCGAGGTCGCGGTCGTGATCGGTGTCGATCCAATGACGATGCTCGCGTCGCAGGCGATTGTGCCAATCGACCACGACGAACTCGAGATCGCGGGCGCGCTACGCGGCGAGCCGCTCGCGGTCGTGAAGTGCGTGACCAACGACGTGCGCGTGCCGGCCGATGCGGAGATCGTGATCGAGGGTCGCCTGCTGCCGACGGTCCGCGAGCCCGAGGGCCCGTTCGGCGAGTTCCCCAAGTACTACAGCGCGAAGGAAGACCGCGAGGTCATCGTGATCGACGCGGTGACGACGCGCAGGAACCCGATCTTCCACACCATCATCCCGGCCGAGATGGAGCACCT
>JANXTA010000173.1 GCA_025356395.1 Betaproteobacteria bacterium
CGAAGATCGAGAAGAAGTAATGCGAGTGAGAATTCAATTCCAAACGCGCGGCGTTCTCCTTTCTTCTCCCTCCCCCGAAAGGGGAGGGAGAAACACCGACATCAAGCCGCGACCCGCACCCCGATCCATCGATCGAGGCTCTGCGGGTCCGCGCGCAAGACCTCGCTCGTCCCTTCATGCACGATCCGCCCGCGCTCCAGCACGATCGCGCGATGCGTCAGCGACAATGCCTGCTCGACATGCTGCTCGACCAGGATCAGTCCCTGCCCTTCCGACTTCACCATCGCCGCGATCGCCGCGCACAGCTCGTCGACGATCACCGGCGCAAGGCCTTCCAGCGGCTCGTCGAGCAGCAGCAGCTTGGGGTTGAGCATCAGCGCACGACCCACCGCCAGCATCTGCTGCTCCCCTCCCGACAACTGGTTGCCAAAGTTCTTGCGACGCTCGGCCAGCCTCGGGAAGAGGCGATAGACCCGCGCCAGCGACCACGGCCCAGGCAGCGCCGTGACCGTCAGGTTCTCTTCGACCGTCAGCGACGGGAACACTTCGCGCTCCTGCGGCACCCAGCCGATGCCGGCCCTGGCACGATCACTCGCGCGCATCCGCAGAAGATCGCGACCCATCCACTGCATGCTGCCGCCGCGCACGCGCGTCAGGCCCATCAACGTGACCAGCAGCGTGGTCTTGCCAACCCCGTTGCGGCCGAGCAATGCGATCCCCTCGCCGGCCTTCATCGAGAGCGAGCAGCCGTCCACCACGATCGCGTCGCCGTAACCGGAACGCAAGCCTTCGATGTGCAGCAGGGCGGAAGCGTCGACGCTCATCAGTGCTTGCCCTTGCCCAGATAGACCTCGCGCACGCGCGGGTTGGCCGCGATCGCCTGCGGCGTGTCGGTGACCAGCTCGGCACCGCCGACCAGCACGGTGATGCGCGTCGCGAAGCGAAAGACCAGGCTCATGTCGTGTTCGATCAGCAGGATCGCGACCTCGGTGGGTAGCGTGTCGAGCACGGCGAACAGCTCGTCGCTCTCGCCTTCCGGAATGCCCGCGGCAGGCTCGTCGAGCAGCAGGACGCGCGGCTTCGCGGCCAGCGCGAGAGCGATCTCGAGGATGCGTTGACGACCGTACGCGAGCTCGTGCGTCAGCCTGCCACTGTCGCGCCCGAGGCCCAGCGAGTCGAGCAGCGCCTGTGCTTCGTCGAGTTGCGCACGACGATGCGACACGCCACGCAGCCAGCGACCCGCGAAGCCGATCGACTCGCGCTCGCGTTCGAGAATCGCGGCAGCCACGGCCTCGAGCGGCGTGAGATGCGGGAACAGCGTGTTGATCTGGAAGGTGCGCGACAGGCCGCGACTCACGCGTCGTTCGGCGGGCATGCGCGTCACGTCCTCGCCGTCGATCAGCACGCTGCCGCTGGTGGGACGCAGCACACCGGTGAGCTGATTGACGAGCGTCGTCTTGCCCGCACCGTTGGGACCGATCAGCGCATGACGGGCGCCTGCATCGAGCGACAGGTTGACGCTCTGCGTGACCTGCAGCGCGCCGAAGGACTTGCAGAGATCGCGCGTTTCCAGAAGGACCGTCATGGGGGACCTTCGTTGTCGACGCCGTGACGACGATGACGCCATGCGATCAGCCCGCCGACGACGCCACGCCGCAGGAACAGGGTGGTGAGGATCAGCAATACGCCCAGCCAGAACAGCCAGTAGACCGGGTTGATGTTGGCGAGCCGGTCCTGCACGAGGATGAACAGCGCCGCACCGACGAAGCCCCCGTACAGCGTGGCGGTGCCGCCGACGATCAGCATGATCAGCAGGTTGGCCGAACGCTGGAAGCTGAGCACGTCGAGGCCGACGAACTGCGTGGTCTGCGTGAGCAGCGCGCCCGCGACGCCGGCCATCGCCGCCGACACCGCGTATGCGGTCACCAGCCGGCGATCGAGCGGCACGCCGATGGCGCGTGCGCGCGTCGCGCTCTCGCGAATCGTGCGCAGCGACAGGCCGTACGGCGAGTTGATCCACGAGCGCGCGACGACGAACAGCAGCAGCACGACCACGAACGTGTAGATGAAGCCGACGCGGCTGTACATGTCGAAGCCGAAGACGCCGAAGATCCTGGACATCTCGACGCCCTGCATGCCGTCGACGCCGCCGGTGATCGAGGTTGCGCGATTCGCGATCTCGTAGAACAGCGACGCGATGCCCAGCGTGATCATCAGACGCGCGAGGTCGCTGCCGCGCAGGACCAGGTAGCTGGTGATCCATCCGATCGCCGCCGCGACGACGGCGGCGCACAGCAGGCCGCTGATGGGTTCGCCCCAGCCGTACTTCGCGAGCAACCCGGCCGTGTAGGCACCGATCCCGAAGAAGGCCGCGTGTCCCAGCGTCACGATGCCCGCGTAGCCGAGGATCAGGTCGAGCGACAGGGCGAACAGGCCGGCGATCAGGATCTGCGTCGCGAGGACCAGGTTCTGCGGGAAGACGAAGTAGGTCGCGGCGACCGCGACCCAGAAGATGACCTCGGTCGCTTTCCAGCGTTCGCGCTTCGCGAGACGTGTGACCGAACTCTCGATCATTTGGCGCCCCGCTTCCCGAACAGGCCGAGCGGGAACAGCGCGAGCAGCACGATCATCATCGCGTAGATCACGAATGCGCCGATCTGCGGCACGTAGTACTTGCCGGAAACATCCGCGACGCCGAGCACGAGCGCGGCGATCAGCGTTCCGACGATCGAGCCGGGTCCGCCGACCACGACCACCAGCAGGAAGTACACGAGGTAGCGCTGCGCGAAGTTGGGATCGAGTCCGAGGACATCGATGCCGAGCGCACCGCCCAGTGCGGCGAGTCCCCCGCCGATTGCGAAGGTCGCCTGGAACACGCGCTCGACGCGGATACCCATCGCCTCGGCGACGTTCTGCCGATCGACCGCCGCGCGGATGCGTGCGCCGAAGCGCGTGCGCTCGAGACCGAACACGAGGACCAGCGTGATCACGATGCCGGCGGCGACGAGGAACAGCCGATAACGCGATAGTTCGACACCGAACACATCGAGGCGACCGCGCAGCACGTCGGGCAGGACGACAGGTTGCTGCTGCGATCCGAAGATGTAGATCGCGGTCGCGGTCGCGACGAACAGGATGCCGACCGTGAGCAGGACCTGATCGAGCGGACCGCGCTTGTAGAAGTGACGATAGAGCGTGCGTTCGAGGACGAGGCTGAGTGCGGCCCCGAACAGGAACGC
>JANXTA010000036.1 GCA_025356395.1 Betaproteobacteria bacterium
GCCGCATCCCGCCGGCACGGTTCGCCGAGCTGCGCCGCCGGCTCGCCGACGACGCAATCCAACACGACCGCAACGACAACCACTAACCTTACAACCCGGACTTCATCCCAATGATTGGTACGGCGGTAGGGGGCAGGTCAGCACGTCGATGTAGGCGCCGAGGCCACTGGTGTAGCGATCGCGCGAAAGGTCGCGACCGCGCCGGCTTTCAAGCACCTGTCGATCGAGGTCGCTGGTGCGGCGCTGGTCCTGCGCGTACGTGGTCATCGCATTGTCGACGTCGTGGAACGCGCTGAGCACGGTCTGCCGATAGGTCAGGATCGCCTCCTGCGACTGCAGGTCCACGACGCGCACCTGGGCCTGCAGCTTGCCACCTTCGAAGATCGGGATCGACAACTGGGTGCCGACGAGTCCGAAGCGCGATGCCCATTCGAACAGGTTCGACAACTTGTTCGACGAGAGCGCGCCGATCGCGGCGAAGCGCACGCTCGGATACAACGCAGCCTTGGCGACACCGATCCGCGCGGTCGCCGCTTCCGCGTCGGCTTCGCTCTTGCGGATGTCGGGCCGACGACGCAGCAGATCGCCGGGCAGACCGACCGGCACCTCGGGCGGCAGCCCCGGCACCGCGCCCTCGCCGAGCCGGTCATCCAGCGCACCCGGCGGCATCGCCAGCAGCAAGGCGAGCCGGTTACGGTTGGTGGTGATGCCCTGCTCGATCTGCGGCAGGCGGGCACGTGTGCCCGAAACCTGCACCTGCTGCGTCGCCACGTCGGACGTCGGCGCGAGCCCCGATCGGTTGCGCGATGCGATCAGCGCCTGCAACTGCTCCTGCGAACCGATGTCGGCGAGCGTGAGGGCACGGGTGCACTCGGCACCGCGCAGCGTCAGGTCCGCGCGCGCGATCTCGGCGGCCAGCGATACCATCGCGTCGCGCCGCTGGTCTTCGGCCGCCCGGATGCCGGCCTCCGCGGCCTGCACGCTGCGGCGCGTCTTGCCGAACAGGTCGGGCTTCCAGGTCGCATCGAAGCCAACCTGGAAGATGTTGGTCGCGATGCCCGACAGCGCCGGCGCCCCGCCCTGCCCACCGAACAGCGCCTGGCCGATGCCTCCAGCACCCATGCGTGTGCGCGCACCGATGTTGCTGGACGCGACCGACGGGTAGCACGCACCCGCCGCCGAGTGTCGCTGCGCGCGCGCTTCGGCGATCCGCAATCCTGCCTCCTGAACGTCGAGGCTCTGCGACATCGCCGACTCGATCAGACCATCGAGGACGGGATCATGGAAGACCGACCACCAGCGTCCGTCGTCGACCGGCGCGGCGATGAGGCGACTCGGCAGGTCGGTCGCGATCCTGGCGTCGCGTGCCGCAGCCCAGCCCTGGGGCACGTCGATCTCCGGCCGATGCGGGTCGGGGCCGACCGTGCACGCAGAGCAAGCCAGGACCATCGCGCAGAGCGCGGACTTCACGAGACGATCAGTGCCCACCGGCCGCCCCCTTCGGTGGATTCTTCAGGATCAACGCGAACGGCGCGACGATCAGCGCCGCGATCCCGAACAGCCAGAACACGTCGAAGTAACTGAGCGACTGCGCCTGGACCTGCACGGCCTTCTGCGCCGCGACCAGCGTCGAGTTCGCGAACGAGCCCGGACCGATGTCGTAGCGCGAGACGTGCTCGGCCAGGCGCGCGTGATGGAATTGCGTGCGCCACGCCAGCTCGGTCGTCGCGATCGAAACGCCCACGCTGCCGCCGAGATTTCGCATCAGGTTGATGATCGCCGAGGCCGAACTGTTCTTGTCCGGCGGGATGCCGACGTAGCCTGCGGTCGTCAGCGTCACGAACAGGAACGGCAGCGCGAGGCTCTGGTAGACCCGTGCCATCGCGAGGTCGCCGAAGCCGATCTGCAGAGTGAGATGCGCGGTATGCAGAGTGAGATGCGCGGTATGCAGGAAGGCGAGGCCGGTGGCCGTGAAGGCGACGAGGAGCACCCACTTCGGCGGAATTTTCGTTCCCAGGCTGCCGGCGATCGGCATCATCAGCACGGCGACGGCCCCGCCCCAAGCCAGCGACTTGCCCGCCTGCACCGCGTTGTAGCCGAGCAGCGTCTGCGCCAGTTGCGGGATCAGCTGCGTGGTGCTGTAGAGCGTGAAGCCGAGCAGGAACATCAGCAGGCAGGCGATCGCGAACGATCGGTACCTGAAGAGGCGCACGTCGAACACCGGTTGCGGATGGCGCATCTCCCACCACACCAGCGCGACTGCCGAGAAGACACACACGGTGAAGAACAGCGTGATCTTCAGCGAGTCGAAACCGTCGTCCTGCTGGAAGCGATCGAGCACCACCTGCAGGCAGCCGAAGGTCAGCGCCACGAGGACGAAGCCGAGCCAGTCCGGCACGAAGTTGCCGCGAAACTTCTTGGTGTCGTCCTTGACCACCTGCGGCTCGTCGACCAGGAACCAGATCAGGCACAGGGCGAGCGCGCCGACCGGCAGGTTGATCAGGAAGATCCAGTGCCACGAGTAGTCCTCGGTGAGCCAGCCCCCGAGCACCGGACCGGCCGCGGGCGCCACCACCACCGTCACGCCGTAGAGCGCGAAGGCCGCCGCGCGCTTCTGCGGCGTGAAGCTGTCGGCGAAGGTCGATTGCTCGGTGGGCGCGAGGCCGCCACCGCCGATCCCCTGCACCACGCGGAACACGATCATCACGCCGAGGTTGGGTGCGAAGGCGCAGAGGAAAGACGCCACCGTGAACAGCGCCACGCAGATCATGTAGAAGCGCTTGCGGCCAATCAGCTGCGACAGCCATCCGCTGATCGGAAGGACGATCGCGTTGGAGATCAGGTAGCTGGTGAGGATCCACGTGCTCTCGTCCTCGCTCGCGCCGAACGAGCCGGCGATGTGGCGCAGCGATACGTTGGCGATGGTGGTGTCGAGCACCTCCATGAAGATCGCCAGCGAGACGACGATCGCGATCAGCCACGGGTTGCGATTGCCGGCTGCCGAGCGGGGAAGGGACGCATCGGCGGCCATCGTTCGGGCCCGTCAGGGCAACGTGACGTCGGGCGTCACCGACATGCCGGGCCCGATCGCGTAGTCCTTCAGCCGGTCGTCGTCGAATACGATCTTGACCGGCACGCGCTGCACGACCTTGACGTAGTTGCCGGTCGCGTTCTCGGCCGGAAGCATGCTGAAGTAGGCGCCTGTCGCGCGCTGGATGCTGTCCACATGCCCGCGAAACTTCACCTCGGGAAAGGCATCGACGACGACCTCGACCGACTGGCCAGGCTTCATCCGCGTCAGCTGAGTCTCCTTGTAGTTGGCCGTGACCCACAGCGTGTCGCTCACCAGGGCCATCAGGGCCTGCCCGGTGTTGATGACGTTGCCGGTCTTCACGGTGCGCCGCGACACGCGACCCGAGATCGGCGCGACCACGCGGTTGTAGGAGTTCTGCAGCGTGGCCGCATCGAGATTGGCCTTCGCGGCCGCGACCTGCGCCTTGTTCGAGCGGACCATCGCGAGCGCGGCCTCGACGTGAGCGCGGGCCGACTGCGCCGTGGTGCGCATCGCGTCGCGCTTGGCGCGCGCCGAGCGTTCGCTCGAAACCGCGGCGCCGACCTGCTGCCGGGCGACCGCGTCGGGGTTGACGTCACGATAACGGGCGAGGTCCTGCGCCGCCTTCGTCAGGTCGGCCTCGGCCTGGCGCACGTTGGCCTCGGCCTCGCCGACGTTGGCGCGACGTACGCCCACCTGCGCCTGCGCCTCTTCGTACTGGCCTTCGGAAGTCGCGTATTGACTTCGTGCCTGCGCGACCTTGGCTTCGTTGTCGCGCGAGTCGATGTCGAGCAGCGAATCGCCCGCGTTGACGTGCTGGTTGTCGACGACGTACAGCTTGACGACCCGGCCCGAGGTCTGCGACGCGACCTGGCTGGTCGTCCCGTCGACGAAAGCGTCGTCGGTGGTCTCGCGATGGCTGGAATGTCGCCAGAAGACGATGGCCGCGACGATCAGCGCGAGTACGACCAGCAGTGCGACCGCGACGAACACGGGACGCTTGTAGAGGGGTGGCTTGCCGTCGTCCTTCTCGTCACCATTCTTCTTTTCCTCGCCCTTCTCGCCGTCTTGCTTCTTGTCCTCGCCGTCCTTGCCTTCCCTGTCCTGCGCTTCGTCGCGCTTGCTATCCTGCTGCGCCTGTCGGTCGGCCTCAATCAAGCCGTCACGGAATCCTTGCCGATATCCGATTCGGGAGGGCTGTGGTTCGGGCGTGGTCTCGTCCATAAGCGACCGAAAATTAGCAGCGCTCGCTGACCGTCGCCGTCAGACACTCGACCATCGATTCGAGGCCAATTCCGAAAGCCGCGTAGCGAAACCGCCGGCTACCGGCCTGCACGGAAATATCGCGACTTTCCTGTCCACGCGAAGCGCCGGTCGTCCGTTGATGGGACAGCGCTTTCACCATCACCCTTCAGGGAAACACCATGACCATCATTAGCCACGGCCTCCAGGCCCTCGTCGCGGTCGCCCTCGCCAGCGTTGCCTTCGGCGCATCGGCCGCCCCGGCCCGTCACAACGGCTACCACCGCGATCACCATGCCCACCACCGGGTCGTCCACCATCGCCGCCCGCCAGTCCGTCACCACGTCGCGCACCGTTCGATCCACGGCCGTTGATCGACCGCCATCGACCATCGCCCCATGAAACGACTCGTCCTGCTCGCCCTGCTGCTGTCGGCCTCGGCCGTCCGTGCCGAACCGATCGGCGAAGTCGACACCGTCTTCAAGCTGATCGGACCGGACCACAAGATCGTCGTGGATGCCTACGACGACCCAAAGGTCGCCGGCGTGACCTGCTACGTGTCGCGCGCAAAGACCGGCGGCATCAAGGGCGCGATCGGCATCGCCGAGGACAAGGCCGAGGCGTCGATCGCGTGTCGCCAGGTCGGACCGATCTTGTTCACGGCGCCGCTGGCCTTGCAGGAAGAAGTGCTGACCGAGCGCCAGTCGCTCCTGTTCAAGCGGCTGCGCGTGGTGCGCATGGTCGACAAGGCGCGCAACACGCTGGTGTACCTGACCTATTCGGATCGGGTCATCGAAGGCTCGCCGAAGAACAGCGTGACCGTGGTCCCGGTCGATCGCGCGACGCCGATCCGACTGAAGTAGTCACGCGGGCGGCGGGACGAGGCGGTGCCGTTCCGCGTCCCACCGCCACAGGCTGGCGTTGGTCAGCAGCGTTCCGCCCCACCAGCGATGGATGGGATTGTGGCGCGCGAAGTCGTCCCTGCCTTCGAGTAGCGCCATGCCAAGATTGGACAGCGAGATTTCACTGAGCATGTAGCGTTTGTGGCGGTCCGGCTGATCCATCGAGGCCAGACCGAAGGTGGAGTCCGGCAGGCCGAGTACAGCCGGCACTGGGCATCCGCCGAGGCGGTTGAGGATCCGGCACTGGTCGAACAAGCCGTAGACCCGTGCCTGATTGAGCTGCGTATAGACGTGCATGAAATGCGCAGGACTGATTGCGCCTGGCGATACGACGTCGAGCAACAATCTCTCCGTCGCGCCCAGCGCCGTGTCCGTCGCGGGCAACTCGCCGAGCAGCAGCAGGACAGTGCGTCGCAGGTGCGGCAGCACGTCGAGATCGTCGGCGAGGAGATCGAACCACGCTTCTGGTGTCGGTTGGCGATAGGTATTCCATGCATGACCGGCCGTACGCAGATGCGCGCCATTCACCTTCTCGATGTGCGGACGCATCTCCGCACCTCATCTGCGCTGCGCCCGCCCAACGGATCGTCGGCGTGGACGACATACAGCTTCTCGATCACATCGGGATGCGCGTCCAGCCAGTCCAGCAACTGGACGAATCGCAACTGCGCGTCGCATCCCGGATCGATCCACAACTCGATCCGCTCGTAGGTCTTGCAGAGGGCCAGCAGCTCGCGCCAGCGATGCAACGCCGGCACGCCCCGGTTCCATTCGTAGATTTCGCCAGCGATCAGCGGATCGTGGTCATCGGCAGCTTCTCGCGCCGGGTAGAACGCTGCGGGTCCGGAACCTGCAGGGACCGGACCCGAGACCAGGATGTCGAAGTCGTGGGACTCGATGACCTGATCCGCGATGCGCGACTGCATCAGATGGCCGGCACCCGAACTGTCGCTCGTCACGATCAGTCGCTGCATCGCATCCGATGCCGACCGGTAGAACAGCGACATGTGCCGCAGGCTGAAAGTCAGCATCTCCGGCCGGGTCGTCACCCGATGCCGGCGCGATGCGTTCGACTACATCGCCATCGAAGCGACAAGCCGCCACGCGATCGGGAAACGCCATCATCTCCGGCCAGTCGCGCAGGCCGGGAACGGCTGCGATCAGGTCGAGAGCCTGGCCGTGCGAGACGGTGACGCCATGGACTGCAAGCACGCCGCGCAGGTCCACGGCCAGCGACTTGAGCCACTCGATCTGCATGTTCGCTCGTCGGGCTTAGCTGCCGGTGCACGCGTTGCGGACCGCCCGGAGGAACAAGAAGGAGGCAATGGCGAAAGACCGTCTTCGTCGTACCCCCCTAGGGCGCGTGCGGCAGGCGACGGCTACCGAGACCGACGATCGCATCGCGGCGTGCCGCTTCGACCTTTCACGGATACTGCGTCGCCCCGCATCGAACCCATGAGGTCCTTCTTGAACGTCCGCCTCCTCTCCGCGCTGTGCTGCCTGCTGATGTTCTTGTCGCCCGCCCGCGCCGCCGACCCCGCGCCGACCTACGGCGTCGAACTCGAAGGCTTCGCCTACCCCAACCCGCTCCAGCACTTCGCCTTCGAGTCGCAGGGCGTGTCGCTGCAGATGGCCTATATGGACGTCGCGCCGAAGAGCGCCGCCAACGGCCGCACCATCGTGCTGATGCACGGCAAGAACTTCTGCGGGGCGACCTGGGAAGCGTCGATCGACGTGCTGACGACGGCGGGCTACCGCGTTGTGGTGCCAGACCAGATCGGCTTCTGCGCGTCGTCCAAGCCCGAGCACTACCAGTACACGTTCCAGCAACTCGCCACCAACACGGCGACCCTGCTGGAGCGCATCGGCGTGGCGCACGCGATCGTGCTGGGTCACTCGACCGGCGGCATGCTCGCGACCCGCTACGCGCTGATGTATCCCGAGGCGACCGACCAGCTCGTCCTCGTCAACCCGATCGGCCTCGAGGACTGGAAGGCCCTCGGCGTGCCGGGCCGCACCATCGACCAGTGGAACGAACGCGAGCTCAAGCTCAGTGCCGACAGCGTGCGGCCGTATGAGAAGTCGACCTACTACGTCGGCCAGTGGAAGCCCGAGTTCGAGCGCTGGGTCACGATGCTCGCGGGCCTCAACCAGGGCCCCGGCCATCGCCTCGTCGCGTGGAACTCGGCGCTGATCTACGACATGATCTTCACGCAGCCGATCATCTACGAGGTGCCGCTGCTGAAGATGCCGGTGGTCCTGATGATCGGCACGTCGGACACGACGGCGATCGGCAGCGACATCGCGCCGCCCGACGTGAAGGGCCGCCTCGGTCACTACGAAGCGCTCGGCAAGCAGGTGATCGGCCGCATCCCGCAGGGCCGGCTGATCGAGTTCGCGGGGCTGGGCCATGCGCCACAGATCCAGGAGCCCGAGCGCTTCCATCGGGCCTTGACGGAAGCGCTGCTGCGGTAGCGCGGCCTACTTGAAGCCCAAGATCTCGTGCGGGATGTAGGGCGCCTGCAGCGTCGCGATCTCTTCGGGCGTCAGCTTGATCGACAGCGCGGCGATCGCATCGTCGAGATGCTGCATCTTCGTCGCGCCGATGATCGGCGCGCTCACCGCCTTCGACTGCATCACCCACGCGAGCGCGACCTGCGCGCGCGGCACGCCACGCTCGGCCGCGACCTTACCGACCGCCTCGACCACCAGCCGGTCCGCTTCCGCCGTGTGCGGCAGATAGAGCGTGCGACCGAACTCGTCGGTCTCGCTGCGCGCGCTCACCGAATCCCAGTCGCGCGTCAACCGACCGCGCGCGAGCGGGCTCCACGGGATCACGCCGATGCCCTGGTCCGCGCACAGCGGCAGCATCTCGCGCTCTTCCTCGCGGTTGATCAGGTTGAGATGGTTCTGCATCGTCGAGAAGCGCGTCCAGCCGTGACGCTCCGACGTCGCGAGCGCCTTCGCGAACTGCCACGCGAACATCGACGACGCGCCGATGTAGCGTGCCTTACCAGCCTTGACGACGTCGTGCAGCGCCTCGAGCGTCTCCTCGATCGGCGTCGCGTAGTCCCAGCGATGGATCTGGTAGAGATCGACGTAGTCGGTGCCGAGACGTCGCAGGCTGCCGTCGATCTCGGTGAAGATCGCCTTGCGCGACAGGCCGCCGATGTTGGGCGCCTTGTGCGACGGGAAAAACACCTTCGTCGCGATGACGATCTCGTCGCGCTTCGCGAAATCGCGCAGCGCGCGGCCGGTGATCTCCTCGGACGTGCCGTCCGAGTAGCTGTTCGCCGTGTCGAAGAAGTTGATGCCGAGCTCGACCGCCCGCTGCAGCATCGGTCGGCTGGTCGCCTCGTCGAGCGTCCATGCGTGCTGGCCGCGATCGGGCACGCCGTAGGTCATGCAGCCGAGGCACACCGGCGACACCCGCAATCCGGTCGTGCCGAGCTTCACGTATTTCATCGATGGGTCCTTCGGGTTCAGGCGGTCGCCAGCGCGACCGCAGGTTGCGCCGCCTTCAGGCGGGTCATGCAGACCAGCATGATGCAGGACAGGAGCGCCGGCACCGCCGCCGCGACGAACAGCTCGCTGTTGGTCCACTTCCAGCCAATGAGCTGTCCCGCGACCACAGGGCCGACGATCGATCCGGCGCGGCCGATGCCGAGGCTCCAGCCCACGCCGGTCGAGCGGACCGTCGTCGGATAGATCGTCGCGGCGAGCGCGTTGATGGCGGGCTGTCCGCCCACGACGCAGACGCCGCTGACGAAGATCACGACGAACAGCGCGACCAGCGACAGCGACGGCTGCCCGATCGCGTAGACCGCGACGACGGCGATCGCGAAGGCCGGCACCAGCACGCGGTAGAAGCCGATGCGATCGATCACAGGACCTATCGCGACGGTGCCGAGCACGCCGCCGAATTGCAGGACGGTTCCCGCCAGCACCGCCGTCGACAGGTCGTGTCCACTCGACGTGACCAGCGTTGGCAGCCAGCTCGACAGGAAGAACAGGTTCAGCAGGTTCATGAAGTTGATGCCCCACAGCAGCAGCGTCGTGCCCGTTTTCCCTGGCGGAACAGCTCGGCGACCAGCGCGCCGCTCGGCTTCGGCTCCGCGACGAAGGGCTGCGCGCCGGCGTCGATGCACACGTCCGGTGCGATCCGCGCGATCCACAGCCGCACGCGATCGAGGCTCTTGCCGTTGACCACCATGAACTGCATCGACTCGGGCAGGAAGCGCAACATCAGCGCCGCGATCACCAACGGGATCACGCCGCCGAACAGGAACACCGAGGTCCAGCCCCAGCGCGGGATCAACGCCGCGGAGACGACGCCGCCCAGCATCGCGCCCGCCGTGAAGCCACAGCTGACCCACATCATCAGGCTCACGCATTTTCGCTTCGGGCTGTATTCGCCGGCCAGCGCCATGGCGTTGGCCATGATGCCGCCGAGGCCGAGGCCGGTGACGAAGCGGATGCCGAACAGCTGGCCGAGCGTGGAGGCCAGCGGCGTCGCCAGCATGCAGAGGGCGAAGAACACGCTGGCACCGACCAGCACCGGACGACGTCCGATGCGATCGGCCAGCGGACTGAGCACCAGCGACCCGACCAACATGCCCATCAGGCTCGCGCCGAAGACCGGGCCGAGCGCGGCCTTGTCGACGTCCCACGCCTTGATGATCGCGGGCGCGACGAAGCCCATGGCCTGCGCGTCGAAGCCGTCCATCACGACCGACGCACCGAGCAGCACCAGCATCCAGACCTGGAAGCGGCTGACCGGCCGCTCGTCGATCAGCGCGGTCAGGTCGAGCTTGGACGTCAACCCGTTCAAGACAGCCGCGATCGCCGCGCGTCGACGATGATCATCAGGAACGCACCGATGATCGAGACATTCTTGAGGAAGTTGTTGAGCTGCGCGCTGTAGATCTGCGGATCGCTCACGGCCCAAAACTGGTGGGCGATGAGTGCCGAGCCGATCGTGAACGCGGCCATGACGCTGGCGACGATGACCGGCCGGTAGCCGATGACGATCAGGATCGAACCGCCGATCTCGACGAGGATGGAGACCACCACCACGACCTCGGGCATGGGGATGCCGAGCTTGGCGAAGTAGCCAACCGTCATGCCGAAAGCGAGCAGCTTGCGCAGCCCCGCGATGAGAAACAGCAACGCGATCAATCCGCGCGCGACATAAGCCAGTCCCCGGTCGTTGCTTGCCATCGTCGATCTCCCTTTGGTTGGTCCCTGAACCCGCTGGTCATGCAAGACCGAACAGCCGACGCGCATTGTCGCGCCCGATCTTCTGGCGGTCGTGCTCGCTGATCTCGCAGCCGTCGAACCACTGAGCGGCATGCTCGTGCTTCTCGAAAGGATAGTCGACCGAGTACAGGATGCGGTCGCTGCTCACCTCGAGCATCGTCGACAGCAGAGTCGGCGTGCGGAAGTTGCCGCTGGTCGTGATGTGCGTGTTGCGACGCAGGTAGTCGCCGAGCTCGAGTTCGTACGGCATCCCGCGACGACCCTTCCGCAGGATGTGATCGACGCGCCAGATGTTGAACGGTAGGCCTTCGCCAAAGTGGCCGAGGATCATCTGAAGAGCCGGATGCCGATCGAACAGGCCGCACGACATCAGCCGCAAGGCATGGATGCTGGTCTCGACCGCGAAGGCCCAGGTCGGGCCAGTTAGCCAGGGTGCGCCGTCGTAGATCGGCTCGCGACTCGGCAGCGGATCGCGTGGGTGCATGTAGAAGAGCTTGTCCAGCGCCGCCGCGGCAGCCCAGAAATCGGTGAACTCGGGTGCGTCGTAGTAGACGACGGTCTCGACATCACCGACCTGCGAGAAGCCGTTGACCAGGAAGCCATGGAAGCCCAGCTCCTTCACGCAGCGCTCCAGCTCGCGCGCAGCAGCTTCGGGTCGCTGCATCGGCAAGGCCGCGAAGCCGCCGAAGCGCGTCGGGTGGCGGCTCACCTGCTCCGCCAGGATGTCGTTCGCGCGGCGCGCCACGTCCACCGCGCGGTCAGCGTCGGCGATGCCCTGCACGGCCGGCGAGTTGAGCGACAGGATGGAGAACCCGGTGCCCCATCGATCCATCTGCTCGAGGCGCTGCTGCTCGAAATCCAGCAGGTTGCTTTTCAGCGTCGTCCAGACCTCGGGCTTCGTGTAGACCTGCGAGTCCGAGATCGTCAGTTCGATGGCGAAATGTTCTTCGAAGGCGATCTTGTTTTTCATGAGGGCAAAAAATACTTGATTTATCAAGCAATGGACAAGACTCTATGCCCATGTCTCCCACATCCCCATCGACGAAAACCGCGGTCTCGCGCACGATCTCGAACAGGCCATCCCGTTCCTGCTCGCCCGCGCGGGAGCGCGCATGGGCAACGCGTTCGCACGCGCATTGAAGGACTTCGACCTCAGCCTGAGCGAGTGGCGCGTGTGCGCGTCGCTGCGGCACGCGCCGCGCCAGACCCTGTCCGAACTCGCGGCACATGCCTCGATCGACCTGTCCACGCTGTCGCGCATCGTCGATCGACTGGTGGTTCGCCAGCTCGCCGCGCGCGGGCGCTGCGAGACCGATGGCCGTGCGGTCCGCATCGCACTGACGGCCGCGGGGCGTGCGCTGACAACGAAGATCGTGCCGCTCGCTCGGCACTACGAGGTGGTGGCGCTCGAAGGCTTCAGCGCGGCCGAGACGAAGCGGTTGCGGACGATGCTGCGACGACTGTACGAAAACGCCGCGCCATTGCCCTAAGGCGCGGCACCCGGGCCTTCCAGCGGCAGCAAGACGCGCAACGCGTCGCCGCGCACCTGGATCGCGAGATCGGTCGCGAGGTTCAGTCGACGCAGCAGCCACGGACTGAGGTCGTGCTCGAACGGGTCGGGCAATGCGAGCGGCTCGCTGGCGACGGTCGACGCGGGCTCGACCCTGACGGTTCCGGTGCCATCGACCAATGCGCCACCGATCGCGCCCGCGGCCTTCAGCAAAGGTGCCGTCAGCTGCTCGGCATCGAGGCGACCGCGTCGCAGCAGCAGCATCGTCTTGGCGGCGGTGAGCTGCGCGAGCAGCTGATAGCTATGCGTAAGCATGTTGCCCAGCGGTTCGAGCGGCGGCCGCACGGCACGCGGCTCGGACAACGATCGCTGCGTCGCCTGTACCAGCGCCGAGAGACTGTCGTAGGCCTCGCGTCGCGCCAGTCGCCACTCGAGTTCGGGCTCGTTGTCGACGGCCTGCAACTGCCCGAGGCCGAGCGCGAGACGCGCATGCACCGCGTGCGACTCGAGCGTTCGCCGGACCAGCTTCGGGATCTGCGAGCGTTCCCACGACGGCAGCACGTAGCTGAACGCCCACGCGACGGCCGTCCCGATCAGCGTGTCGGCAATGCGCTCGAAGGCTTCGAAGACCGGGCTCACATCGAGGTTCAGCGCATGGGCCTGGGTCAGCGCGAGGACGGTCGCCGCGATCGCTGCGACGAGATAGCGCTTGATCGCGAACGCATGCGCCAAGCCCTGAGCAACCGCCACCGTCACCAGCAGCATCGCTGGGCTCTCGTTGAGCGAGATCAGGCCACCGGCCAATAGGCTGCCGAGCAGCGTGCCGAACACGCGGCTGTTGCGGCGCTCGAGGGTCTGCGCGAAGCTGCCGCGCAGGACCACCGTGATCGTCAGCAGCACCCAGTACGGATGGGTGCCCCAGGGCAGCGCGAGCGAGATGACGTAGCCGGTCGCGATCGCCATCGCGGCGCGCAACGCGTGACGCAACGGCGGCGCATCCCAGCGCCACAGCGACAGCAACGGCCGCCACGACCACGTCGTCGGACTGACGAACATCTGCCAGGTCGCCCGCACCAACGCCAGGTCGGGCGCCTTGTCGCCCCGCGCGATGGCGATCAGCCGCAGCGTCTCGTCGTCGAGGTGGCCCACGCGATCGGCCAGGCCCCGCGCCAGCATCGCCGGCGGCGGCGTGCGGCCATCGAGGTCGCCGGGTTCATCCGCCCAGGGCAGTCTGGACAGCGACGGGCGATGGCTCGCGAAAGCCACCGGCTTCCGTCCGGCGAGCAGGCTGTCGGCGAGACGCTCGACCTCGCGCGCGAGCTGCTCGAGCGTGTTGCGGAGCGCGGCCAGTACCGGCCGGTGTCCCGGATGCGCGAGCAGCGCCTCCACGTCGAGTTCGCTGGCGAGCAGGTGATCGCGCATCTCGAGGACCTGGATCAGCATGCCGGCCAGCCGCTGCCGGCGGATGGTGCGGGGCGACTCGAGGAGGATGTCGCGCGCTGCCTGCATCTGGTCGGCCAGCACCGCCTGCTCGCGGATCAGGCGCCCGATCGGACTGACGCGGGCCTGCGGATCGTCTAAAGGCGGCGCGGCACGCGCGGTGAACTGGTAGGCCTGGGTCCGCATCAGCGCGGCGATCGACAACAGCACGTCGGCCAGCATCAGCACGCGATAGCGCGCGTTGAGCGCGATGTTGGAGATCGTCGCGTAGACGATGTACAACGCCATCCCGAGCGCGAAGTACATCGTGGTCACGAGCGGCGTCACGCCTTCCGCGCGGCCCGGCACCGCGATCGAGAAGATGATCGCGAACATGGCCGAGACCGACAGCGGGATGCCGCGCTTGCCCCACGCCGCGCCGAGGAACGCGAAGAATGAGGCCGGCACGATCAGCAGCCCGAGTCGCAGCGGATCGTCTTCCAGCCACTGCACCGCGAAGAACAACGGCAAGCCGATCACGACCGACGGCAGCAACTGCTTGAGCTTGCCGCGGCGCGGCGCGGGCTGGTCGGGTGGCACAGCGGCGATCACCCCGATCGCGGCTGCGGCGGCCGCGAAGCCGCCGAGGAAAAGATGCACGCTGGCTGAGATCAGCAGCAGCCCCAGCCCGGCCGAGATGCCGATCAGCACGTAGTGACTCAGCGCCACCCGCGTGAAGATCAGGGTCGGGTGTTCGATGGATCGGGGCAGGTGCATGGACGGTGCGGGGCCCGATCGGCGCGGGCCATGCGAGGAGGAACGCGCGATCGCGAAGGCTACACCAGGCGATGTGCCGGGCGGTCAGCCTTCGCGCGCGGGCGGCTCTGCGTCCTTCGCCTCGGCTCGCCAGGTGGCTTCGAGGGTGGCCCAGCCTTCGGCACCGAGACGTTCGAGCGTCTCGATGTTCGCCGTGAAGATCGCATCGGTGTCCGGGACCGCAGCGACCGCGCGCTCGATGCTGCTTTCGCGCAGCAGGTGCAGCACGGGATACGGCGATCGATTGGTCGCGTTGCCGATGTCGTCCACGTCCGTGCCGGCGAACTGGTAGCGGGGGTGGAAGCTCGCGAGCTGCACGACGCCCTCGAGACCAGCATCGGCGATCAGCGCATCGGCGTCGTCGAGGAAATCGTTGAATGCGAGGAAATCGTGGAGGACATGCGGATGGATCAGCAGCGTCGTTTCCGTCTCTTTCTCATCGACCGCGGTGAGATGGACCAGCTCGTCACCGAGTGCCGCGAGCAAAGCGTCGGTCGAGGTCGCGTCGCTCACCACGAAGCGCACGCGGCCCCCGACGTACGTCGCCTTCGCGAACGGGCACAGGTTGAGGCCGATGACGGCCCCATGGAGCCACGCGCGGGTCTGTCTCAACGCCGTGCCGGCTTCGGTCGGTTCCTGCGGCACGTCCGATCGCCCGATCACCGCGCAGGACTAGCCAACGGAGACGTCCACTCGCCAGCGAGCCGCACAATCATGCCGCGCGGGCCGACACCGATCACGTCGAAGTGCGTATCACTACCGGGTCCGGTCAAGCGGATCTCGAAGTCGAGGATGCCGTCGCGCAGGCGCGCGGGATGGATCTTTCTCATGACCTGTATCTCGAGCGATGCGACGATGTGATTGGCGGCATGCGAGAGTTGGCCCGCGAGCAGGACGCGCGGGTCGCCGCCGTTGGCCAGGTCGCTGCGCAGCGTGAGCGATCCTCGACTGAACCACCCTTCGACTTCGTAGCCAAAGCTATAGATCCCGTCTCCCACGCACCACCCTTCGTCGCTCAGGATGACGACTCGAGGCGAGAGGGTAACGACGCTTCCGCTCCCGAAGAATCGCTGCTTTTACCGAAGCAGATTCCCTGTGCGGCATGGCATCTACGTTGCCTGCATCAACCGCGATGACCGAGCCTCGCCGCCCGGCAGGTTCACGACATCGCGAGTTGACGGGACGAGCCGGTGGGACGCAGCTTGGCGGCCAGGCAATGCCAGAACGAGCCCTGCGTGCGCTCGACGAGTGAATTGGCGGTCAGGACGGTCGGCTGCAGTGCGTAAACCAGCACAATACCCGGACGATCCGAGACGAACGATTCGCCGGCGTTCAGGACGACGTCGCGCGGGTCGT
>JANXTA010000094.1 GCA_025356395.1 Betaproteobacteria bacterium
TGCGAGCCCGGTGACCATGCCGGGCCGTCGCTTTCCCGTTCGATCGGCATGGATGGACACCGGCCGTCTTAGAGGAACCGCCTCTCGACCTGCCGGCCGGCTGTCCCTCTTTTGCAACGGATGTGCGGAGACCGCCGCCCATCGCACTGCAGCGCAAGCTGGCCGAAAGCTTGCCCCTTCTACCCTCCATCGCAATGCAGACGACTCGCTTCGCTGCAGAGGGCGGTTGCCGCACGGGCCAGGCCCGTCGCGCAACGCCTCCGAGAACAGGTGCGAACCAGGAGAGGTGGATGAACAAGACCATTTTGCACGGTGCCCTCACGGGCTGCGTTGCGGCAGCATGCTTTGCCGTCACTCCGGCGGTCGCCGATGAAATCGGGGATCTGAAGGCCGAGATCGCGGCACAGAAGCAGGCCGCGGAAGCACAGAAGACGCGGCTGGACGCGCTCGAGAAGCGCTTGAACGACGTGCAGATCCAGGCGACGGCGGTCTCGTCGCCCCCGGTCCGGGTCGGCGGCAACATCGACCCCGTCAAGGACGCCGGTTCGTACCTGCCGCTGCCGCCGCTGCTGGCGGCCGGTCAGGGTCTGACGATCCAGGGCGCGAACTTCAACATCGGTGTGTACGGGCTGATCGACGCGACCATCGCCTACACCAACCACGCCGATGCCAACGGCCATTCGCTGAGCGGCTTCGATGCCACCACCAACAACGCCCCCTGGTTCAGCGGCGCGCGCTGGGGCATCACGGGGACCCGCAAACTGACCGACGGCGGTCTCAACGCGATCTTCAAGCTCGAGAACGAGTATCTGGTCAGGGACGGCTCGGCGGACGATGCGAATGCCGCGTTCGGTCGCGATGCCTGGGTGGGCTTCCAGAGCGATGACCTCGGCAAGCTCACCTTCGGGCGGCAGAACACGGTGGCCCGGGACTTCTCGCAGAACTACGGCGATCCCTACGGCTCTTCGCGGACCACGCTGGAGGAAGGCGGCTGGACCAACAGCAACAACTTCAAGCAGCTAATCTTCTACGCGGGCAGTGCGACCGGCACGCGCTACAACAGCAGCGTCGTGTGGAAGAAGGAGGTCGGTGCGGGCTTCACGGCGGGGCTCGGCTACCAGTTCGGCGAGTCGGCCGGATCGGCCAGCAACGGCGGTACGCAGGCCGTGGCGTTGGCCTACGCGGCCGGGCCGCTCAACCTGTCGGGTTACTACACGCATGCCAAGGTGGGCGGACGCATCGACAATTCGGAGTCGATCGGGGGCAACTACACGGCGGGGATCGTGCGCGTCAACGCCGGCTACTTCCACTACACCGGGCAGCAGGGCGCGTTGGGCAACCGCAGCGACAACGCCTACACCGTGTCCGTCAAGCTCGCACCCCAGGGGCCGATGGACTACGAGCTGGGCTATCAGACCCTGCGCGCGCACGACGCCGCGCGCAACGGCGGCGGCTTCACGCTGAATCCGTTCGCGAACACGACCAGCTCGACCACGGCAGGCAGCGGCAATCGATCGACGCTGTACACGTCGGCCTTCTATCACTTCAACCGGGCCGTCGAGATCTACTTGGCGGGCGACTATCTGAAGTTGACGAACGGCTACACGGCGTCGGGGACGCATGGGTTTTCGAACCAGTTCGAGGTTGCCGCGGGGACGCGTCTGCGCTTCTGATCAAAGAGGCCGTCGGCCGCGCGGCTGACGGCCTTGCCATCTTCCCATCGAGTCAACGACAAGAACGACGCAGGAGACCGAACATGAACGTCATTCCATCCTTCTGGGCGAGCCTGCTGGTGCTGGCTCTGGCCCCGGCTGCCGCGTGGGCGGCCGACGAGAAGATCACCATCATGGTGAGCGGTATCGAGAAGCAGATCTACCTGCCCGCGAAACTCACCGAGCAACTCGGCTACTTCAAGGAGCAGGGCCTCGATGTCGAGTTGCAGAGCGAGCCTTCCGGGATCAACGGCGAGAACGAGATGCTGGCCGGAGCCGTCCAGGGCGTCGTCGGCTTCTACGACCACACCATCGATCTGCAGGCCAAGGGCAAGGCCGCGCTGTCGGTCGTCCAGTTCAGTCAGGCGCCCGGCGAGGTCGAACTGGTCTCGGCCAAGCTGGCCGACGTGATCAAGTCGCCCGCCGACTTCAAGGGCCGTGCGTTGGGAGTCACGGGGCTGGGGTCGTCCACCAACTTTCTCACGCAGTACCTGGCGGTGGCTCACGGGGTCAAGGTCAGCGAGATCACGCCGGTACCGGTCGGTGCGGGGACCACGTTCATCGCGGCCATGAAACAGGGTCGGATCGATGCCGGCATGACGACCGAGCCCACCATCTCGCGACTACTCGTATCGGGCGATGCGAAAGTGCTGGTGGATCTGCGGACGCCGGCATCGACCGAGAAGGCCCTCGGTGGTCTCTATCCGGCTGCCTGTCTCTACATGCCGACGGTCTGGGTCAACGCCCATCGTGCGCAGGTCCAGAAGCTCGTCAATGCATTCGTGAAGACGATGCGTTTCATCGATGCGCACAGCGCCGAAGAAATCGCGGCCAAGATGCCGGCCGACTACTACGCGGGTGACAAGGCGAGTTACATCCAGGCGCTGGCCAACAGCAAGGCAATGTTCACGCCGGACGGCCAGATGCCCAAGTCGGGTCCACCGACGGTCCTCAAGGTCCTGCAGGGATTCGACAAGGAAGTGCAGGGCAAGTCGATCGACCTATCCAAGACGTTCACCAACGAATTCAGCGCGGCCGCGAAATGACCGCGGTGTCCTCAGCCGCCGCGGCTCGACCGGGTCGTGCGACACCGTCAGCGGCTTTCGACGTGGCGGTTCCCGCGATCGAGTTGCTTCACGTCAGTCGTCGCTTCATCAGCCCCACCGGCAAGGTCATCCCGGCCTTGCGCGATTTCTCGATGACGGTCGGCCAGGGCGAGTTTTGCGCCGTCGTCGGGCCGACCGGCTGTGGCAAGTCGACGACCCTGAGCCTGATCACCGGCCTGGCGAGACCGAGCGCGGGCACGGTCTTGATCCAGGGCGTGCCGGTCAGCGGGATCGAACCGCGCATCGGTTTCGTGTTCCAGTCGGACGCGGTCTTTCCATGGCGCAGCGTCCTCGACAACGTGGCGGCGGGCCCGCTGTTTCGCGGAATGCCCAAAGCCGAAGCGCTGGCCAGTGCGGGCGACTGGGTGCGCCGCGTCGGCCTCGTGGGATTCGAATCGCACTACCCGCATCAGCTCAGTGGCGGGATGCGCAAGCGCGTGGCCCTCGCGCAGACCTTCATCAACGAGCCCGACATCCTCCTGATGGACGAGCCGTTCTCTGCACTGGACGTGCAGACCCGCGTGCTGATGCAGGACGAACTGCTGCGCCTGTGGTCGGGCAACCGCGCCGCGGTCGTGTTCGTGACGCACGACATCGACGAGGCGATCAGCCTCGCCGATCGCATCTTCGTGCTGACGCGCGGGCCGGCGACCGTCAAGGCGGTGTACGAGATCGACATTCCGCGGCCGCGGATCGCCTCGTCGGTGCGCTACACGCCGCGCTTCATCGAGTTGTCGCGGCAAATCTGGGATGACCTGAAGGACGAAGTCGCGATCTGATCGCGCACACGAGGATGTCGATGAACCAGTCGGAAGCAGCAGGTTGGGAAACGGAAATCGAAGCCGTCGAGGCGCGGGCGCAGGCAGCGATCCGGCGGCGCTGGTGGCTGGTGTATGCACTGCGGATCGCCGTGCTGGTGATCACCCTCGGCGGTTGGGAACTCGCCGGCCGGGTCGGCTGGATCGATCCCTTCTTCTTCTCGATGCCGTCGCTGATCGCGATCCAGATCTGGGTCTGGTTGACCGAAGGGACCTCGCAGGGGCCGTTGTGGGTGCAGGTCCTTGTCACACTCGAGGAAACGACGCTGGGTTTCCTGATCGGGTCGGTTCTCGGCGTGATCTGCGGCATCGCGCTCGGCCGCAATCGCCTGCTCGCAGACGTCTTCAGCCTGTACATCAAGATCGCCAACTCGGTCCCGCGCGTCGTGCTCGGCTCGGTCTTCATCATCGCGATGGGTCTCGGCATGGCGTCGAAGGTCGCCCTCGCGGTCGTGATGGTCTTCTTCGTGGTCTTCGGCAATGCCTTCCAGGGTGTGCGCGAAGCGGATGGCAACCTCATCGCCAACGCGCGCATCCTGGGCGCGTCGAACCGGCAGGTGACGTTCGCGGTCGTGTTGCCATCGGCGATGACGTGGATCCTCGCGAGCCTGCACGTCAGCTTCGGCTTCGCGCTGGTCGGGGCGGTGGTCGGCGAGTTCCTCGGTTCGCGCCAGGGCATCGGCCTGCTGATCGCGACGGCTCAGGGCGCCTTCAACGCGGCTGGCGTGTTCGCCGCGATGATCGTGCTCGCCGTGGTCGCGCTGACGGCCGAATTCCTGTTGACCCACCTCGAGAACTTCCTGCTCAAGTGGCGGCCGCCCCAGTTCTCGGATATGGCGCACTGAGTTCGGTGGGGGAACGCAGGTCGACGACCCGCAGGACGTCCTCGCCTGCGGGAAAATGGACTGACACCGTGAGTCCGCCCTGATCCGAAGTACCCTGCAGCTCGATGCGCGCGTCGCAGGTGTTCGCGACTTCCCGGACGATCGACAGACCCAGCCCGCAGCCGTCGCAGTCCGATCCACGAACGCGATAGAAGCGCTCGAAGACGCGCTCGCGCTCGCGCTCGGGGATGCCGGGTCCGTTGTCGATCACCTGCAGCAGGACCCCGCCGTCGGGCGCGGTGTCGACCTTGACTGTCACCACGCCTTCGCGTTGCGTGTAGCGTAAGGCGTTGTCGATCAGGTTGGACGCGAGCATGTGGATCAGATGCTCGCCGGCCATGACGCGGACGGAGGGATCGGTGGCTTCGAACCCGAGGTCGATCGATTTGGCCTGCGCCAGCGACGCCAGTTCCTCGATCACGGTGCAGACGACCGGGCACAGCGTGATCGGCTCGCGTCGCGAAGGCGGGGCGAAGTCAGCTTCCGCTTCGGTGAACGAGAGCAGCTGGTTGATCAGGCGGATGTTGCTCTGGACGCTGCCCCGGATGGCGCGCAGCACTTCCTGGATGATCGCCGGATCGTCCTGCCTGAGTGCGAAGGCGATCTCTATGTTGAGGACGGCCAGTGGCGTCCTCAACTGATGGGAGGCGTCGGCGATGAAGCGGCTGTGCTGTCGGGCGTGGCGTGTGAGGCGGCTCGCGTAGTCGTTGAATGCCGCGACCATCGGCTGCAGTTCGCTCGGCACGGAACCCACGTCGATCGCATCGAGCGAGAACGGGGTGCGGCGTTGCATGCGGTCGCGCAGGGCGATGAGAGGCTTCAGACCGCCGCGCAACCCGAGTACGAGAAGACCACCGACCAGCAGCAGCATCATGAATTGCTCGCGGACCGAATGTCGCCAGATCTCACGCGCGAGGATGTTGCGTCCTGCGAGCGTCTGCCCCACTTCGATGGACACGGGTCTGCCGGCCGCCTCGCCCGATACCGGCTGCGCGAATGCGACGACACGAATCGGCTGACCGCGCATCGTCGCGTCGAATCCGGACCACGCTTCCGATTCGATCGATCGCGGTGGAAGAGCGAGGTCCGCATAGCCGGCGAGCAGATGACCATCGGGGTCGTCGATCCGGTAGTAGACGTGATCCTGGTTGCCGGTATCGAGCATCTCGATCGCCGCCGGAGGGATCGAGATGACGAATTTTCCTTCGGAGTAGCCGATCTGTTCGGCGATCGTCCGAGCGGAGCCGAGCAGCAGGCGTTCGTGGACCAGCGTCGCGGTGGTCACGCCGCCGTGATGCGCGACCCAGGCGTCGAGCGCGGCGACGACGGCGAGCGGCGCCAGCAGCCAGACCAGCAACTGCGACCGCAGGCTTCTAAGAATCATCGCGCTGCCTGAGCAGATAGCCGAGACCCCGCAACGTGATGATCGTCGCGTCGCTCGCCTCCAGCTTCTTGCGCAGACGATGGACGTACAGCTCGATGCTTTCCGGAGAGACGTCCTCGTCGAGGTTTCCGAGCGTCGCCATCAAGGCGCGCTTGCTGACGGTCTTGCCGATCTTGGCGATGAGGGCTTCGAGGACCGCGTGCTCGCGCGGGGGAAGCGGCAAGGGCTGGTCATCGAGCGAGAAGAGCCGGGTATTCGAATCGTGGATCAGCGCTCCGCACGGCGTCAGGGGATTCTTGTGCTGGCTCGACCGGCGCAGCAGCGCCCTGATGCGCGCCTCCAGCTCCACGAGTTCGAACGGCTTGCCGAGGTAGTCGTCCGCGCCGTGATCGAGCAGGCGGACCCGTCCCTCGATCGTGTTGTTGGCGGTCAGGATCAGGACCGGGACGTTATCGTTGCGGGCCCGCAGTCGACGCAGGACATCGCGCCCGTCCATGCGCGGCAGCGAAAGGTCGAGGATCACGAGGTCGTACTTCTCGTTGATCAGCAACTGGTCGGCGTCGCTGCCGTCGGCGGTGCAATCGACCGCATAGCGTTCGTGCTCGAGCGTGCGCGTCAGCCACGAGGCCAGTGGCTGATTGTCCTCGGCGAGCAGGATCTTCATGACGTGGTGCCTCCCCTTTTTCGGCGAGTTCACGAAGGCTCGCTTCTTGTTGTGACCAACGCTGTGAACGTTACCGCACCCCATCCGATCTTGCGATCACCCTGTTTACAGGAAGCTTAAAGAATCGGTCTTTTCGACAGGTCTCGAAATGTCGAGGCGACGCAGACGGCTTGCTGCGTCGCATGGCCGACGGACCCGTCGAGTCGCCTGGGAGCCGGAATCGACAAGGGGTTTCTTCTAGACTTCGCGAGATCACGCTGCTGCCACCGCAGCAAGCCATGAAAAGCGGCGACCAATAGGGGCCATGAGGCCTGACGAAAAGCGGCACGCGGACCGCAAATTAGGCAGGCTTTCCTCGCCCTTTTCCGTCGATCGATTTTGCCGCTGCTACGGGTTCTGATCGTCCGATCAGCGCGCCCCATGACAGGAAAAACGTCGTTGAACGGGGGCGGACGCGGGCGACCATAGCCCGACAGTGGCACGGTCACTACCGATTAGCTATGCATGACGTTCAAGCAGCTTAGGCAGATTCCTATGGCCGTATCGAACTCGTCAATGAGGAGTGTTGTTTTCCCCGCAGACGCACTTTCGTCGCGGCCGCTCTCGCCATGGCTTTCGTGACGCCGTCGTTCGCCAACAACGACGAGAAGATCTCCAATGATCTGCAGACCGCCGACAAGGCGGTCAAGAGCGCGTAGAACAGCTGGATCAACACCACCGGTACGGTCACGTATGCGAAGGTCGTCATCATCGCGACCGGCAGTGATCCGGATCTCGTCGGGCTTCGGCAGGCGATCGTGGCCAGTGGTGGATCGGTCTTCTACAAGTACCTGTCGGTCAGCGGCTTGCCGACGATGGTGCCGCTCGACAAGATACCGACGCTCGCCGCGCGCTCCGACGTCGCGAGCATTTCGGCGGATCGCGTTACGACCAAGACCTACAGCGCCGTCGAGTTGATGACCGGCATCTCGACGACCCTGCGGTCCCCGTTCGTCGCCAAGAGCAAGACGCCGTCGGCCGATGGAACCGGCGTCGGCATCGCCTTTCTCGACTCCGGCCTGATGCCGAACCACCAGGCGTTGCTCGACGCGAAGGGTCAATCGCGAGTCGTGAAGAGCATCGACGTGACGGTACTGGCGACCAGTTCGAGCCATGCAAACACTTCTGGCCCCCAGAACGGAAATGGCGGCTCGTGGGCGCCCGGACAGGACTACACGATCAGCTACTTTCCCGGCAGCTCGACCGAGAAAGCGATGGATCAGTCGCTCGACTCATCAGGTAACCGCTTCATCGATGGCTTTGGTCACGGAACCCATGTCGCAACCATTGCGTCGGGTCGTGGTGGCCGGTCGGTCGATACCAGCGGCGTCGCACCGGGAGCATCGCTCTATGACGTACGCGTCCTGGATGCGTTTGGTCAAGGGCACATCAGCAAGGCGCTGGCCGGCATCGACTGGGTGATCCATCACGCCCGCGAATACGGCATCAAGGTGCTGAACATCAGCCTGGCGAGCGACTCGACGGAGTCGTACACGACCGATCCGATGTGCCGTGCCGTACGCAGCGCGGTCGCTTCCGGAATCACGGTCGTCGTTGCTGCCGGCAACTACGGCGTGAATGCGTCGGGACAGAAGATGTACGGCACCATCGGGAGCCCCGGCAACGAGCCGTCCGCCATCACGGTGGGCTCTGCCAACCTGCACGGCGGCGTATTGCGCAGTGCGGCCACGGTCAATCTCTTTAGTTCCCGCGGCCCGACTCGCGGCGGCGCGAGGGACGCGATGGGCGCGCGGATGCCGGACAACGTCCTCAAGCCGGATCTCGTAGCGCCCGGCAATCGCATCCTCGGTGCGCTGTCGACCGATGACTCCGGCAAGGTCCTGAGCACCATTCTGACCTGCCCCCTACCGCCGTACCAATCATTGGGATGAAGTCCGGGTTGTAAGGTTAGTGGTTGTCGTTGCGGTCGTGTTGGATTGCGTCGTCGGCGAGCCGGCGGCGCAGCTCGGCGAACCGTGCCGGCGGGATGCGGC
>JANXTA010000102.1 GCA_025356395.1 Betaproteobacteria bacterium
CTTTGCAATAGCGCTCGACGTACTCGGCCTGCGACGGGATGCCGAGCGACGCGAGATCAAGACCGGCGATGCCGCGAAAACCATCGGGCTTGATGTGCCAGCTCATCAGGTGATACGAGAAGTCCGCGAGCGGATGGCCAATCGTCGACAGCTCCCAGTCCAGGATCGCTAGGACGCGCGGCTCGGTCGGATGGAAGATCAGGTTGTCCAGGCGGTAGTCGCCGTGGACGATGGACGTGGCGCCATCGTCGGGCGGGATGTGCTCGGGCAGCCATTCGATCAGGCGGTCCATCGCGTCGATCTGTTCGGTCTCGGAGGCCTTGTACTGCTTGCTCCAGCGACCGATCTGGCGTGCGAAATAGTTGCCCGGCTTGCCGTAGTCGCCGAGGCCGATCGCCGCGTAGTCCACCTTGTGCAGCGTCGAGATCACACGATTCATCTCGCCGTAGATCGCCGCACGTTCCGACGGCGTCATGCCGGGCAGGCCCTGGTCCCACAACACGCGGCCGTCGACGAATTCCATCACGTAGAACGCGCGTCCGATGACGCTCTCGTCCTCGCACAGCGTGTGCATGCGCGCGACCGGAACATCGGTCTCGGCCAGTGCATCCATCACGCGGTACTCGCGATCGATCGCATGCGCCGACTGCAGCAGTTTCGCGGCGGGTCCGGGCTTGGCGCGCATCACGTAGGCGCGCGAAGGTGTCAGCAGCTTGAACGTCGGGTTGGACTGGCCGCCCTTGAACTGCTCGACGATCAGCGGCCCGCGGAAGCCTGCGATATGCGCGGTGAGATACGTCTCCAGCGCGGCGACGTCGAACTTCTGGCGGTCGGCGACTGGCTGGGTGCCGATGAATTCCTCGTACATGTCTTCTCTTTTTCTAGTCTTTGGAAACGGCGTTGCGGAACTTGAGATACTGGTCGTACAACACCTCCATCGTCGTGAGGTGCTCGCCCGGTTGCAGCAGATCGGAAGGCGCGTAGTTGGTCATGCGCACGACCCAGTCGGTTTCGTGCGTGCCGACATCCAGCGCGTTGATGCAGCCGGGGGCCTGCGACAGGTTGCCGAGGAAAAAGCGCTGACCCGTCAAGGCATACGACACGATCGCGCGATTGACGCCGCCATGCAGGACCAGCAGCACGGTCTCCCAGTCGTCCAGCGCGCGCAGCTTCGCGATACCGGGAAGCACGCGGTCGAGCAGTTGCCCGATGGTCTCGCCGCCGAGGAACTGCCGATCCTCCGCGACCATCCCATCGAACGCGCCGACGAAAGCCTCGCGCAGGGTCTCGTCGGAGATCGTGGACAGGCGGCCGCCGCGAATCTCTTCCAGCTCGGGCCAGACCTCTATCTCGATGGGCTGCCTGGTTTCGGCCAGTACGCGCGTCGCGGTCTCGACGGTGCGCGGCAGGCCGCTGGTGATCACGCGGTCGAAGCGCAGGCCGAGCTTCGCAAAAACGGTGCCGGCGGCGGTCGCCTGCATGCGACCGGTGTCGTTGAGTGGCACCGACTCGGGCAGGTAAGGCTTCCCGGAGCCGTCGAAGTACGTGACGCTACCGTGGCGCATCAGGAAGATGCGACGGCGTCGAGCGGGTTTCGGATCGGAATCGTTCATGGCTTGAAAAGGTTTATGCAAAGCGGTTCATGCGAAGCGAGCAGGTCGCTTCTCGAGAAAGGCAGAGATCGCTTCGCCACCGTTCGCGTGATGCAAACAGGTCACGAAGGAGTCGCGCTCGTGGATCAGGTGCTGCTCGAGCGTCGCGTCCGCAGCCTGTCCGATCAGCGCCTTGATGCGCGCGATCGAGTGGGGCGACAACGCTGCGAGACGCGTCGCGTGCTCCAGCGCAGCGGCTAGCGCCTTGCCGTCGTCGACCAGCGTGTTGATCACGCCCAGCGCATGGAGGCGTGACGCGGGCCATGCGCCGCCTTCCATCATCAGCTCGCTCGCCGCCTGCTTCGGCAACGATCGCGATGCGAACCACGAGCCGCCGCCGTCCGGCGACAGGCCGACCTTGACGTAGGCCATCACGAACTTCGCGCCGTGGCCGGCAGCGATCATGTCGCAGGCCAGCGCCAGCGACATGCCGGCGCCCGCGGCGAAGCCTTCGACCGCTGCGATGACGGGTCGCGTGCAACTCGTGATGGCACGCGTCATGCGGTTGAGTCCGTCGATCGAATCGGCCTGGACCTGCGGTGGCTGGTTGCGATTCTCGAGCAGGCGGTTGAGGTTGCCGCCGGCGCAGAACATGCCGTCGGCGCCGGTCAGCACGACGGCGCGGATGGACGCGTCCTTCTCGACGTCGTCGAAGGCCTGCATCGTTGACTCGTACATCTCGGGGCCGAGCGCATTGCGGAAGCCAGGGTTGGAGAAGGTCAGCACCAGCGTGCTGCCCTTGCGGTCGATCAAGAGTTGCGCGGCCATCGATCTCTTTCCGGGAAAACCGTCAACGCGCCTGGGTCGACAGCGAGATGCCGAGCAACGCACGACGCGTCAGCCACGGCGAAGGGCGATAGCGGGGATCGCCGTAGAAGTCCTGCATGCCGCGCAGGATCGTCAGGATCTTCATCGGCCCGAGCGCATCGCCCATCGCGAGTGGACCGTTGGGATAGTTGAGACCGAGGCGCACCGCGAGATCGATGTCGCTCGGCGAGGCGATCTTCTGCTGCGCGATGTCGCAGGCGATGTTGACGATGGTCGCGAGGATGCGTTGCGCGATGAAGCCCGGCGAGTCGCCGATCACCGTCACCGGCACGCCGTCCGATGCGAACAGTCCGTGCGCTTCCTCGCGCATGGTCGGCGATGTCACCGGCGTGGTCATCAGCGTCCGGCGCAGCGCGAGCGGAACCAGCGTATCGATGGCGACGGTGCGTTCGGGGTCGAGTCCTTCCTCGATCGCCGAGGTCGTCGCGTCGCAGCCCATCGGTGTCACGATGATCAGCGCGTCGTCGGATGGGACCAGGCCCGCCTCGACGGTCGCGCCCATCTTCTCGAGCAGCCAGGTGAGCGTGCTCTGGGCCTCGACATGCGCGCGGCTGATCCACACTGAAGCGGGAAGCGCGACGGGTGGACGCGGCTCGACGACCGGTGCGGCATCGTCACCGTAGGGATAGAAGCCGCCACCGGTCTTGCGCCCGAGGCGACCGCCGGCGAGCCGTTGCGCGGTGATGATCGACGGCCGGAAGCGTGGCTCGTCGTAGTACTGCCGGTAGATGGCCTCCATCACTGGATGCGACACGTCGAGCGCCGTCAGGTCCATCAGCTCGAAGGGTCCGAGCCGGAAGCCCGCCGCCTCGCGCATCACGCGATCGACATCGGCGAAGTCGCAGATGCCTTCGCCGACGATGCGCAGCGCTTCCGTACCGTAGCCGCGGCCCGCATGGTTGACGATGAAGCCAGGGGTGTCCTTGGCGCGCACCGGCGTGTGGCCGAGTCGGCGCGTCAGTTCCATCAACCCATCGCCCACGCCTGGATCGGTGGCGAGTCCGTCGATCACCTCGGCGACGCGCATTAGCGGCACCGGGTTGAAGAAGTGCCATCCGGCCACGCGCGCCGAATGCGTGCATTGCGACGCGATGGCCGTGACCGACAGCGACGACGTGTTCGACGCCAGGACCGTATCCGGCCCAACGATGTCTTCGAGCCGCTTGAACAGCGCGCGCTTGACGTCGAGGTTCTCGACGATGGCTTCGACGATCAGCGCACA
This sequence comes from Betaproteobacteria bacterium, assembly GCA_025356395.1. Lineage (GTDB taxonomy): Bacteria > Pseudomonadota > Gammaproteobacteria > Burkholderiales > Burkholderiaceae_D > CAHJXF01. Next base: position 3,703 of record JANXTA010000102.1, read on the forward strand.
GCCCGCCAAGTCGTCGATGGCATGTGCGGGGACGAGATGGGCCAGCGTCGCGTCGCACTGCGCCGCATCGAGCTTGCCCTTGTCGACCTGCTTGCCGAGGGCCTGGGCGATGAACGCAATCGCAGCGTCGACCGCTGCGCCGTTGGCATCGTGCAATCGGACATGACAGCCGCATTGCGCAAGGACTTGCGCGATGCCGCGTCCCATCGCGCCGGCACCGACGACGCCTACGGGAAGATCGACGAGCTTGGGATCGAACGGCATGCGGATGTGAAGGTTGCGGTCGGCGAGGCGAGATGGTACGCCACGCGACCCTACAATCCGTGCTTCGCACCGCAGCCACGCGCCGCTTTTCGATCGACCCCACCGAACCACACGGCCCTTAAAAATGATCAGAGACCTCGACACCCATCGCATGCTGCTGGACGCCGTGAGCCGCTTCGTGCGCGAGAAGCTCATCCCCGCCGAGAACGAGGTCGTCGAGACCGATGCGATCCCCCACGCCATCGTCGAGGCGATGCGCGAGATCGGTCTCTTCGGCCTCACCGTGCCTGAGGAGTACGGCGGCTTCGGCCTGACGATGGAGGAGGAGGTCGACGTGACCTTCGAGCTGACGCGCGCGTCGCCCGCCTTCCGCTCGATCATGGGCACCAACAACGGCATCGGATCGCAGGGCATCGTGATCGACGGCACGTCCGAACAGAAGACGAAGTGGTTGCCACGGCTCGCGTCGGGCGAGCTGATCGGATCGTTCGCGTTAACCGAGCCGGGCTCGGGATCCGACGCCGCATCGCTGACGACCAGTGCACGCCTCGACGGCGATGCCTATGTTGTCAATGGCACCAAGCGCTACATCACCAATGCGCCCGAGGCCGGCATCTTCACGTTGATGGCGCGGACCGATCCGGCGCAGAAGGGCTCGAGAGGCGTGTCGGCGTTCATCGTCGAAGCCGGGTCGCCGGGCATCACGGTTGGCAAGCCAGACAGGAAGATGGGGCAACGCGGCGCCCACACCGCCGACGTGACCTTCGAGAACTGCCGCGTGCCGGTCGAGAACCTGATCGGCGGCAAGGAAGGGATGGGCTTCAAGACCGCGATGAAGGTGCTCGACAAGGGCCGGCTCACGATCGGTGCTGCGTGCGTGGGTTCCGCGTCGCGCATGCTCGACGACACCATCGCGTACACGCTGGAGCGCAAGCAGTTCGGCGAACCGCTCGCGCAGTTCCAGCTGATCCAGGCGATGCTGGCCGACAGCCAGGCCGAGATCTATGCAGCGCGATCGATGATCGTCGATGCCGCTCGGCGGCGCGACGACGGGCAGGACGTCAGCGTCCACGCGTCGTGCTGCAAGCTGTTTGCCTCCGAGATGTGCGGTCGCGTCGCGGACCGCTGCGTGCAGGCGCACGGCGGCGCGGGCTACATCAGCGACTACGCGATCGAACGCTTCTTTCGCGACGTGCGGCTGTTCCGCATCTTCGAAGGGACGACCCAGATCCAGCAGATCATCATCGGCCGCGCGCTGGCGAAGCAGGGGTCCGCGATCAGGTATTGACCCCCGAACCGGGCGGCGAAGCCCGCGAATTGGGCGTCTCCGTTGCTGGCCGGGGACGATCCCCTGTGCAGTAAGAGACCTTTCCGGCAGAATTCAAGCCGCACGCTGACCCCATCCTTCAAATGGGGCTTGTTCGTCCAGGGGGAAATTTGGGTGTAGCGCTGAAAGTCGACGTCGGGGTTTCAAACCGATCGTGGTCGAATGCCTGGCGTCCCGCGATGCCGGCTTACGGCTTTCGGGAACGAGCCGGTCGCATCAGCCGCGTCGCGGTCGGTGCGCTGGTCGGGGCATGCGTCGGCGTTGCCGGTCTGCTCGCCTTCGCGGATGCTGGCGCGATGGGACTGGGCGCCGCCTCGGTCAACTCCGGACTCGGCGAACCGCTGCGCATGTCTTTTCCGGTCGCGGTCAAGCCGGACGAAGAGGTCGGTTGTGTCCAGGTCCGCGCCAAGAGCGACGACCTGCCGGCGGTCCTGAACACCCGCACCGCCGTGATCCGCAACGGGTTCCAGACCCGGATCGAGATTCGCAGCATCCTGCCCGTCAACGAACCCGCCATCGGACTGGTCGTGACGGTCGGCTGCGCTTCGCCGATCTCCCGTGAATACGTCGTCTTCCTCGACCCGCCGGTCATCCCAGCGACCCAGACTGCCGCGACCGATGCGAGCGGAACGCTGCCCGCGGGTCGCGCCGAGCGCGCCGCTCCGGTGCGACGCGCGTCTGCACCCGCCAATCGGTCAATGCCGCGTGAACGCGCTCCGGTCGCCCGCAACGCCGCGCCGGTCGCTCAGCCCCGCGCACCCCGCACCCGGGTGCCCATCGCAGCAGCGCCCGCCGCAGCACCTCAGGGCTCGTCGCAACCGACGTCGAAGGCGCCAAAACCCGCCATCGTCGCGCCGACTGCCAAGGCCGGCGATCGCCTGACGATCATTCCGACCGAGCCGTCCCCGCCTGGTACGGTGCCATCCAGCGCCTCGGCGCCCATGACGGCCGCGCCGCCGAGTGCGCCTCCGTCGACGCCGCTGATCGCCGCGGTCACGCCCGCACCCGAAGTCTCGACCGCCACTGGCGCGGGTGCTGCGCCGGCTTCGCCTGACACCAATGAAGCCGCGACGCGCGAACAGCCCCTGCGCCAGCAGCAGGCCGAGCTGCAGGCGCAACTGAAGGCGCTCGGCGATCAGATCGCGGCGCTGAAGGTCCAGACCACCACGCTCGCAACCCGTAACGAGTACCTCGAGCACACCGGCTTCACGCCGTGGCTGCTCTGGCTCCTGATCCTGCTCGCCGTGATCGCCATCAGCGTCGCGGGATGGATGGCGTGGCGTTACACGCAACTGCGCCGGTCGATCGATGGGGCCGCCTGGTGGACCAGCAACAGCACCGGCCTCGCACCTTCCGACGACGATCGCGTGATGGCCGCGGAGACCCGTGGAGGCCTGGTCGCGATGGATCCGGCAACCCGTCTCGCGCCACGCCCGACGACGCAGACTGACGTCCGTACGAACATGCCCGCGCCGGCCCCGCAGACCGCGGCGGTCTCCAACGTCGAGCGGTCGCGACCGATGGCCGCGCGTCCTGCGCGTTATCCGACCCCGATCGATACCGACTTCACGGTGTCGGACATCGAGGCCGCGATGGCCACGGTCCGTACCGTCTCGCCGCCGCGGGATACGCCGCGCCCCGCACCCATCGAGGATTCGGACTTCGCGCCGCTGGGCGGGCCGACCCTGCCTTCCCCGTTCACTGAGCCGCCCCCGCCGATGCCCCGGGCATCGCAGGTACCGGTGCGCACGACCAAGGTGGTCCAGCGCGACGGCGACGACCTGGGCAACTTCGTCGATCTTGAGATCCCGGGGTTGCCCGCCTCGACGCGCCTGTCGCCGAGTTCACCTTCATCGACCGCCATGACGGGTCGCTTCGCGCACGACGAGACGGAGCCCCTGGACTTCAAGCTCGACATCCCGCAGACCTTCGATCCCCTCGCGACCGATAGCCTGAAGACCACGGTCATCGATCGCTCCGAATCGACGACCCCGATGGATTTCGACCTGCAGGTCACGCCGACGACACTCGATTTCGAGTTGCCTTCCTCGACCCAGGTCGCGCCGCTCGACGGACGCGAGGTCGACTCGTTCGGCGAGCCACCGATGCGCCACGGCGCGACGGCGCTCGCCAATTTGTTCGCGACGGAAACCGAGCCTGGAATCGACACAATCCTCGACCTCGACGATCGGCATGGCACGCCGCTCAGCACGACGGAGGTCGATCGCCTGACGACCACGGCGGTCGAGGGTCCGAACGATGAGTTCATCGCGCCATCTACGCGCGCGCTGCTGGCGCGTTTTGCCGACCTGATGAACCAGGTCGACGAGGTCGATGGCAGCGATCCGCTGCGCGCCATCGCCCTGCTGCGCCAGTACGTGCTGCGCGACGAGAAGATCCCCACGCTGCTGTGGCTGCGTCTGTTCCAGCTCTATCGCAAGGTCGACAAGAAGCCGGTCTACGAAGCACTGGCCGAGCACTTCTTCCGGCGCTACCAGCGGCCGATGGTGGGCTGGGACCAGCAGCTCGCCGACCGCGTCCCGCAAACCCCGCTGTCGGCCATGGGCCAAGTCGATCGCGAGATCGAAGGACTGTGGGGTCAGGACGCTGGCCTCGAACGCATCCGCTCGCTGCTTTGCGATCGTGACCAGGACGATGCGATCGTGTTCAACGCGGTCCTGCAGCGCGATCTGCTCGACGCCGCGAAGGTCTTCCCGCCAGGCCCTGGCTCGCAGGTCGGTTGACCCGGCCGCGGCCAGCCTCCTAACGACGTTTCAGCAGCGGCTTCAGATCGGGCCAGACGTTGTCCAGCAGCCGTGTCTGCGCTGCGGCGGTCGGGTGGATGCGATCCGCCTGGAAAAGGTCGAGGCGGTCTGCGAATCCCTCGAAGAAGAACGGCGTCAGGGCCGTCCCGTGACGCTTCGAAGTCTCGGTGAAGATCGCCGCGAACCGATTGGCATAGGCCTTCCCGTAGTTCGGCGGAATCTGCATGCCGACCACCAGGATCGATGCGCGGGCGGCTTGCGACCGGGTCACGATCGCTTCGAGGTTCTGCTGCGTGGTGGCCAACGCGAGACCGCGCAGCGCGTCGTTGCCGCCGAGCTCGACGACGACGATCACGGGCTTCACGCGTTTCAGCAACTCGTCGATGCGCACGAGACCCCCGCTGGTGGTGTCCCCGCTGATGCTGGCGTTGACAATGTCATAGTCGTAGCCCTCGGTGCGCAGTCGCGCATCCAGCAACTTCACCCAGCCGGTATCCCGCTGCAGGCCGTATTCGGCCGAGATGCTGTCGCCGAGCACCAGCAGGACCGGCTTGCCACGGGTCGATGGTGACGAACTCTCCGCGGCAATCAGGGTCGATGGCGTGCTGGCGAACAGCAAGGCGAGCACAAAAAGACACCGGCGTGTCGCGCTGGAAATCATGTGGGTCAACGAAGGAAGTGGAAGATGAATGAAGCGGAACCGGCCGTGATGGCCGATCAGGAGTCGGGCGCCGACGTGGTGATCGAGACGCGAGGATTGACGAAGCGCGTCGTCGATGCCATCGGATCGCTGACTATTCTCGACGATATTTCGCTGACGATCCGGGCGCGCGAGACGGTGGCGATCGTGGGTGCGTCGGGCTCGGGCAAATCGACGCTGCTCGGCCTGCTGGCCGGGCTCGACCGGGGCACCGAAGGCAGCATCGCCTTGCTGGGTCGGGACCTCTCGGCGCTCGACGAGGACGGGCGGGCCAAGCTGCGCGCCCGTCGGGTAGGCTTCGTGTTCCAGTCGTTCCAGTTGCTCGGCCACCTGAACGCGCTTGAGAACGTCATGCTGCCGCTTGAACTGGCTGGGGCGGAAGGCGTTCGCGAGAAGGCTTCCGCGATGCTGGCGCAGGTCGGGCTTTCGACGCGCGAGCGTCACTATCCGAAGACGCTTTCCGGGGGCGAGCAACAGCGCGTCGCGCTGGCCCGCGCCTTCGTCGGCGAACCCGCGATCCTGTTCGCGGACGAACCGACCGGCAGCCTGGACGCGGCCACGGGTGACGGCGTGATGAACCTGATCTTCACGCTCAATCGCACGCACGGCTCGACGCTAGTGATGGTCACGCACGATGTCGCGATCGCCGCCCGTTGCAGACGCCGCATCACGCTCGCCGGCGGGAAGATCGTGGACGGCGAGTCGCTCGCGGCGATCAATTGAAGCCGAGCACGTCCTGCATGTCGAACAGGCCACGCGCATGTCCGGCGAGGAAGCGCGCCGCAAGCAGGCTGCCAGCGGCGTATCCGGCGCGACTGCCGGCACGATGCGTGATCTCGATGCGCTCGCCGATGCCGGCATAGAGCACGGTGTGATCGCCGACGATGTCGCCGCCACGGATGGCGACGAAGCCGATGGTCGATGGGTCGCGCGGGCCCGTCAGTCCTTCGCGGTCGTGCACGGCCACGGCGGCGAGATCGCGGCCCAGTGCGTCAGCCGCGATCTCGCCGAGGCGTATCGCGGTTCCCGACGGCGCATCGATCTTGTGACGGTGATGGGCTTCGATGATCTCGATGTCGTAGCCCGTGGACAGGGCGCGTGTCGCGTCGGCGACCAGCTTGAACAGCACGTTGACCCCGACGCTCATGTTGGGCGCGAAGACGATGCCGATGCTGTCCGCAGCCGTCTCGATGGCCGCCCGTCCGGCCGCATCGAAGCCGGTGGTACCGATTACCAGCTTGACGCCGTGTTCGACGCATGCCGCGAGGTGGAGCAACGTTCCGCCTGGTCGGGTGAAGTCGATCAGTACATCGCAGTCGCGCGCGGCCGCATCGACGTCCGAGGTCACGACGAGATCGGCTGTCCTTCCGCTTTCACCAACGGCGACCGTACCGACCGACTTCGAGTCATCGTGTTCGAGGGCTGCGACGAGGATCATGTCCGACGCATCGCGGACCGCGTCGATCAGCATGCGGCCCATGCGTCCGGAAGCGCCGGCAATGGCGATACGCAGCATGACGCGACGAGGCGCTACTGCGCTTCGTTGTTGGTCGTCGTGGGCGACGGCGGCGTCTGGTCCGTCGGCTTGCGGTCGGGAAGTTCGACCTTGCCGGGCGTGACGGAAGTGCCGCCGATGTCCGGCGCCGTCGTGCCGGGCAGCTGCGGCAACGGTCGACCGAGCAGGGGTGCCCGCACGATCTTGGTCGTGGCGAAATTGCGGCTGGCGGCGAACTCTTCTTCGGTCGGCAGACCATCGCCGTTGTAGCGCGTCATCCGGTCGTTCTCGAAGTACACCGTGAAGCGGCGTTCCTCGATGCGGCCGCGACCCGGCTGAAAGCGGAACGGATAGTCCCAGCGTTCGGTGTGGAACGGGTCGGTTAGGATCGGCGTACCGAGGACGAAGCGAACCTGGTCGCGCGTCATGCCGGTCTTCAGCTGGTCTGCCATCTCTTGCGTGACGACGACGCCCTGTTGGATATTGATCTTATAGGTGATGCTGTAGCTGTCGAGCTTCCCGCGCGAAAACGGGTTGGCGCAACCGACGACGGCCACGGGTAGGGCGATGGCGAGGAAAACGCGGCGTCCGAAGGGCGATGCGGCGGCGTTCACGAGAGCGCGGAGGCTGGAACCAGGATTCATGCGGCGACGAGTCGGGGAGACTCGTTGTAATGGGCGGGATAGGGCGGGCTCTGCCTCGGCCCGCATCGGCTGGACGATGGGCCACCGACGCGAAGGCGCTATGATAGCTGCATCCCGCGAAGGCCCTTTCGGTCAGTCTCGTGACGCGCACGGCCGGCATCGAGAAAGAAAGCATGTCCAATCCCAGCGACCTCAAGACCATAGGCCTCAAGGCGACGTTGCCGCGCCTCAAGATCCTGGAGATCTTCCAGACCAGCGACCACCGGCACATGAGCGCCGAGGATGTCTACAAGCAGCTGCTGACGGCCAACATGGACATCGGCCTGGCCACGGTCTACCGCGTGCTGACGCAATTCGAGCAGGCCGGCCTTCTCGCCCGCAATCACTTCGACAACGGCAAGGCCGTCTTCGAACTCAACCAGGGTACGCACCACGACCACCTCGTCTGCCTCACCTGCGGCAAGGTCGAGGAGTTCTACGACGGCGAGATCGAGAAGCGCCAGCAGCGCATCGCGAAGGAACGCGGCTTCGTCCTGCAGGAACACGCGCTGTCCATGTACGGCGTCTGCACCAAGGCCAACTGTGAAGGTCGGACCCGGGCGCAGTCGACGCCGCACCTTCACGACGTGTCGATATGACGGCGAACGTCGCGGCGGATCCGTTCCACGTTCGATGATGGCCGGGCTGCGCGTCGGTCAGGGCTTCGATGTCCATGCGCTGGTCGTCGATCGACCGCTGATCATCGGTGGCGTGACGGTCCCTTACGAGAAAGGCCTGCTCGGTCATTCCGATGCCGACGTGCTCCTGCACGCGGTGACCGATGCGCTGCTGGGCGCCGCGGCGCTCGGTGACATCGGCCGGCACTTTCCGGACACCTCGGACGACTATGCCGGCGCCGACTCGCGCGTGTTGCTGCGCAGGACCCACGCGCTGCTGACGGCCGCCGGGTACGAGGTCGTCAACGTGGACGCGACGATCATCGCGCAAGCTCCCAAGATGGCGCCGCATGTCGCCGCGATGGTGAGCAACATCGCCGCCGACCTTCGGGTGGCGACCGACTGCGTCAACGTCAAGGCCAAGACCACCGAACGGCTCGGATTCACGGGTCGCGGCGAAGGCATCGCCGCCGAAGCGATTGCGATGCTGCGACGGATCTAGACGGGTCGACCGAAAGCGAACAGCGCGGATAGACCGCCGCCCTCGCGCGGACCGAGTTCGAAGCGCGCTCGATGACGTTGCGCGATGCGTTCGATGATGGCCAGACCGAGGCCCGCGCCATTCGCCTGCCCGCGAGCGGTATCGAGACGCGTGAACGGCTGCTTCATGCGCTTGATCGCTTCCGAAGGAATGCCCGCGCCCCGATCGGAGACCTCGATTCGCGGCGGATGGTCGAGCGTCCGCACCGTCAGCGTCACGCTTTCGGTTCCCGGCGTGGCGCCATAACGCCGCGCGTTCTCGATTAGGTTGAAGAGCACGCGGCGGATCTCGGTCGGATGCGCGCGGACCGGTGACGTCGCCTCCAGGTCCGACTCGATGGCGAACCGATCATCGGTCGCGACGGCCGCGAGCGTGTCACGGACCAGCGCGGTGAGGTCGATCTCCTCGAAGGCGTGTTCGCTTTCGAGCGGGCGCGCGTAATCGAGGAACTGATTGATGATCGAGTCCATCTGCTCGACATCGGATTGCATCGCGAGACGGGCTTCCTCGTTGGATACGCTGAGTTCGGCCTCCAGCCGCAGCCGGGTCAGCGGCGTCCGCAGGTCGTGCGAGATCCCCGCCAGCAGCAGTACGCGATCAGCCTCGATGCGGGCCAGGTCGTCGACCATCGCGTTGAAGCTCGCATTCGCTTCACGGATTTCGCGGGGTCCCTTCTCGGGCAGCGGCACGGGCCGACCTCCGTTGCCGATCACGACGGCTGCGGTAGCCAGGCGCTTCAACGGGAGGTTAATGAGACGACTCATCGCGATCGCGCCGACCAGCGACAGGCCGAGCGCGACGGCGCCCCATCCGAACCACTGCAGGCCCGCCACGACTTCGAGCCGATCCCGTTCGAACGCGACCCAGTAGTCGTCGTCGTCGATCGAGAAGCTGACCCACAGGCCCTCGTTGCCGTTGACGCTGCGGACCATGCGCGTGTCCTTGCCGAGGCGCACGCGGACGTAGGCGAACATCAGCTTGTTGGACTCGGTATCGCGCAGCGCGTCGACGACGTCGGATGGCTCGAGCGGATAGATACGGATGCTCTCGTTGCTCGCGAGGTCGGCGAGCAGGTCCGTGCGTTTCGCTGGATCCGAATGGATCAACGCGGACCGCGTCACGTTGACGACCGATACGATGGTCTGCGCGATCTGCTGCGCGCGCGGCGTGCGCTCGAAGACGCGGAAGCTCTGGAACCAGGCGCCGAGGCTGGCGCCGATCAGGAGCATAAGCAGCAGGAATGTGCGCCAGAAGACGCCGCTCGGCATGGCCGACGATCGGTCGACGTCTACGAGTCGCCTGCAGCCGCCGCGACGGCAACGGGCGGACCGTCCGGGATGAAGACGTAGCCCAGGCCCCACACCGTCTGGATGTAGCGCGGGTTGGACGGATCAGCCTCGATCAGCTTGCGCAACCGCGAGATCTGCACGTCGAGGCTGCGATCGAAGACCTCGTACTCGCGACCGCGCGCGAGCTCCATCAGCTTCTCGCGCGAGAGCGGCTGGCGCGGGTGGCGCGCGAACGCCTTCATCACTGCGAACTCGCCCGTCGTCAGCGACTTCGACTGACCATCATGCGTCAGCGTGCGGGTCTGCAGATTGAGGTTGTATGGACCGAACACGAAGTTCTCGATGTCCGAGGCTGGAGCACCCGGTGCCTCGGGCGCGGCACGACGACGAAGCACCGCGTGGATGCGCGCGACCAGCTCGCGCGGGTTGAATGGCTTGGGCAGGTAGTCGTCGGCACCGAGCTCAAGACCGATGATGCGGTCCACCTCGTCGCCGCGCGCCGTCAGCATGATGATCGGCGTCAGGTCGTTCGTGCCTCGCAGCTTGCGGCAGATCGCAAGGCCGTCCTCGCCAGGCAGCATGAGATCGAGGACGAGGAGGTCGAAGCGCTCGCGCGTCCACAACTTGTTCATCGCCGTCGCGTTCTCGGCGAGGAAGACGTCGAAGCCCTGTTCGGTGAGATAGCGACGCAACAGATCGCGTAGTCGTTGATCGTCGTCGATGACGAGAATCTTGTGGGTTAGCGGAACGTTCATGTCGAGCATGGTAATGCCCGCGCTCGCCGACTGTCACGCCGCTTGCAACCGAGGAGTTTGCAGGGATTGCAAAAGATGACGATGGCTCGACCGCGTGTGTGGCGTGGCATAGCCGGGCCTCGTCGGCTTCCAAGCGACAGAGACACAAACCGTTACAAAGCCGAACGGCCTTCTGCGGCTGCTGCGGGCTCGTCCTCATACCATCCTTGTCTACCGTGCTTTGCATCGAGGACAGGCACGTGCCTGACTCGCGGACATCACGACCGGCTCATGTTTCCCACATCTCTTGCCTCGCAGGTCAAGCACCGTCTGCTCGCCAGCTTCGCGCTGTGCGTGCTTGGCGTGGCTGCGGCTGTGCCGAGCGCATTCGGACGAGAAGGGGCGGGGTTCCATGCGCCGCGGTTTGCCATGTCCCGAGGCGCCCAGGCCGAAGCGCGAGGCGCCCGACCGGCCGAGCGTGCGCAGCAAAAGGCAGCGCGGCCGAACCAGCCGCGTGAAGCTCCCGCCCAACGCACTTCGGAGCCACCGATGCAGCCCGTGTCGCCGCCGTCGCAACCCACCGATGCGGCGGCGCAGGGCGGCAAGCCGGGGCGTCTGACGCCCGACGAGCGGCGCGCGCTACGGCAGCAGATCAATGAAGCGGGACGCGACGTCTATCGGCCGAATCGGCCGTGACGAGCGGGAGGGCGACTACTGGTTGTTGATGGTCGCCATCAGCTTGCGACGCGACACCAGGAGGCCGTTGGCATCCATGTCCTTGAGATGCATCTGCGTCGACGGCGGAACGGCATTCGAGCCGACATGCCGCTCGAGAACGCGCAGGAAAGGCGTCATCAGCTTGGGATCGAAGTGCACGCCGTGCTCGCACATCATCTGCTCGACCGTGGCCCGATGCGGCCAGGCGCGCTTGTACGGACGCGCATTGGTCAGCGCGTCGTAGACGTCGGCCAGCGCGCAGATACGGGCTTCGAGCGGGATCCGTTCGCCGGTGAGGTTGTGCGGATAGCCGGCGCCGTTCCACCATTCGTGATGATGGCGCGCGATCACCGCCGCCATCTTCAACGTGGGATCGTCGGAGTACTGCAGCAGGAAGCCGCCGACCTCGGCGTGAGCGCGCATCGCGGTCAGTTCGCCCGGATCGAGAGGACCCGGCTTCAGCAGGATCAGTTCGTTGACCGTGATCTTGCCGATGTCGTGGAGACGTGCGGCATGCTCGATGCGCACGCAGTACTCGGCGTCCATGCCGAGCTCGGCGGCGAGCATGCCGGCGAGGCGACCGACCCGGAAGCAGTGCTGCCCGGTCTGGTCGTCGAAGAACTCCGCGGCCAGCGCCCAGTTCTCGGCCATGTCGTAGGCCACCGTGCGGATCGACGACTTCAACGCAGCGGTGCGCATCGTGGCGAGGTCGTCGTGAATGGCGGTCAGCTCGTCGTGCTTGCGGATGTCGCGGCTACGATTGGCGCGATCACCATCCTCCGCGGGCGGTGGCGACGCGATCGGATCGGCGGCGAGCCAGCGACGCGCATTCGCGAACGGGTCGAACGCGACCGCTTCTGCAGGACCTGCTTCCGAGGCAGGCGAAGTCCGCACGACCACCCCGTGGTCGCTCATCTGGCGATAGAACTTGGCGTGCTTGACGCTGGTCGTGTACTCGACCAGTTCCTTCGCATACGCGACGCCGACCTCCGTGTCGTCGCGCGATGTGGCGCGGCTGTAGACCTGCATCAGGGCCCGTAGCACGTCATCGTGATAGAGGTGGGTCTGGCGGCTGCGGTGATAGAGCTCGCGCAGCTTCTTGCGCGCGGCCACTTCGCGCTCCGGCACGCGACTGGCCCAGTCGCACAGCGCCGCAGCCGTGGTGAGGAGAATCTCGACACGCGCGTTGCGAACCGTCGCGCTGCGCACGACTGCCGCGTCGATCAGCATCTCGGCGGTCTCGTTGTCGTCGTGCGCCAGCAGGTAGATCGCGCGGTTGTATTCGAATGCGGCGCGAGAGACGGCGTCGATCAGCGGATTCTCGGCTGCGCCGGCAGCGATGGTCATATGGCGCAGCGCTGCTTCTTCGTTGCGAAGGCGATGCGCGCAGAACAGCCCGTTCGTCGCACTCGCGAAACGGACATGCTCGCCTTCGCGCGTCGGAATATCGGGGCCGAGCGAACGATCGATCATCGCCAGCGCGTCGACGTAGCACCCCATCTCTTTCAAGAGTGCGCCGGTCGTCGAGTAGGCAACCGACTCGAGAAACGGATCGCCGAGCTCACGCGCAAGGACCAGCGTGCGTTCGAGGCACTTGCAGGCTTCTTCGAAGTTGGCGCTGTCGAGGTAGACGCCGCTCAGGACATTGCAGGCGCGACGCTCCAGATTCTTGAGGCCGTGATCGCGAGCGAGATCGCGTGCCGCCTTGCCGCGAGGAA
>JANXTA010000078.1 GCA_025356395.1 Betaproteobacteria bacterium
GTGCCTGGCTCTCGGGATCAAGCACAGCTTCACGCGGCCGTATCGGCCACAGACCAACGGCAAGGCCGAGCGCTTCATCCAGACATGCCTGCGCGAATGGGCCTACGTGCGCAGCTACGACAACAGCGCAGAGCGCACCGCGTTGCTGCCGGCCTTCGTCAACTTCTACAACGCGAGACGACCGCACTCCGCTCTCGGCTTCAAACCTCCAGCCTCGCGACTCGGCCAGAACAACCTATTGCAACTCGACAGCTAGAGTGCCGACCCAGACCAAGGAAACCCAACTGATCGACATCGGCAAGGCAGGAACTTATCGGCTCGGCACCCGGGCCGTCCAGCGCGTCGGCTACCGCGCGATGCAGCTCGCAGGCAAGAGCGTCTTCGGACCGCCGCAGCACAGGACGGGCGCGATCGCCGTGCTGCGGGCGGCGGTGAAGAGCGGCATCGACCACATCGACGCGAGCGATTTCTACGTTCCGCACATCACCAACCAGCTGATCCGCGAGGCGTTGCATCCGTATCGCGACAACCTGGTCATCGTCGCCAAGGTCGGCGCCCGACGCGGCGCGGACGCTTCGTGGATGCCGGCGTTCTCGCACGAGGAGCTGACGCTGGCGGTGCACGACAACCTGCGCCATCTCGGCCTCGACGTGATGGAGGTCGTCGACCTGCGCTGCATGTTCGACTTCCACGGCCCGGCCGAGGGCTCGCTCGAAGAGCCGCTGACCGCGCTCGTCGAGCTGCAGCGGCAAGGCCTCGTGCGTCACATCGGCCTGAGCAACGTGACACCGAAACAGGTGGCCGACGGTCGCCTCGTCTGTCGGATCGCCTGTGTACAGAACCTGTACAACCTCGCGCATCGCGACGCCGACGCGTTGATCGACGATCTCGCGCGACACGGCACGGCCTACGTGCCGTTCTTCCCGCTCGGCGGCTTCACGCCGCTGCAGTCGACCGCGCTTTCCGGGGTGGCGAACGTCCTCGGCGCCACGCCGATGCAGGTCGCGCTCGCGTGGCTGCTGCAACGCGCCCCGAACATCCTGTTGATACCCGGCACGTCCTCGGTGGCGCATCTGCGCGAGAACCTGAAGGCCGTCGACCTGACGTTGACCAGCGCCGCGATCGCGACGCTGGAGGGATCGCGGGTGGCGCGTGAGGTCGGGTCGGTCGCAAGCCGGCCGAACCCAGGCTCGGCTTCGGACGGCAACGCGCTTCACTCGCCCTTCGCTGCCGGCTTCGACAGGTAGTCCTTCGACTGCGCCTCGCTCTTCAGCGGCGTGACCTTGTCGGGATCGATGCGGATCATCAGGTAGTCGATGTGATCGTCGATGTGCGTGAACCAGTGGCCCGTGCCGGCCGGGATCACGACCACGTCGCCCGGCTTCAGGTCGTAGGCGATGCCGTTGCGGACCTCGCTGCCGTTGTTGCCCGGCCCGTTGAACTCGACGACGGTCCGCATCGTGGCAGGACGGCGCTGGCGATCGGCGATGTCCGGACCCAGCACCAGCGTGCCGCCGCCCGACACCACGTGATAGACCTCGCTGATCTGGTCGTGCTCGGCCACCGAGTTGGGTGCCGGCTTGTCGAGCTTGCCGCGATGGACGCTGCCGATGCCGACATGCGCCTTGCCGATGTCGATGTCGCGCACCTGCTGGTCGAGCAGCTTCTCGGCCAACGCCTTCTTCGCGTACTGGTCCAGCTCGCTCGTGGGGATGTAGGTGCCGGGACACATCGTGCAGGTCGGCTGCGGATCGGTGGGATTGATCTGAGCATGGGCGCTGCCCGATGCCGCGATGGCCAGCACCGCGACGGCCAGCAGTGTTCGGATGGTGGGATGCATGGTGGTCTCCTCGTTCTGGTTCGGTCGATCCGTGCGGATCACGCGGGCACCACCGGTCGCGGTGCCGCCGACACCTTATCCGGTCCTCGCGGGTTCATGCGGCTTCGCCGGCGACGCGGAATGATCGACAATTCCGCGCTGCGAATCTCACCGATCGATCCCCATGCCCATCCAGCAACTGACCGAAGAGCAGATCCGAACCTGGACGCGGACCCAGAAGGACACGTGGTGGTTCACCAACGTCTTTCGCGGCGACATGCCGCAGCTGACGATCCGGTCGGCGCTCACGGGCTTCCTGCTGGGCGGCGTGCTGGCGGCGACCGCGCTCTATATCGCCGCGAAGACCGGCATCACGATCGGCGTGGGGCTGACGTCGGTGATCCTCGCGTTCGCGCTCTTCCGCATCCTGCACGGCGCGGGCATCGCGAAGGACTTCACGATCCTCGAGAACAACTGCACGCAGTCGATCGCCACGGCGGCCGGCTACATGGTCGCGCCGATGACGTCGGCCCTCGCCGCCTACATGCTCGTCACCGGCAAGATCATTCCGTGGCAGCACATGGTCGCGTGGATGTGCATCACGTCGCTGATCGGCGTGCTGCTCGCGTTCCCCATGAAGCGGCGCTTCATCAACGAGGAGCAGCTACCGTTCCCCGAAGGCCGCGCGAGCGGCGTGGTGCTCGATGCGCTGTACACCGGCGACGCGGGCCAGGGGATGTACAAGGCGCGCGTGCTTGGCTACACCGCGCTGTGCACGGGCATCTACCAGTTCGTCATCAGCGACGGCTGGATGAAGCTGCTGCAGTTCAAGATCCTCAGGCTCGACCGGTGGGCCGGCATGAAGGAACCATGGACGCTGCACGAGCGACTCGATTCCTACTACTACGTCGCGGTCGGCAAGGCGACGCAGTACATCCCGACGATCCTCGGCACCGACATCCGCGTGCTCGGCCTGCGCCTCACGCTCGACGCCGCGATGTTCGGCGTCGGTGGCCTGATGGGCATCGCCGTCGCGACCAGCGTGCTGCTCGGCGCGTTCATCAACTTCGTGATCCTCGCGCCGATCATGATCCAGGCCGGCGACATCGTCGCGCGCGTCGGACCCGACGGCGTGATCGTGCCGTTGAACCGCGCGGAGATCGTCAACCAGTGGTCGCTGTGGTGGGGCGTGACGATGATGGTCGTCGGCTCGCTGGTGGGGTTGTTCGGGCGACCCGAGATCTTCAAGGGGCTCTTCAGGAAGCGCATCAAGGCGGACGGCCCCGACGTGCTGAAGCACATCGAGTTCCCGTTGTGGATCTCGGCGGTCGGCCTGCCGATCTTCTGTGCGCTGGGCGCGTGGGTCAGCCACGAGTTCTTCGGGGTGCCGTGGGTGCTGACGCTGATCTCGCTGCCGCTGATCCTGGTGCTGTCGGTGATCTGCACCAACTCGATGGCGTTGACCTCGTGGACGCCGACCGGCGCGCTGTCGAAGATCACGCAGTTCACGATGGGTGCGATCGACCGCGCCAACCCCGCCAACAACCTGATCCCCGCGGGTATGACGGCCGAGGTCGCGTCCAACGCCGCGAACCTGCTGTCGGACATCAAGCCGGGCTACATGCTCGGCGGCAAGCCGCGCCAGCAGGCGATCGGCCACGTGATCGGCATCTTCTCGGGCGCGATCGCGTGCGTGCCGTTGTTCTTCCTCCTGTTCCTGCAGCCGGACGCG
>JANXTA010000112.1 GCA_025356395.1 Betaproteobacteria bacterium
CGGACACCGGACTTCGGTCCGCTTCCCGAAGGATCGCGACCATCTTCTCTTCACTGTATCGGCTCTTCCTCACAGCTCCCCCTAGTCGGTGGGAGCCATCCTCTCAAGTTTCAGCTGGCTCGAAAAGTCCGGAGCAGGTCATCCAGATGGCGCCTCCGCCAAAATTGTGGGTCTGCTCGACGCGGACCGCACGGGTGCTCGGCGCATATGGACTCGGGGTCGTCCGCAACCTGCGCAGCGCAGCCCCGCAGATCGTCGTCATTGAAGATGCCACGCGGCGAGACGATCGGCTCCACATGGATAGCCGAACTGAAGGCGATGCCTGCGGATTCGGCGCGGAGGATGTCAGCCATCCAGTCCGCGATGATCGCGTCCGCTGGCTGGGTGTGCACCTTGATCGCGACGAGGTTGCACATCGTGCCGCCGGGGAACCAGAGTGCGGCCTCCTTGCCGAGCAGGTCCGCGAAGCGACCTTGCAGCCGGTTGACGGTCGGGTCTTCTCCGCGCTGTTCGTCCCCCACTTCGGCGTTGACGATCGCTGCGCGCATCGCAGGCGTGGGTTGGCTTTCCGTATCGCTGATCAGCGGGATGAGACGGCGTCGGGTCGGCATGGTGGGTCTTCCGGAAAAGAGTCGGAAGATTGACCTTCGCGGTGCGTGCTGTCCTGGACAATCCTGACGTCGGCGCGCGGAACATCTCGTCGCGTCAATGCACGGCTCTCGCGAACTGTCCGGGCGTCAGACTCGTGATCCGCAGGAACTGGCGACAGAAGTGGCTCTGGTCGCTGAAACCAACCATGAAGGCGACGGCCGCCAGCGGGTGGCCTCGACGAATCAGCAGCTTCGCACGCTCGATCCGCAGCGCGATCAGGTAGGCGTGCGGTGCAAGACCGATCGAGGCGGTGAAAGAGCGAATGACCTGCGTCTCCGATACACCGGTCTCGTGGGTTATGTCGCCGATGCTGATCGACCCGGAACATCGGTCATGCAGCATCTGCCGTATGCGCGAGACGGTACGAGGCTGCGGGGGAGTTCCTGCTCCCTGGCCCTGCTCGCGCATGCCGGACGAACAGGTCGCGAAGGAACATCAGCGTGCGCGACTCGCGTTCGAGCAGGTCGGTCGTGCGTTGTGATGACCGATGCAGCGCCTCGAAGCATCGGAACAAGGCCTTGTCTTCGAGCACGTGGCCATCGAATGAGGGCGGTGGCGCAGCCTCAGCCGCGAGTGCCCGCGCCACCAGATGCTCCGACGGATAGAACATCCGGTAGCGCCAGCCGCCGTCCGTTCCCGACCGACCTTCGTGGACCATGCCCGGGTTGATGACGCACAGCGTGCCCTCGGTCATCAGCACCGGCGAGTGCCGGCCCGATCGAAAGGCCTGCGCGCCGCGCTCGATCACCCCAATCGCATACGCATCGTGCAGATGAGGCGGGAAGGCGAAATCCCGGTAGTCGGCGCTGAGGTATTCCACCGACTCGATCGCATCGTCCGTCCAGGTGCGAATGTCGTTGATCAGCATGGCAGCACTCCAGTGACGCGCGTCGAAGACCGGCACGATCCGGCGTGCTGGCTTCCCACATCATGGACCGGTAGGCGTCGATCGCCGCGCCTTCGGAGTTGTCGTGAAAAGGAGCGCGTTCAAAACGTCGTGCCGCCGAGTCGCAGGCCGCCGTTCATCAGTGCCAGTTCCGGTGGTTGGGCGTATGCCTTGAGCTCGCGCGTCGATCATCGTCGATCACTCGGATGGAGCATTCCTATCGACCCGGTCCATGATCTGCGATGACCACCCACGCACCCTGCGTACAGTGCGGTCAGGAACCGGAGGAAGGTCGCGATGCGTGTCGAATGCAAAGGCAGCAGCAAGATTCTCGGCCGGATGTGGGCGAGCGCAGCGGTCATCGTGGGGATGGTTGGGACCTGCGTTGGTACGGCCCATGCGGCCGACCAGGGCCCGGCAAACTTCGCGTGCGATGGCGACGTGTCATCAGCTGCGTCACGCATTCTCGCCACCCATCGGGAGGAAGTGGGCGATGGATCCAGGCTGCTCGGCAGCACGGACGACCTGAAGGCGTTGCTCGCGGCGATGCGGCGCGGCGACCAGGACATCCGTTTCCTGGTCATGGGCCTGATGGGCCGCTGCGGACAGCGGGCGGACTCGGACGCGATGCGCCTCGTGATCCCGACGATTCGCACGATCGACCAGGTCAACGAGGACGTGCTGGGTCGCATCCTCCAGGAAAAGGGATGGCCCGTGATCTCGATCTACGGCGAGGAGGCCGACCAGACCGCCTTCCTGGTGACGCAGCATGCCGACCGCCATCCCAAGTTCCAGAAAGTCGTGCTCGAGATTCTCGAGGACCAGCTGCGCAGCGGCGAAACGAGTGGCGAGAACTACGCGCTCCTGTTCGATCGCGTGCGCATCGCCGAAGCGCGTCCGCAGCGCTACGGCAGCCAGGGCCGATGCGTCGGCGAGGCATGGGTGCCCGACAGGATGGAGAACCCGAAGAAGGTCGATCGGCTTCGCAAGTCGGTGGGTCTGGAGCCCATGGCCGAGTACCGCAAGAAAGCCACCAGCTTCATTTGTGCAGGCGCGGTCTGAACGAGGGCGGTGCGTGTCCTCAGGAACGCAGCAGATAGTCGATCGCCGCACGAACAGTCGTGACCTGCGCCTCGTTGCATCGGGCAGGGGTCACCTCGGGACTGTCGGGATAGACCTCTGTGGTGGTGACGAAGCGCGCATCGGTGAAGCCGGCGCACAGGCCGAGCGATCGCTTGGCGTAGTTGATAACGCCTGGCTGCTCGATGGGTTCGCCGATGATGCAGCCACGCTCGTCGGGCTCGGCGATGTGGGTCACGCGACGAACAGCGTCGATCAGCGCACGCTGGAAATCGGGCACCGGCCGCTCGACATCACCGACCAGGTAGAAGCCGTCCGGTATGTCGTGCCGGTCGAACGCCACGCCGTCGCGCGCTGCCTTGGCGGGCCCGAACTCGCTGGCGTCGGTGTCGGTGGTCTCGTGGAGGTCGACGTGCAGGTCGACGCGACCGCCATGGGCCGCCACGCAGGCCATCGCCAGCGCCGACTCTGCGGCAGGGCTCGCCTGCCTGAACTGCCGATTGGGATCCAGCGCGTCCGGGTTCCAGCGGTTGATGGTCTCGTAGCCCCACGGACTGATACACGGCAATAGCAACAGGTTGACCGCACCGACATGACCATCGAACGCGTGTTCGGTCCACTGGAGGGCGCCGTGGACGCCGCTGGTCTCATAGCCATGGACGCCGCCGGTGACGAGGACCACGGGTCGCTCGGTGTTCCAGGAGCGACTGCGCACCGCGTGGAGCGGATAGTTTTCGAATCCGAAACGCGTGTAGTCGAGAACGCCGTACTGGAACAGTTCGGCTTGCGCGGGCAGGCGGGCAGCGAGTGGCCTGGTGACCTCGTCGGCATAACTGCGTTGCCGACGCTGACGAGTGAGCCAGGCGGCTTTTTCAGCGGTGGCCCAAGGGATGCCAGGTGTGCCGATCGGATAGGGAAGGGAGGCGGCGTAAGTGTTCACGGATCACCGTTCGGGCTTGCTCACAATGGGTCGTCAAGGGCTTCCGCCGCATCTTCTCGCGCTTCGAGAAGCTTGATGTCGTGTTCCTCGGCTTCATCAGCTTTGCGCTGATCGCCGATGGGCTACGTTCGTGTCGGCACTGGCCGCCTTGAAGCATGGGATATCCCGCGACAATCCCGGTTGAGCAAGCCAGCGTTCTTGACCTGGTTCTGAGCGACGCCACAGCGCGTCGTTCGGGCATCGCGTTTGCGCGGTCGCTGCGGCTTCAGGCGACCGGCGTGCTCCAGTGTCGCGAGCAGAGCGTCAGGCCCCCAGCAGGCGATACGCAGCCACCGGACGCTGGAAACCTTTCAGTGTGAGATCGTCCAGCCGCTCGGTTCCAACATCGGCCTGCAGAGCACCCACCGCGCGCTGCGACATCAGCGTGTCACCGCCAACCGCCTCGCCGCACAACCTCGCCGCCAGATTCGTGACCGTGCCGATCGCGCCATAGTCGATCCGGCCTGGGAAACCGATGCCGCCGATCGTCGCGAAACCCTGTGCGATTCCGATACCCATCTGCAGGTCGTAGCCGCGTTGCTTCCAGCCGACCGCCAGCGCCGCGACCTCGCGCTGCATTTCCAGTGCCATTCGTGCGGCTCGGGACGCCGCATCCGGAATAGGCAGTGGGTCGTTGAAGAAAACCATGATTCCGTCACCCGTGAATCGCTCAAGCGTGCCTTCGTGCTCCAGGATCAGGCGTCCCATCGCGGCGTGGTACTCCGACAGCACGCCCATGACTTCCTCGGGATCGGCCGTCTCGGTAAATGCCGTGAAGCCACGAAGGTCGAGGAAGACGACGGTGATTTCGCGACGATGGCTCTTCAACGGATCGTCTGCGCCGCCCGCGACGATCAGCTCGGCCAGCTGCGGCGAGAAGAACCGCTTGAGTCGTCCAAGGTTCTCGACCTGCTGAACGCCTTCGGCGACGCGCCGCTCGAGCGTCGCGTTCCAGTCCAGCAGCTCCGCCTTGCGGGCCCGGACTTCTTCGTACAAGGATTTGATCCGCAGCAGCGACCTGACCCGTGCCAGCAACTCTGCCTGCGCCACCGGCTTGGACAAGAAATCGTCCGCGCCCGCGTCCAACCCCCTGGCCCGCTCGGCGGCCGGGTCAAGCGCGGTGACCAGCACCACGGGCAGCATCGCGTGCTCAGGGTCGGAACGGATCTTCTCGCACACCTCGTATCCACTCATCCCCGGCATCATGACGTCCAGCAGCACCAGGTCCGGCGCATCGGACTCGATCAGCTTCAGCGCCTGCGGGCCGGAACTCGCCGTGATCACCGTGTATCCCTTGGCGTCCAGCAAGTCCGCGAGCAGCTTGACGTTGAGCGGAACGTCATCGACGACGAGAATCTTGTGCTTCATGGTTCGAGCACGCGGCCGCTGGCCAGCCAGCGCTGCACGATCGCGCGGAACTGCTTCAAATCGATCGGCTTCGTGATGAACGCGTCGAAGCCCGAGCTGACCACCTTCTGTTGCTCTTCCGGCATCACCGAGGCCGACACGGCGAGTACCGGCGTCGCGTCAAGATGCGACGCCTTGCGGATCTCGCCCAGTGCGGCGATGCCGTCGATGTCGGGCAATTGAATGTCCATCAGGATCAGGTCAGGGCATTCGGCCAAAGCCAGCCGAACCCCTTCGGTCCCGGAAGCCGCTTCCAGCGTCTCGTGGCCCTGGTGTCGCAACACGTCGCGCACCAGCTTCATGTTCTTCTCGTTGTCCTCGACGATCAGGATTCGGCTCATGCGGCGGCCTCCAGAAGACGCGCGGGCAAGGTGAACGAAAAGGTCGATCCGACACCGGGCCTGCTGTCGAGCCGCATCGTGCCTCCGTGAAGCTCGACGAAGCGCTTCGCCAGCGACAGGCCCAGACCGGTCCCCTCGCTCTTGCGCAGGTAGTCGCCGCCCGCTTGCCGAAACTCCTCGAACACAAGCGCTTGCTCGGCCGGGTCGATGCCGACCCCGGTATCCGTCACGGAGATCTCGACGACCCCGTCGAGACCTCTTGCGCTCAAGGTGATGCGCCCGCCGGCTGGCGTGAACTTGACCGCGTTCGATAGCAGGTTGATCACGACCTGTTTCACCTTGCGGGCGTCGGCAACCCATTCCCCCAGTGAACGATCCACGTCGACAGCGAGGGCCAGACCCTGACGGTGCGCCCGCTCGCGCACCAGTGTCGTCGTGTTCTCCAGAAGCATCGGCAGATTGAAGCTCCCGAGATCAAGTTCCATGCGGCCGGCCTCGATCTTGGACAGATCGAGGATGTCGTTGATCAACGTCAGCAGGTGATGCCCGGACGAGTAAATGTCCCTCAGGTATTCGGCCTGCTTCTCGTTGACATCGCCGAAGATCTGTTCGCTCAGCGCCTCGGAGAATCCGATGATGGCGTTCAGGGGCGTCCGCAATTCGTGGGACATGTTCGCCAGGAACTCCGACTTGTGCTGATTCGCCACTTCGAGCTGCCGGCTTTTTTCCTGGATCTCTCGAAACAGACGCGCATTCTGGATCGCGATGACGGCCTGGTCGGCGAACGTCTGCAACAGCGCTTGGTCCTGTTCTGAAAATGGTCCGGCCGGCGAACGCGGCACGACGATGCAGCCCACACCGCGATCCTCCCACATCATCGGCGCCACCATCTGTGCGTAGTTGCCACCCAACTGCTCGGCCAAGCGTCGCGACACCTCCGGCACGTCCTCGCCGTGCAACAAATCCGGGAATTGCACCACTCGGCCGGCCTCGAATGCGCGTTCCGCGGCACTGCCCTTGAATTCGATCGGGTAGGCGCGCTCCATGAATTGCGAGGGAATCGTTCTAACGTAGGCACTCAGATGCAGCTTGCCATCGTCTCCCAGCAACGAGATCACCGTACTGCCGCCACCGAAGAGACGCTGACAACTTTCGAGGATCTTGTCGAAGACGGGCGTTGCGTCGGACACGGAACTGCCGATAACTTTCAGCACCTCGGCCGTCGCGGTCTGCTGTTTCAGGGCTTCGGTCAGCTCAGCCGTCCGTTCCTCGACTTTGCGTTCCAGCTCGGCGTAAGACGCCTTGAGGTCGCTGCCCATCCGGTTGAACTGCTCCGCGAGTGCCTCCAGTTCATCGCCGGAGCGCACCTCGATGCGCTGGTCGAGTTCGCCGGCACCGATTCGGGCGGCGCCGTGCTGCAGCGCGCGAATCGGTCGAACCAGCGCACGGGCGAGGAAGAAGCTGGCGGCCGTCGCGATCAGCAGGCCGCCAATCAAAAGCAACCCCAGGCGCGCGATGGACGCGTACATCGGCGCGAACGCTTCAGACCGCGGCGATTCGACGAACACCACCCAGTTGAGGGAGGGAATCCGGGCGCTGGCAGAGAACACTTCGCGTCCCGATAGATCGCGCGCCACTGTCGCGGCCATGCTTGTTGAGCCCAGGGCGGCCACCTGAGGCAGCGACGTGAGGTCTGTCTTCTTGAGTACCAGGCTGATGACCGGGTGGGCGATCAACGTCCCACTGGAGTCGATCACGTACGCCAAGCCTGATGCGCCGACCTTGATCCGCGAGACGACCTCCCAGACAAACTTGAGGTTGACGTCGGCGAGCGTCACGCCACCCTCATCGCCGGCCGGGCGTGCGATGGTCATATAGGGCTCGGTGCCCTTGCGGAACTGCACCGGGCCGAAATAGGTTTGACCGGCCTTGGCGGCCAGGTAGGCGGGCTCGGCGGAAAGATCAGCGCCGCTGTCGATGCGGTCCATCGCCACGCGCGATACGCGAAGGCGTTCACGCCCGTCGCTGCCCACCCACACGACTTCAGTAATCGCCGGGGCCTGGCGAAGCAGCTTCAGGTAGTCGATTCGACGTTGTTCGACCGGCGCCGCCGCGGTGTCCATCCGAGGGAACGCAGTCCATCCGAGCTCATGCTCGATGTCGAGGATGTACTGCTCGATCCGCGCGGCCGCGCCTTGCGCCTTCTCGAGTTGCAGGGTCACCAAATGGGCTTGCGTCTCGCGCCATGAAAAGTACAGGCTCAGGATGCCGCTGGCCACGAGCACGCCCGAAACGACAAGGATGATGAGCGTCGCGTACTTCGGAAAAAGGCGCCAGCGCGATACCCTCATGAAGACGCACAGCCTCTGCGAATGGGCCGCATCATTGGCAGTTGTGGAGAGTAAGTGGATTTACTATTTCGCACTGAATGGTCCAACGAGTCTGGCCTATTACACGGCATGTCCGGATTACGACCAACGCCGTCACATCTTTGTACGGTGCTATGTCGAAGCAGCTTACTCGATCAACTCGTCTGCAATTGCGAGCAGTGACAATCGCGCTTTTGATTGAGTCCTTGAAGAGAGAGCTGATAATTCTGCAGTGGTGGAGCTAGAAGTGCCTGCCGAAACTCACCGACTAATCACTTCGTCTGCCATCAACCGTAGCGTAGGCGGAAACGTCAAGCCGAGCTTCTCGGCCGCCTTGAGATTGAGTGTCAGATAGAACCTTGTCGGCTGCTCTGCGGGTAGGTCGGAAACCTTGGCGCCCTTGACTATCTGGTCGATGTAGCCTGCCGCCCGGCGCAATCCGTCTTCAGTGCTTGGTCCATATGCCATCAACCCGCCTGCATCTACGAACAGCCCTACCTCATACATAGCCGGAATGTGAAGCGCTGCAGCCCCTTCCAGGACTTGTTGTCTATTCGAGACGGTAAGTCCGTCCATCACCACGAGCAAAGCGTCAGTTCGAAGCTTGCCGATGGTGTCGAATGCGCCAGCGAAATCCTCGGATTTACGTACTTCTATCGAATCGACCTTAATTTTCAGGACTTCTGCCGCTTTTTGCATCGCCGTATAACGAAGACGCATGCCTTGGTCATTTGCGTTCCAGATAATTGCAATACGCGCCGCCTTCGGTAGAGTTTCCTTCAAAAGCTGCATCCGCTTTGAATTGAGTCCGTCGTTTTCATCGGACATCCCGGTGATATTCCCGCCAGGTCGCGCAAGACTTTCGATCAGGCCAGTCGCCACCGCGTCGCCGGCTACTGTTGCAATGATAATAGGAATCTGAGTCGTAACCTGTTTGGCAGCCAACGTTGCAGGCCCGCCTTGCGTGACAATGATATCTACGCCTAGCTTCACCAATTCTGCCGCGAACACGGGGAGACTCTCGAATTTACCTTCCGCAAATCGTGCAACGTAGGCGATATTTTTTCCTTCGACGTATCCTAATGCGGTCAAGGCATTGGTTAATATCGCAGGGGGTTTCCCGTCAGGTGTGCGGCCAGCAACTGATAAATAAGCAACACGAACGAATTGTTGAGGTCTCAGCTGTGCGTTAACTTGAAAAGAAGTGACAAGAATTCCAGCACCTAACACAACCTGTCGTCGTGTAATCATTCGAATTTTCCTGGAATTGAATATTGCATGCAATTGCGGCAGTTTTTTATTCTGAATAGCAGTGTACTTTTTGGCAATCTGGTTCTCGCCTTGCCTAACTGTCTACTCCCGGATGATTGCATAGATCCGAGACACTACCCACTGTTCATGGCGCGGGATGTCATGAGAGCATTGGTGGATCGGCTCGTTGCTGCCAACCGAGGAGATTCAGCTGCATGTTGATGGCCCTTCACAAGCGTGCTCGCACGACACCGGCGGTGCGCGCCGAATTGGCC
>JANXTA010000160.1 GCA_025356395.1 Betaproteobacteria bacterium
GAGGACGGCATGGGCCACGGACAGGTGCATGACGTGCGCGCTGACCAGGCGCCACGACTGTCCATCGGCGATCGCGTCGCGCCGATAGTCGAAAAGGTCGTGCCAGCGACCCTCGTCGATCGACAGCACCGCGAGCGCGCCGCAGACGACGGCGAGCAACAGCGGAAACCAGGGAACCTCCGGTCGCTTCATCAACAGTGCAGACGCGCCATGCTCGTGCGGATGTCCTGGCGCACGGCGCGCAGGTCGTCCAGGGTCTTGAAATCGTTGGGCCGCAGCGCCTGCGCATCGATGTCGCGGATCTGCCTGCGCATGCTGTTGCAGTCGGGCGTGCTCGAGGCCGTGGGCGCAAGGGTCCGGTAGACCGGTGGCTGCGGGACATCGGCGACGCGACCTTCGGCCACGAGTCGGGCCATGCGATCGCTGGGTCGCGTGTCGTAGCCAATCACCGCGCTCGATTCGTTGACGACGCTTCCGCCGGGACAAGGCTCGTTCGAATAGGTCGTGGTTCCTTTGGAACGGCAGCGATAGATTGTCGGTGGCGACTCGGCGAGAGGCCGGTATTGCGGCGTGGTCGGCACCGCCATCGACGGGGTCCGTGGCATCGCGAGCGGCGGCTCGACCTGCGCAGTCGTAGCGACGGACAGCGGCGCACTCACGTTCGCTGCCGGGATCCCGAAACGATCCACGCCCATGAAAACAGCCGCAGCCGCGGCCACGCCGACGAGGACACCGATCGCAATCGCCTGCGGCGTGCGCACGAGAACTTCAGTCGAACACGACGACCTGTCGCACGGCCTTGCCTTCGTGCAGCAGGTCGAAGCCGTGGTTGATGTCGTCGAGCGCGAGACGGCCGCTGAGCAGGCGGTCGACGGGCAGCCGTCCCTGCTTGTAGAGCTCCAGATACCGGGGTATGTCGCGCGCCGGCACGCAGGTGCCGATGTAGCTGCCTTTCACCGTCCGCTCTTCCGCGACCAGGCTGACCGCGGGGATGCCGAAGCTCGCGGCCGACGGCGGCAGCCCGGCCGTCACCGTGGTCCCGCCACGCCGCGTGATCGCGTAAGCCAGTTCGAGCGCGCGGATCGCGCCCGCGAACTCGAAGGCGTATTCGACGCCGCCACCGGTCAGCGCACGCACCTGATCCTTCGCATCGGGATCGCGCGCATCGACGGCATGCGTCGCCCCGAGCGCCATCGCTTCCTCGAGCTTGGCCGGTGACAGGTCGATCGCGACGATGGTCCGCGCGCCGGCGGCACGCGCTCCGATCAGCGCGGCGAGCCCCACGCCGCCGAGGCCGATGATCGCGGTCGATGCCCCCGCACGGACCTGCGCGGTGTTGACGACCGCGCCCACGCCGGTCAGCACGGCGCAGCCAAACAGCGCCGCTTCGTCAAGTGCGATCTCGGGATCGATGCGGACCAGCGAGCGGCGCGACACGACCGCGTATTCGGCGAACACCGAGCAACCGAGGTGATGGTTAAGCACGCCTTCATGATCGTGATGGATGCGTCGCGCACCCGACAGCAGGGTACCTGCGCCGTTGGCCGCGGCACCTGGCTCGCACAGCGCCGGCCGTCCTTCGGCACACGGTGGGCAATGGCCGCAGCTCGGCACGAACACGACGACGACGTGATCGCCGCGCTGCAGGTCGTGCACGTTGCTGCCGGTCTCTTCGACGATGCCCGAAGCCTCGTGCCCGAGCGCCATCGGCATCGGTCGCGGACGATCGCCGTTGATCACCGACAGGTCGGAGTGGCACAGCCCCGCGGCGGCGATCCGGATCAGCACCTCGTCGGGTCCGGGCGGGTCGAGCTCGATGGTGCGGATCGTCAGGGGGCGACTGGCCGCATACGGCAGGTCCATGCCCATGCGGTCCAGTACGGCGGCTCGAGTCTTCATCGCGGCTTGGATTCCTGGCTGGTGGCGCGCGAACGTGGGTCGTTGCACGAAGCCGACGATGGTATCAAGCGGATCCGCTCGACGCCGGGTGCGCCCAGCGCGTGACCGCGATGCGCCGATCGAACGCGCGCCGGACCTCAGCGCACGCGATACAGCGTCAGCTCCACGTTGGCGCTGCGACGGGCGCCGATCGCGATCGCCATCGTGCGGTTGAGATGTTGGAGGCGCGCCGCGCCGGTCTGGAAACGGATGAAGGTGCGGAAGAAGTATTCGGACGGATCGACCGCGTCTCCGCGCGTCAGTCGTTGCAGCACGTCGGACGGGCCGTAGCGCACGCCGCTGCTGACGATCTCGACACGCGCTCCGTCGTCCAGCAGCAGGCTGTCGTGGGCTTCGATGTCGACGACTCCATCGGCCCGCACGACCTGCCAATCGGCGCCGCCCCCGACGACCGTGCCGACCAAGTCCGGCCCTTCGACGCGGCCGCCGAGGATGCCGACGACCCGTCGCTCGCCATACGGGCCGGTACCGAGCGAGATCGATGGGCCGACCCCGACGTCGAGCGAGCACAGGTAGTCGCTGTCCAGCGGCAGTCGGGGGATCGCGGTATCAAAGCTCATCGCAGGTCTCTCACTGTGCGACCGCGCGCTGCGCCGCCCTGCTCACGCTCGCGTGATCGAAGCCCGCCGTCTGCAAATACTTCGCGGCAATAGTCTCGAGCTCGGCCCGGCCGATGACGTCATGGATGTGCACGAAGCCTTCGGGTGCGTGTTCTTCCGCGATCTGCATGACCTCGTCCGGACCCTGGCGACGATTCGCCGCGACGATGGCCGCGGTCGCGGGTCGACGGATCTCGTCGTAGCGCTTCAACGCGGCTTCGATCGAGTCGTGCGCGACCAGCTGGTCCGCGAGTTCGCGTGCATCGAGGATCGCCTGCGACGCGCCGTTGGATCCGATCGGATACATCGGGTGCGCCGCGTCGCCCAGCAGCGTGACGCGTCCGTCGCTCCACGGCTGCAGCGGATCGCGATCGACCATCGGGAACTCGTAGGCGGCGCCGGCCCGGGCGATCAGCGCCGGCACGTCGAGCCAGTCGAAGTCCCAGGTGGCGAACGGCTGGTCGAACACGCTCGCGTCGACTCGGCGATTCCAGTCGGTCATCGGCGGCACGCACGCGCAGCTCGGCGATCCAGTTGATCGAGGCGCGGCCCGACCTGGCGACAGCCGCCGAGATCGGATAAGCGATGAACTTCTGCGACGCATTGCCGGCCCAGACCATCGTGCGACCGTCGATGAACGCATCGGCTTCGGTGATGGCCCGCCACGGCATGCAATCCGAGAAGCACGGCGACCCTTCGCCCGAGACCATCATGCGACGCAGTGTCGAGTGGATGCCATCAGCAACCACCAGCAACGCGCTGCGCTCGCTGCCGAGCGCAGCGCCGCTCTGCCGATCGGCGAAGAGGGCCGTCACGCCGTCGCCGTCCTGCTAGAAGTCGACGAGCGATGCGCCGCAGCGCACCGCGTCCCTGCCCATCTGGTCGAGCAGCGCGCGGTACAGGATCATGTGCAGCTCGCCGCGATGGATCGAGATCTGCGGGATCGGACAACCCGCCCAGATGCCACGTGGTTCCTGCCAGATGCGCTGGCCGAACTTGTTGAAGTACAGCAGCGAGCCGGTCCGATGCCGCCACCCGCGATCAGGGCCCGCGATTGCGAGTCCGACCTTGCGTCGATGTCGTTCAGGGAACGTCTCCTTCGATCGAGGCGCCGCGTGACCTGGAGTCAGCTCAATTCATTTGTTATGGACCATAACATTCTTCGATTGCCGTGCCGGTGTGTCAAGCGTTGCAGGATCCGTGTTCCCGGACCCGATCCGCTAGCATCGAGGCATGGCCCGTATCTCCCCTGCTCCCCAGCGCTTCGAGCGTCGCGTCCCCGACATCGGCTACGGCGTGCTCGACGAACTCGTCGGCTACGCGCTGCGCCGCGCGCAGATCGCGATCTACGAAGACTTCGAGGCCGCGCTCGGCCCGATGGACATCACGTCGCAGCGATTCTCGGCGATGGTCGTCATCGCGGCCAATCCGGCGATCGCGCAGGGCACGCTGGGGCGCGTGCTTGGCGTCGCGCGATCGGGCGTGGTGCAGGTGGTCAATGGCCTGCAAGCGCGCGGCTGGGTGACCCGTGAAGCGCACGGCACGGACGCCCGCGCGTGGCTGCTCAAGCTGACGGCCGAGGGGAGGACGATCCTCGTGAAAGCCCGTCGCCGAGTCCACGCGCACGACGCCCGGGTCAGCCAACGCCTGAGCACGACCGAGCGAGACCAGTTGATCGCGCTGCTGGACCGCCTGGGGTCGAAACCGTGAGCGTTCGTCACAGGGCGTCCGGGTCGTTTCGGGGCGCTGAAAGGCCGCAACCCTGTGTTAATATGCCCGCCGCTGCGCCCGTAGCTCAGATGGATAGAGTACTTGGCTACGAACCAAGGGGTCGGGCGTTCGAATCGCTCCGGGCGCACCAGAAAAACGCAGCACGATCAAGGGCCTACCAGTTATTCGGTAGGCCCTTTTTCTTTGGGTCGGCCCGGCGGAAACAAAAGCGCGAAGTCAGCCCCTCGCGCCGTCGTCCGCCTTAAGCCGCGCTTCGGCATACGAACGGACCGCCGACAGGAACTCGGTCCAGCTGTAGGTCTTGCCCGCACTCAGATACGTCGGTGCCGGCTGGATCGGCACCAGCCGGTCGTCCTTGCCGCTTTTCTCGTGGGTCCAGACCGCCATGATGAACAGCGCCGGCACCCGCAGCAGCCGCATCTCCCAGTCGCCCACCGCGAAAGCCGGATCGGCGGACACCGCGGCGAAGGCGTCCTTGGTGCCCTGGACGAAAGGTCCCGCGTTGACCGAAGAGAACTCCGCGGGTCCCGAAGCGCCGCCACTCAGCGTCTCGGCAGCGGTCGGCTCCGCGTTGCTGTTCTGGACGATGAACCGCCACGACGTGATCGCGCGTTGCTCCAGCGACTTGCCGTCGAGCAGGTCGCGCAACCCGAGGTTGTAGACGGCATGGCCGGACGACAGGCTGATCTGCGCGGGAACGGCCGCAGCCAGGCTCTCGACCCGAAAATCCTGTCGCTGCGCGATCTCCTGAATCTTGTTTCGGGTCAGTTCGGCTACCGCTTGCGGCGGCTGTGCAAGGGATACAGGCATCTCGCCCCCTTAAGGTTTGGAGAAGTAGGTATGGGTCCAGGAACCCGTGCCCTGGTACACCGTCGCCAGCGTGTTGTAGGTGATGTCGGTCGTCCCGTAGATCGGATCCTGGACATGGACCAGGCCACTCGAATTCACCGAGCCGGTGACCGCGACGAAATGCGCCCCGCCGCCGGACCACGCGATGCGAATGCCGACGGGGATCGAGCGCAGGACTTCGCCGTCGAGCGTCGCGACCGGAACGGTTCCGCTCTGCCAAGCATCGAGGTTGCCCATGGTCGTCATCGCCCGATCCAGGTAGCCCGTCTGATTGCAGGCGGCCGAGCCGGGCGTGACGCAGCAGGTGGTCTGGCCGAGCTGTTGATTGGCGATCAGGCACTGGGTCCATGGGCTCGCCGCGTTGTAGTAGTGGCTGACGCTGGTGGAGACGGCGGCCCAGCACCAGTTCGACTGGGTCTGGGGCTGCATGGTGAAGCCGAGCCTGACGTTGGCGGCCGTGAAGTCGAACAGCGTCGACCAGTAGATACCATCGTCCCCCGGAATTCCCTGCCACGCAGCCACCAGGAAGTTGCCGAACGCGGCCACGGAAGGCCCGACGCTGCTGCCGACGCCGCCGATGTTCTGCTGGGGCGCCCAGCCACTGCCGTTGAAACTCGAGAAGTACAGCCCGTTGTCGCCCGGGATGCCTTTCCAGACGGCATACAGCTGATTGTTCGCGACGGCAATCGCCGGGCCGAGACTGGTTCCAACCCCACCGATCCGTTGCTGACCGGCCCAACGCGCGCCGTCGAAACTCGACCAGTAGATGCCGCTGTCGCTGTCGACGCCCTTCCATGCCGCGTAAAGGCGGCCTCCGAACACGGCGAGCGACGGTCCGACGCTGCTGCCGACGCCGCCGATGTGCTGCTGCCCGGCCCACGTCTGACCGTCGAAGCTCGACCAGTAGATTCCCTGGTCGCTGCCGACCCCCTTCCACGCGGCATACAGCCGGTTGCCGAACGTCGCGAGCGACGGGATCAGGCTGGTGCCGACGCCGGAGATCTTGCGCTGGCCGGCCCACCCGGACCCGTTGAAGC
Organism: Betaproteobacteria bacterium; assembly: GCA_025356395.1. Classification (GTDB taxonomy): domain Bacteria; phylum Pseudomonadota; class Gammaproteobacteria; order Burkholderiales; family Burkholderiaceae_D; genus CAHJXF01. Next base: position 6,176 of record JANXTA010000160.1, read on the forward strand.
TCGACCAATAGATGCCGTCGTCGCCGGGGATGCCCTGCCAGGCGGCGTAGAGCTGATTGCCGAAGACGGCCAGCGACGGCCCGACGCTGGTACCGACGCCGGGCATCCGCTGCTGACCCGCCCACGAGCGGCCGTCGCTGCTCGACCAGTAGATGCCGGTATCGCCGCTGATGCCCTTCCAGGCTGCATACAGCCGACCGTTGAAGACCGCGAGCGAGGGCCTGAAACTCGTGCCGACACCCGGGATCCTTCGCTGCCGGGCCCAGAGCCAGAGATCGGACATGGTTCTCCTCTCGACATCGTCGGAGCCCTGGACGTCCCGCGACGGAACGAGCAAGGACTGCCCAGGCCTGCGCTCCGCGAACGAGGGAGCGTTGCTGGCTTGGGGGTGGCCATCCTCTGGCCGGGAAAGTCGTCTCGTGTGACCGATTTCCGCCGTTTGCCGAGAACCGCGTCGAAAACCTTAGGCCCTTATAGACGTAGTACCTGAGAAAATCCCGGTTTTCGCAAGAATTAATATTCTTCGATCTGTGGCGAGTCCGGACGCGACCGCCCTCGCCGCGACAACGGCAACGCGCGTTCAGGTCATGATGGTTGGATCAAGACCGAACCCGCATCCGGGCGTCGCCGTGCCCCGCCGATCGAACGATGAGTGCCATGCCCCCGACTCCAGACCCACCCGACACCATCGACCGCGCCAGCACCAAGCTGGCCGACGACCTCTGCATCCACATCTTCACGGTCTCGGCCGGGATGGTCGGCGTCTGCCTCACGGTGATCGGGCTGATCCGCATCATCATCACGATCCGGAAAGTCGACACGTTCGCCGACGACCTGCTGGCCGTCAACGCGGTCCTGTTCCTGGTCGCGTGCCTGACCGCCTACACGGCGCTGCGGACGCGAGACCGAAAGCGCATGTCGCGGCTCGAGCATGCGGCCGACGCGGTCTTCCTGCTGGCCATGGTGGTGATGGTCTTCGCCTGCCTGTTCATCACCTTCTCCATCGCGGCGCTGTGACCCTTCGTGCGGGATCGGTCAGTCGGTCTCAGACCGCGACCGAGCACGCGCATTCGACAGCTGCGCCTCCAGCGCACGCACCCGCCGCAGCAGCGTCACCGCGACCGCGAGGCCGCGATCGTCGAGTTCGAAATGTTCCTGGATGCGTTGAGCGGCGCGCGCGAGCACCACGCTCTCGGCTTCGAAGCGCACGGTGGTCAAGGTGCCTTCGACGGGGAGAGCGCCGCAGTCGATCAGGCCGCCGAGCAACGAAGCCGGCAATCCCGACAGTTCGACCAGTTCATGGATCGAGTAGTCCGAACGGGACTCGAGCCACGCGACCTGGCTGGTTTCGGTCGTCATGAAGAACCTCCGTGCTTACCGGCTGCATTCAGGCGCGCACGAACTTCGCTCGACGATGCCTTCCTGAGCTCTTCGTACAGCTCCCGCTCGCGAGCGCTAGGCGCCATGGGAACCTCGATCTGCACGATCGCATACAGGTCGCCGACCTTGCCATCCGCGCCGGGAAGCCCGCGTCGCGCCAGACGCAGCTTGCGGCCTGCGGCCGTGCCGGCCGGGATGTTCATCTCCACGGCGCCGGCCAGCGTGGGCACTTCGACGCTGGCGCCGAGCACGGCTTCCCAGGGTGCCAGCGGCAAGTCCAGATACAGGTCCCGGCCCGTCACGCGATAGATCGGATGCGGCTGCACGGCGAGGACGACATAGAGATCGCCCTTCGCCCCACCGCCGCGCGACGTGCCTCCCTTGCCGGCCAGCCGCAGGCGTTGTCCGTCCTCGGCACCCTTCGGAATCCTGATCTGGAAACTCTTGGACACCCGGTGCGGCAACCCGTCGTCGCCGATCTCGGGAATGCCGAGATGGATCTCGATCTCCGAGCCCGCGTGGATCTGTTCGAGCGTCACCGACGCGGCAACATCGAAGTCCTGTCCCGGCGGCGCCGGCCGCGAGGCACGGCCATTCCCGCGACCGCGGCCCCCGAAGGCCGAGAACAGGTCGCCGAGGTCGACGTCGTCGAAGCGGCCGCCGCCGAACGGCTGCTAGCCGAAGTTCTGCTGCCAGCCACGTGGAGGCTCGAAATCCTCGCCGGGTCGATGCCGCCCGAGCTGGTTGTAAGCGGCCCGCTTCTCGTCGTCCTTCAGCGTGGAGTAGGCCTCGGCCACCTCCTTGAAGCGCGCTTCGCCATCCGGGTCGCTGGAGACGTCGGGGTGGTACTTGTGGGCGAGCTTGCGGTAAGCCTTCTTGATGTCGGCGGACGTCGCGTCGCGCGCCACCCCGAGTACTTCGTAGTAGTCCTTGAATTTCATGGTGCGATCTTAGGGCATGCACCGCGACCTTCAAGGACCATCGCGTTACATCGACACGGTTCTGTGCTCGCCGAGGGTCGGACGCTCGCCGCTCAAGGCGGCCTTGGCCATCTTGAAAAGCTGAACCGGCTTGCTCTCCTGGACGTCCCAGTACTCGGCCTTGTGGACGTCGACGCGGATCATCACGAGATCCGGATCGTCGATGCCGTCGGGAAACCAGGCCTTGACCATCGGGCTCCACAGCGCCTCCATGCGGGGGCGGTCGTGTTCGAGCCGGGCATCACCGGACAACGAGACGTAGACTTCGTCCTTCGGCTCGCCGTAGTGGACGCCGACGATGCTGCTTGCCTCGATGGCCCGCGCCGGCGGCGACGAACGCGACGCGAAGAACCACAACGTGCCGCTGAAGTCCTTCTGCACCGTCGTCATCGGACGCGCCGTAAGGCTGCCGTCCGCGTCCTTCGTGGTCAGCATCGCATAACGAATATCCTTGATGCGCTTCCACACGTCCGCGTATTGGTCGTTGGTCGACATGGAAAAGTCTCCTATTGTGATGTAGCGCTAGAACGAACTGCCGATCGATACCGCGACGATCACGAAGATCATGAACAAGGCGATCGCGATGAAGAACAGCACCTTGGCGATCGATCGTGCGCCCTGGGCCACGCCGGTGAAACCGAACACACCGGCGATCAATGAGATGACGAAGAAGATAAGAGCCCAGCGCAGCATCACCAACTCCAGGGTAAAAGAAATAATAAGTATCGGGATCGTGAAACGGGGCCCGTATCGGACGGTGATCCATCCATTCTTCGGACGCCACGAACGGACGCGACGATGAAGCGGATCACGGCCGCCAACCTGCTCGCGCTCGGGGCCATCGTGTTGTGGGGCAACCTGGCGTGGATGGCTGTGCGACTCGCGGCGATGCCGCCGTTCCTGCTGGTCGGCTCGACGCTCGCCATCGCCGGCATCCTCGTATCGCCGACCTGGCGTCAATGGCGGGTGCCGCTGCGCGTGCTCACGCTCGGCATCTACGGCCTATTCGGCTATCACTTCTGCCTGTTCATGGCTCTGCGACTCGCGCCGCCGCTGCAGGCGAATCTGGTCAACTACCTGTGGCCGCTTCTGATCGTGCTACTGGCGCCGCTGTTCCTGCGCGACGTGCGACTCACAGGGCGCCACGTGATCGGCGGCGTGCTCGGCTTCGTGGGCGCGGCCGTCGCGATCGTCGGCGGGCGCCTCCCGGTCGGCGGGATCGTCGATATCACCTCATCGCCCGACGCGACGCTCGGCTACGCGCTCGCGCTGCTGGCAGCCTTCATGTGGGCCACCTACTCGCTGCTCGGACTGCGCATGCGACAGACCGGCACGCCCTTCCCGACCGCGGCCGTCGGCCTGTTCTGCCTCGTCTCGGGAGCGCTGTCGCTCCTGTGTCACGCCGCGCTCGAGGCGCCCTATCGCTTCACGACGAGCGACATCCTGCCGTTGATCGCCCTCGCGATCGGCCCGATGGGCGCGGCGTTCTTCCTGTGGGACGCGGCCCTGCGGCGCGGCGACGCGCGCGTGATCGGGACGCTCGCCTACCTCACGCCGCTGATCTCGACGTCCCTGCTCGGCGTGGCCGATCCATCACGCCTCGGATGGCCGATCGTCGTCGCGCTGCTGCTCGTGGTCGGCGGCGCCGTGATCGGCACGCGGGCCCGCGCCGCATGAGCCGCGCCCCGGCAACAGCGGCGGTGCCGACCTCGGGCTGGGTCGGCCTCACGACGCTGCCGATCACGCTTCTGGTTCAGTCGGCCGCGTCGGCCGCGATCATCGCACCGGCCGTCGCCGCACCGGCGCTGCTGAAGTCGCTCGGCGCAGGCACGGTGGTGGTCGGCATTTACATCGCGACCGTGTATTTCGCGGCCATGCTGGCCAGCCTCGTGGGATCGTCGCTGGTGCGGCGCTGGGGGCCGATCCGCACCAGCCAGGTCGCCCTGCTCACCGGCACCGCCGGACTGCTCCTGATTGCGGTACCGCAGCCCGTGGTCGCCTTCGTCGGCGCCCTGCTGCTGGGCTTCGGCTACGGCCCGATCACGCCGGCCAGTTCGGAAATGCTGGCCCGGACCACGCCCACCACGCGGCTCGCGCTGGTGTTCTCGATCAAGCAGACCGGTGTGCCGCTGGGCGGTGTGATCGCGGGGCTCGTCGTGCCCGTGGTGATCACGCTGGCCGATGCACGCTGGGCCATGATGGCGATGGTGGCCATCTCGATCTTCAGCATCGTGCTGGCCGAACTGCTGCGCAGGGCGCTCGATGCGCATCGCGACCCGACCAGCCCGATGCCGACCCGGTCGCGGATCCTGGCACCACTGCGGTACGTCACGAAACACCCGGTCCTGATGCGCCTCGCGCTGTGCAGCTTCGTCTTCTCGGCGGTGCAGGTCAGCCTGAGCTCGTACATGGTCAGCTTCCTGCACGGCGATCTCGGCTGGACCCTGGTCGCAGCAGGTGCCGCGTCGTCGATCGCGCAGACCGCCGCGGTTGGCGGACGCGTGCTGTGGGGCCACATGGCCGATGCGTGGCGCGGAGGCCCGCGCTGGACGCTGTTCGGACTCGCGCTGTGCATGGCCGCCATCGGGCTCGCGATGCCCTTTCTAGCTGCAGACGTACCGCACATCGCGGTGATCGTGCTGCTCGCCCTTTACGGCTGTACCGCCATCGGATGGAACGGCGTCTACCTCGGGACGGTCGCCCGCGTCGTGCCGCACGACGAGGCCGCGATGGCCACGGGTGGCTCGCTGTTCTTCACCTACTTCGGGGTGGTTCTGGGGTTGCCGACGTTCGGCATCGTCAGCGGCCTGTTCGGCCACATCGGGCCGGCGTTCGCGACGCTCGCCGTGCCGCTCGCCTGGACACTGTGGGTGCTGATGCGCAGCGAATGGCGCATCGGCGGTGGCGAACGCTAGGCCAGGTCACCCCACAGGTCGTGCCCGTCCGCACCGGTGATGCGTACGGTCGCGAACGAACCGACCTTGATCTTCTGCCTCCACGCGAGCCGCGCGCTGGCGGAGGTCGGCGGCTGAATGAACACGTTGCCGTCGATCTCGGGCGCATCCGCGAACGACCGCGCCACGCCGCCTTCGGCGTTGACGTCGTCGATCAGCACGCGCTGCAGCTTGCCGACGTGACGTCGGATGCGACGGGCCGAGATGCCTTCCTGCACGGCCATGAAGCGGGCCTGGCGTTCCTCGCGGACCTCGACCGGCAACGCGCCGTCGAGCGCGTTCGCGGTCGCACCGTCGACCGGCGAGTAGGCGAAGCATCCGACCCGATCGAGCTGCGCCTCCTCCAGGAAGTCGAGCAGGTACTGGAACTCGGCCTCGGTCTCGCCGGGGAAACCGGCAATGAAGGTCGAGCGGATCGTCAGGTCGGGGCAGACCTCGCGCCACTCGCGGATGCGGTCGAGATTCTTCTCGCCCGACGCGGGGCGCTTCATGCGCTTGAGCACGTCGGGATGCGCATGCTGGAACGGCACGTCGAGATAAGGCAGCACCTTGCCCTCGGCCATCAGCGGCAGCACGTCGTTGACCGACGGATACGGGTAGACGTAATGCAGGCGCACCCAGGCTTCGTCCCGGCCCGTCAGCGTCGCCAGTTCTTGCACGAGTTCGGTCATGCGCGTCTTCACTGGCCGACCCGCGACGAAGTCAGTGCGGTAGCGCAGGTCGACGCCGTACGCGCTCGTGTCCTGCGAGATCACGAGCAGCTCCTTGACGCCGGCCTTCAGCAGGCTCTCGGCCTCGCGCATGACCTCGCCGATCGGTCGCGATACCAGGTCGCCGCGCATCGACGGGATGATGCAGAAGCTGCAGCGGTGGTTGCAGCCTTCGGAAATCTTGAGATACGCGTAGTGGCTCGGCGTCAGCTTCACGCCGTGATCGGGTACCAGGTCGACGAAGGGGTCGTGCGGCTTCGGCAGGTGCAGGTGCACGTGCCGCATCACTTCCTGCGACGCATGCGGGCCGGTCACCGCGAGCACCTTCGGATGGATCTTCGCGACGATGTCGTCGCCGGCCGCGTCCTTCTTGGCGCCGAGGCAGCCCGTGACGATCACCTTGCCGTTCTCGGCCAGAGCTTCCCCGATCGCGTCGAGCGACTCCTGCACGGCCGCGTCGATGAAGCCGCAGGTGTTGACGATCACGAGGTCGGCGCCGTCGTAGGTCTTGGACGTCTCGTAGCCCTCGGCGCGCAGTTGCGTGAGGATCTGTTCGGAGTCGACCAGCGCCTTGGGGCAGCCGAGCGAGACGAAACCGACGCGGGGGATGACGGAAGTGTTCATGAAGGCACGAGAGAGGCCGAACGGGAAAGCGCCCGCGTCGTCCCGACGCAGGCCGGGATCGAAGTGATGGGGCGCGAAATCATCCCCCGGCCTGCGCCGGGGTGACACGAACGGTCTACTTCTTGGTCTTGTCGAGCGAGCCCGACGATCCGGCCGCACCGTTCAACGGCGGCACGCCCGGGAACGGAAACGCGCCGCCGAACATCGAGCGCGTCTGGTTCTGCATCTGCTCCTGCATCTGCATGAACATGTTCTTGCTCTGTTCCATGTAGCTGCCCATCATCGACTGCATCATCGGCGCCTGGCCCTGCAGGAACTGGGTCCACAGCTCGGGGCCGAAACCCTTGCCGTCGTGGGCCCGCGACGGATCGCCGAGCTGTTCCTTCATTTTCTGCTGGATATCGATGAAGGCCTGGATGTTCTTCTCCAGGTAGGTGCCCATCATTCCCTGCATCGCGTGACCGTAGAACCGGATCATGTGGCCGAGCATCGGCGACGTGAACATCGGCACGCCTCCAGCCTCTTCCTCGAGGATGATCTGCAGCAGGATCGAGCGCGTCAGGTCGTCCTGCGACTTCGCGTCGAGCACCTGGAAGTCTTCCTGCTCGAGCACCAGCTGCTTGACGTCGGCCAGCGTGATGTAGGTGCTGGTCTCCGTGTCGTAGAGCCGCCGGTTGGGGTACTTTTTGATGAGCCGCGTCGCTTTCGCCATGGTGTCTCCAGAACGCCGAAAGACGGATCGCGGTCATGCCCGCGGACTCCCGGCAGGGTCGGGAGGTCCATAGCCTCGCGACTGCATTTGATCGAACCCGCATTTTACATGACGGAATGGCGACATTTTCGGGGAGCCGCACGCCCGTCGCCGCTGGTGCGGCGGCACTTTCAGCGCCCGATGGCGTGCAGGGTCGCGTCACCGACACCGTCTTCGCCGACCCGGAGCCAGCGCGCGTCGGCACAGCGAACGACGTCGCCGAAGACCAGGATCGCGGGGCTCTCGATGCCAGCGCCGACGATGTCTTCGGCAAGCGTCGCGAGCGTGCCTACCACCTGCCGCTGACGCGCGGTGCAGGCGGACTGGACCGCAGCCGCCGGCAGGTCGCTGCGCACGCCCGCTGCGAGCAGCGCATCGACGATGCCGCGGCAGCGCCCGAGACCCATGTAGACCACGATCGTGAGGCCGGTCGCCGCGATCGTCTTCCAATCGAGGTCGGGCGCGAAGGACACGTCGCCGTCGTCCGCGCGCTTGCGATGTCCGGTGACGAACACCACGCCCTGGCTCCAGTCGCGATGCGTAACCGGGATACCGATCGACGCCGGTCCCGCGATGCCGCTGGAGACGCCCGGGATGACACGGACGGGAATGCCCCGCGCCATCAAATGCGCGCGCTCCTCGCCGCCGCGACCGAACACGTAAGGGTCACCGCCTTTCAGTCGAACGACGTGAAGACCCCTGGCCGCCTCGACGCGCATCAGGCGTTCGATGAAGGCCTGGGGTGTCGAGGCACGTGCGACGCCGGTGACGGGGTCCGCGCCGGGCCTGCAATACGGGCCACGCTTGCCGACATGGACGATGCGTGCCGAAGCCGCTGCATGTTCGAGCACGCGGGGATCGACGAGATCGTCGACCAGAATCACGTCGGCCGACGCGATCGCCTTCACGGCCGCGAGGGTCAGCAGGTCGGGATCACCGGGGCCGGCACCGACCAGCGTGACGCGGCCGTTCATGCCACCACCTGTTGCTGGTCGACGGACGCGTCCTGCATCGCCACGCGGGCCTCCATGATCGCCGCGCACTGCGCGGCGATGGCCTCGGGAACCGGCCGCTCGCCGGACAGAACGGCCTGGATCCACAACGCGGTCGAGGCCGCATCGCGCGACTCGGGAAGGATGGGCAGCGATCGCACGACCCCGGTCTCGCCGGGCACGACGGCGACCGACTTGCCACCCAGGAAGCGCTCGATCGTCGCGGGCCGCCGTGCGTTGGCGACCGGCTCGCCCTCGGTGCCGCGCATCAGCAGCACGGCTCCGGACTGCTCGAACTGCGCGAAGTAGCCCGACAACGTCGCGTGGTATTCGGGATGCGTGTAGCTCGCGAGACGTAGCGCGGGTCCCATGAACGGCTGCAGCAGCTTGACCAGCGTATGCGCCGGGCTGCGCACGCCGAGCAGGCGCCGCAGCGCCAGCACGCGGGCCAGCGGAGCGTTGAGATCGTTGATCGACATGAAGATCGGCTCGAGACGCGCGACCTGCGCCGTCGCATCCTGTTCGGTCCGGCAGACCGGCAGGCCCATCGTCTCGAAGATCTCGGCACTAGTGACGCGTGGCGGCGGTGCGCTCGCGAAGCCGGGGGTGTCGAAGGCATGCGCGGAGCGCAGCGTCTCGCGGTCGGCCTCGGACGCGACCGTCGCGACCTTGCCATGGACCAGCACCGGCACGCCTTCGCGCGCCAGCAGGCAGGCCAGCAGCGGCGTCAGGTTGGCCATGTTGCGGGCGCCGTTGTAGCTCGGGATCACGACCGGCACGAGGACCTTGCCGCTCGCATCGAGCGGGACCGGCAGGCGCATGCCGCGGGCGTTCGTCGCGTCGAGGAAGCCCGCGATCTCCTCGATAGCCTCGCCCTTGATGCGCATCGCGAGCAGGATGGCGCCGACCTCGAGGTCGGCGATGCGGCCTTCGAGCAGCGCGCTCCACAGCAGACGCGCGTCGTCTCGCGACAGGGCGCGCGCGTTGTCGCGGCCGCGACCGATCTCCTTGATGTACTGCGCACAGTCCAGCTTTGCTGCGGTCATCGAAGCACCCTTGCAATCGCAGACCGACAGGCATGACGGGCTTGCGGATCGACGCATCTTCGGTTACGCACCGAGGTCGCGCAACGCGTTGCTCTATGCAGTAACTGTGCCACGGGTATCCGCCGTGATGCGCTTGAGCTCGGGCAGGCAGGACCCGCATTGGGTGCCGCACTTGAGCTTCGCCTGCAGCGCCCCGAGGCGCTGCTGTGGTTCGCCGTCGAGTTCCTCAAGAGTCGCGACGATCTCGCTTTCCCCCACGTTCCAGCAATTGCAGACGATACGACCCCGCGACTTGAAGCCCGAAGGGGCCGTGGCGCCCGGTTTGAGCAAGAGGCGGCCGAGCTGCGCGACGGGCATGCCGGCCTCGAGATACTCCTTCAGCCAGTTTTCGGCCGACCAGTCGCCACGCAGCGAGACCGCCTGCAACGCGCCACCTCGCACCAGCACGCGGCGCGCATGCCCACGTCGCGCGTCGTCATACCGGAGCAAGTGCGAGGCCTCGCCGGCGTGCTGGCCCCTGGCCGGCTCGACGATGCCGATGGCGGCTTCGACCGCGTCCACGGCTGCCGCGTCCAGCGCGTCGTCGTGCGCGGCGCGGAACAACACGCCGATCTTCGTCGGACCGTCGGCCGCGGCCGCGGACCGCCCGAAGGGCACGCAGCTCGCATACGAGAAGTGGCCGAACTGGGCCCGCAGCCGCGTCAGCGTCGAGGCCACCCCGCCGGGCGCGACCCAGCCAAACGCCACGACTCGCCACGGCAGGTCGAGCTTCACGATCTTGACCGCCGAGTGCTTGAGTTCGGGCTGCTTCGAGTCGGGATCGATGGCGGGCGACGTCACGGTGTTGACGCCGTGACGGTCACCCATGCCGCCCAGATATTCCTCGCCCCAGTGCATCGCGATGAAGGCCTGTCCGGTCTGCATCGCATCGGACACGCGCATGCGCATGACCTGGCTACCGCGGCGGCTCGACACCTGCACGAAGTCGCCATCGCTCATCAGCCGACGCCTGGCATCGATCTCCGACAAGTCGATGCATGGCTCGGCGCTGTGGCCGAACAATTGCGGGACGGTACCCGTGCGGCTCATGCCGTGCCACTGGTCGCGAAGGCGACCGGTGTTGAGCGCGAAGGGGAAGCGCGCGTCGACCGCTTCCACCACGGGTCTGTAGGGCGTGACGACGAAGCGTGCCCGACCCGACGAGGTCGCGAAGACGCCGTCCTCGTAAAGCCGCTTGCGGCCTTCGGTCTCGCCTTCCAGGAACGGCCAGAGCTGCGGGCCACGTTGGTCGAGGATCGCGTACGAAAGGCCGGTGATGTCGAGGTCGCGACCACGCGTCGTCTCGCGATGCTCGTTCCAGATCGCCTCGGGTCCGGCGTAAGGGAACAGCGACGGCTTCGAGGGCCGGATGCGCGCCTCGAGCCGCGTCGCGAAGTCGCACACGATGGCCCAGTCGTCGCGGGCCGATCCCGGTGCAACGACGGCCTGCCGCACGCGGCTGATGCGACGCTCCGAGTTGGTCACGCTGCCGTTCTTCTCGCCCCAGGTCGCAGCGGGCAGCAGCACGTCGGCATAGGGCGCGGTGGCGGTCGACGCGAAGGTCTCCTGGACCACGACCAGCTCGGCCTTCATCAACGCGGCGTGCACCTTGCCTTGCTCGGGCATCGACTGCAGCGGGTTGGTACACGCGATCCACACGGCCTTGATGGTGCCGGCGGCGATCGCCTCGAACAGCTCGACGGCGGTCTTGCCGGTGGTGGCCGGCACATCGTCGATGCTCCATAGCGCGGCGACCTCGGCGCGATGCGCGGGGTTCTTCAGATCACGATGCGCAGACAGCAGATTGGCCATGCCGCCGACCTCGCGACCGCCCATCGCATTCGGCTGACCCGTGAGCGAGAACGGACCGGCACCGGGTCGCCCGATCTGGCCGGTCGCGAGATGCAGGTTGATCAGCGACGCATTCTTTGCGGTGCCGGACGCGGACTGGTTGAGTCCCTGGCAGTACAGCGACAGCGCCGCCTTCGCCTCGCCGAACCACCTTGCCGCGGTCGACAGGTCGTCCTCGCTGATGCCGCAGGTGGTGGCCACGAAGCGCGGCGTGTAGTCGCGCACGAGGCGCTTGAGATCGGCCCAGCCTTCGGTGTGCGCTTCGATGTAACTCGTCGCGATGCGGTCGTCCCACAGACACAAGTGCAGCAGGCCGTTGAACAACGCGACGTCGGTGCCCGGCGCGATCGCGAGGTGCAGGTCCGCCTCGCGCGCCGTGTCGGTACGACGCGGGTCGACGACGATGGTCCGCATCGGCGTGCCCTGCTCCGCGGCCCGCTCGCGCGCGTCCTCGATGCGACGGTAGAGGATCGGATGCGCGTAGGCCATGTTGGAGCCGGCGATCAGCAGCAGGTCCGCGTGATCGAAGTCCTCGTAGCAGGTCGGCGGCGCATCGGCCCCGAGGGTCTGCTTGTAGCCGGCCACCGCGCTCGACATGCAGAGCCGCGAGTTGGTGTCGACATTGTTGGTGCCGATCAGTCCCTTCGCCAGCTTGTTGAAGACGTAATAGTCCTCGGTCAGCAACTGGCCCGAGATGTAGAACGCGACCGCGTCGGGACCGTGCTCGGCGATGATCGCGGCGAAGCGGTCGGCGACGTGGTCGAGGGCGGTGTCCCAGGTGGCCCTGGTTCGCGGCTGGTCACGCGACAAACGCAGCTCGGGATGATGCAGGCGCGCATCGCGGATCACGGCAGCGGTGGCGGTCAGGTGCAGCGTGCTGCCCTTGGTACAGAGGCGGCCGAAGTTGGCGGGGTGGTCGGGATCGCCGCGCACGCCGGTGATCTGGTTGCCGGTCGACTCGATGATGACGCCGCAGCCGACACCGCAGTAGGGGCAGGCTGACCGGGTCTCGGTCATGTGGCTCCGTCTCCAAAGAGGACAGGAGCTTCCGTGCTTGCGTCCATCAAGCCGTCATCGCATTCATCGGCACATCCGGCGCCGACGTCGTCCCCGGCGCCCTCACCTGCTGCCCATCCAGATACACCCGACCCCCGTCGACCTTCACCGTGAAGGCCGTCGTGCAGCCTTCATCCGGCAAGGCCGCCGTGCCGTCGGCCAGCCCGATGCTCCAGTTGTGCAACGGACACGCCACGCGATCGCCGAACACGATCCCCTGCGACAGCGGCCCGCCCTTGTGCGGGCAGCAATCGAGCAGCGCGAAGACATGATCCGTCGCGTTGCGGAAGATCGCGATATTGCCGCCGACCTTGCGCTCCACCACGCGAGCGCCCAGCACCGGCAGGTCCGTCACCGCACAAATATCGATCCACTGTTCCATCACTTCGTCCTCATCGGGTTCAAAAGGATGCGACCGGCGCGAACTGGCGCTCGTCGACCCGCGCCTGCTCCGGCTGATGCCACGCGTCGGGCACGTCCATCATCGCGAACTGAAGCCGTTCGTAGAGCGCGCGACGGTTCTCCGCATCCTCCAGCACCGCTTTCTTGCAATGCTCGAGGCCGACCCGAGTCACGTAGTGCACGGTGCGCTCCAGGTACCAGCCTTCCTCGCGATAGAGCTGCAGGAACGCACCCGCGTACTCGAGCACTTCCTCGTGCGTCTTGAGCTTGACGAAGAAGTGCGCGACCTCGGTCTTGATGCCGCCGTTGCCGCCGACGTACATCTCCCACCCGGAGTCGACGCCGATCACGCCCACGTCCTTGATGCCGGCCTCGGCGCAGTTGCGCGGACAGCCCGACACGGCCAGCTTGACCTTGTGCGGCGAGTACATGCGCCACAGGTCGCGTTCGAGCTGCTGGCCCATCAGCGTGGAGTTCTGCGTGCCGAAGCGACACCACTCGCTGCCCACGCAGGTCTTCACGGTCCGCAACGCCTTCGCGTAGGCCAGGCCGCTCGGCATGTCGAGATCGGTCCAGACGTTCTTCAGGTCTTCCTTCTTCACGCCGAGCAGGTCGATACGCTGGCCGCCCGTGACCTTGACGGTCGGGATCTTGTACTTGTCGACGACGTCGGCGATGCGACGCAGTTCGCTCGCATTGGTCTCGCCGCCCCACATGCGCGGGATCACCGAATACGTGCCGTCCTTCTGGATGTTGGCGTGCGCGCGTTCGTTGATGAAGCGCGACTGCGGGTCGTCCTTCGCCTCGTTGGGCCACGTGGAGATCATGTAGTAATTGAGCGCCGGCCTGCAGCTCGAACAGCCGTTCGGCGTGCGCCACTTGAGGAACCTCATGGCCTCGGGGATCGAGGTCAGGTGCTCCTTGCGGATCGCGTCGCGCGCGTCCTGGTGGGTCTTGTCGGTGCAGCCGCACATGACCTTCGCGGTCGGTGCCGCCGAGTAGTCGCCACCCGCGACGAACATCAGCAGCTGCTCGACCAGCCCGGTGCACGAACCGCACGACGACGAAGCCTTGGTGTGCTTGCGAACGTCCTCGAGCGTGAAGAGGCCCTTCTCCTTGATGGCCTTGCAGACCGCGCCCTTCGACACGCCGTTGCAGCCGCAGACCTCGGCATCGTCGGTCATCGAGACGGCCTTGCTCACGCCCTGGTGGCCGGTGTCGCCGAGATGGTCCTCGCCGAACATCAGGTGATCGCGGATCTCGCCGACGTCCTTGCCTTCACGCAGCAGCGAGAAGTACCAGGCACCGTCGACCGTATCGCCGTACAGGCAGGCGCCGATCAGCTTGTTCTCGCGCAGGACCAGCTTCTTGTAGACGCCGCCGATCGGATCCGACAGCGTGATCTCTTCCGTGTCCTCGCCGCCGCTGAAGTCGCCGGCCGAGAACAGGTCGATGCCGGTGACCTTGAGCTTGGTGGACGTGACCGAGCCGATGTAGCGACCGATGCCGAACTGCGCGAGATGCGTCGCGCAGACCTTCGCCATCTCGAACAGCGGCGCGACCAGGCCGTAGGCGCTGCCACGATGGTTGACGCACTCACCGACCGAATAGATGCGCGGGTCGTAGGCCTGCATCGTGTCGTTGACGAGGATGCCGCCCGGCCGCTCCGAACAGCGCAGGCCCGCCGATTGCGCGAGCGTCGTGTTGGGCCGGATGCCCACGGCCATGACCACGAGGTCCGCCGGGATCTCGGTGCCGTCCTTGAACTTCACGGCCCGAACACGTCCCGTTTCATTGCCAAGCAGCAAGTCGGTCTGCGCCTCGAGCATGAACTTCAGGCCCTTGTCCTCGAGCGACTTCTGCAGCATCTTCGCCGCGACCCGGTCGAGCTGGCGCTCCATCAGGAACGGCATGATGTGGACGACCGTGACGTCCATGCCGCGCAGCTTGAGACCGTTGGCCGCCTCGAGCCCCAGCAGGCCGCCGCCGATCACGACCGCATGCTTGTGCACCGCGGCCGCGTCGATCATCCCGTGCGTGTCGGCGATGTCGCGATAGCTCAGCACCCCGTCGAGATCCTTGCCGGGGATCGGCAGGATGAACGGATTGGAGCCGGTCGCGAGCAGCAGGCGATCGTAGGGCGCGGTGGTGCCGTCGGCGGCGATCACCTGACGCTTCACACGATCGATCTTCGTGATGGTCTTGTTGAGGTGCAGCGTGATGCCGTTCTCGGCATACCACTCGACCTGATTGAGCATGATCTGCTCGATGGTCTGCTCGCCGGCCAGTACCGGCGACAGCAGGATGCGGTTGTAGTTGCCATGCGGCTCCGACCCGAAGATCGTGATGTCGTGCAGGTCGGGCGCGATCTTCAGCAGCTCTTCGATCGTCCGTACCCCGGCCATGCCGTTGCCGACCAGCACGAGCTTCTGGCGCATGCCGGCCGGGGGATTCGTGTTCGTCATCGCTCCTGCACCACCGTCCATGATTCACCTCCGAAAAGAATGGCCTTCCCCCGTCCGGAGGGAAAGATCCGGAAAGGGATGTGCCGAAAGACGAGCGTCGTTGGTCGCCGGGCTTGCCCCTTCCAAAGCCCCCCGTGCTGGAAGGGATCACACGTTCAAGCCGCCTTCTTTTCGCCCGGCATCGCATGACGCCGGTACAGGAATTCGAGCACCGATGCGCGGCAGTGCACATACGCCGCGTCCTCGGCCAGCGCGATGCGATCCCGCGGTCGCGCGAGATCGACCGAGAGGATCTCGCCGATGGTCGCCGCCGGGCCGTTGGTCATCATCACGATACGGTCCGACAGCAGCACGGCCTCGTCGACGTCGTGCGTGACCATCACCACGGTCGAGCCGGTCTTGCCGACGATCTTGAGCAATTCGTCCTGCAGATGCGCGCGGGTCAGCGCATCGAGTGCACCGAAGGGCTCGTCCATCAGCAGGACCTTGGGTTCCATGGCCAGCGCGCGGGCGATGCCCACGCGCTGCTTCATGCCTCCCGAGATCTCGTGCGGACGCTTGGCCGATGCGTGGTCGAGCCCGACCAGCGCGAGCGCGGCATGCGTGCGCGCGACCAGTTGCACCTTCGATTCCCTGGACGAAAAGACGCGCTCCACACCCAGGTACACGTTGTCGAAGCAGGTGAGCCACGGCAGCAACGAGTGATTCTGAAACACTACCGCGCGTTCGGGCGACGGGCCGGTCACTTCCTTGTCCGCGCAGATCACCACGCCGCCGGTGCAACGCGTCAGTCCCGCGATGAGGTTGAGCAGCGTCGACTTGCCGCAGCCCGAATGCCCGATCAGCGTGACGAACTCGCCTTTCCTGACCTGCAGGTCGATGTCGCGCAGCGCATGGAAGCGGCCCTTGCGGGTCGTGAAGACCATCTCGACATCGCGCACGTCGATGAAGCGCTCGGCATTGCGGACGAGGCTGGATCCTTCGGCGGCACGCTCGGCCATGGGCTTCGCCAACGATGTCTTCATGACCGCCTCACGTGATGTCGTTGCCGAAGCTGACCGCACGTGCGAGCGCGATCAGCGCCTGCTCGAGCAGCAGGCCGACGATGCCGATCGCGAAGATCGCGATGATGATGTGCGTGACGTTGAGGTTGTTCCACTCGTCCCACACCCAGAACCCGATGCCCACGCCGCCGGTCAGCATCTCGGCCGCCACGATCACCAGCCACGCGGTGCCGATCGCGAGCCGCACGCCGGTCAGCGTGTACGGCAGCACCGCGGGGAAGAGGATCTTGGTGACGATCTTCCACTCCGACAGATTGAGCACGCGCGCCACGTTCATGTAGTCCTGCGGCACGCGCTGCACGCCGACTGCGGTGTTGATGATCATCGGCCAGATCGAGCAGATGAAGATGGCCCAGATCGCGGCCGGGTTGGCGGCCTTGAACATCAGCAGGCCGAGCGGCAACCACGCCAGTGGCGACACCGGACGCAGCAGGCTGATGACCGGCGACGACATCTTGTCGAGGAAGCTGAAGCGACCGATCAGGAAGCCGAGCGGGATGCCGATCACGGCTGCGAGACCGAAACCGAGGCCGACCCGACCGAGCGACGACAGCAGGTTCCAGCCGATGCCCTGGTCGTTCGGCCCGTTGCGATAGAAGGGATCGCTGAAGATCCTGACCGCCTCGATCCACGTGACCAGCGGCGTCGGGATCTGCGGGATGAAGTGGGCGATCAACGCCCACAGCACGGTCATCACGACGGCCCCGAGCACGACGGGAATCAGCGCCTTCACCAGCGCGGTCGCCTTCTCGCCGAGCCAGGCCAGCGGGCTGCGTTTAAGCACGGCCGGCTCCATCGCCACCGCCTGAGCGGGCATGGCGGACTCGTCCTTCCGCGACGCTTCGATGCTGTCGAGTACGGCGCTCATGCATCACCTCGTTTCACGCGTGGACTTCACGCATGGATCTTGAAACCCGCGGCGTAGGCCTTGGGATTCTTGCCGTCCCACACGATGCCATCCATCAGCTTCGACGAGCGCATCGGATCCTTCGGCACGCTGATGTTCATCGCGCCGGCCGCTTCCTTGTAGAGGTCGAGCTGGTTGATCGACTTGGCGACCGCGAGATAGTCGATGTCTTCCTTCAGCAGGCCCCAGCGGCGGTGCTGCGTGCTGAACCACATGCCGTCGGAAAGGTAGGGGAACGGCACCAGCCCGTCGTTGAAGAACTTCATCGCGTTGGGGTCGTCCCAGGTGCGACCCAGGCCGTTCTGGTAGCGCCCGAGGATGCGCTGGTTGATCGCATCGACCGACGTGTTGACGTAGGACTTGTCGGCGATCGTCTCGGCCATCTTCAGCTTGTTCTGCAGCGACGCGTCGATCCAGCGACCCGCCTCGAGACACGCCATCATCATCGCGCGC
>JANXTA010000163.1 GCA_025356395.1 Betaproteobacteria bacterium
GATCAGCAGGAAGCCACCCGCGAGCGCCAGGTTCTTCCAGAAGTCCCAGAACAGGCCGCGAGCGACGCTCGGGCCTCTTGCCCGGAAGTCACCCGGTTTCCAGAACGGCTTCCACAGCAACGCGGTGACGCCGCAATAGCCGGCGAGGATGAACGCGGCCATGCGATCGGCCGCGCCGGTCAGGATCGCCAGCGACATCACGACCTCGATGCACACGCCGATGGCGATGGCGAGGATGGCGAGTTTCCTCGACGGCAGGGACTCGCGCGCCTGCACCACCGCGCCGTCGAACTCGAGCACCTTGTCGAGCGCGCTGAACGGCAGGAACAGCGCAACCAGAAGCAGGCGGACGAGGAAGGCGATGGCGAGGTTGAGCACGCGGCACTTTAGCGCGCGTTGCGGCTTGGCTCCTTCCTCCTATCAGGGAAGAGCCTGCCCCGGACTTGATCCGGGGTCGGCATGGGGGCTCGCCGAAAGCGACCGAAGGTCGTGAACGAGCACCGACGCTCGCTTCGGGCACGCCCTCCCCAACCCTCCCCCAGTGGGAAAGGGCGCTTCATTGCCAGCTTGAGCAAGTAATGTAAGACCCTTCCTGCCCACATCGCGACCGAATCCTGGTCCACTCCCCCTGGTGAAAAACGAGACCCCCAACGACCCCCCGCGCTCCGTCCGGGACACCGAAGAAGGCATGCGGCTCGCGCAGATCGAGGAGGGCACCGACTGGCGCGCGTGGGGTCCGTATCTCAGCGAGCGGCAGTGGGGCACGGTGCGCGAGGACTACAGCGCCGACGGCGACGCCTGGCTTTACTTTCCGCACGACCAGGCCCGCAGCCGCGCCTATCGTTGGGGCGAGGACGGCATCGGTGGTTTCGCCGATGACCAGCTCACGCTGTGTCTCGCGATGGCGTTCTGGAACGGGCGCGACGCGATCCTCAAGGAGCGCCTGTTCGGCCTCGACAACGCGCAGGGCAACCACGGCGAGGACGTCAAGGAGCTGTATTACTTCGTCGACGGCACGCCCACGCATACCTACATGCGGATGCTCTACAAGTATCCGCAGGCCGCCTTTCCCTACGAGGAGCTAATCGCACGGAACGCGGCGCGGGGCCTCGACGACCCGGAATTCGAGATCATCGAGACCGGCGTGTTCGCGGAGAACCGCTACTTCGACATCGAGATCGAATACGCGAAGGCGGGGCCCGACGACATCCTGATGCGAGTCACCGCGCACAACCGCGGCGACGCGAGCGCGCCGCTGCATCTGATTCCGCAGCTGTGGGCCCGCAACACCTGGGCCTGGCATGCGGGTCGCACCGAGGCCAAGCTCGACAGCGACCGCGACCACGAGGTCCGCGCGGTGGTCACGGGCTTTCCGCCGATGCGCCTTCTGTGCGCTGGCGAACCCACGCTGGTGTTCTGCGACAACGACACCAACACCAACCGCCTTTTCGCGACCGACCAGCGCGGCTGGTTCAAGGACGGCATCAACGACTTCGTCGTCGACGGCAAGCTGGATGCAGTCAATCCACTGCGCTTCGGCAGCAAGGCCGCCGCCCAGTATGTCTTCGACATCCCGGCGGGTGGCAGCGCGACAGTGCGTGTCCGTCTGCGGCCCGACGACGGGACCGTCGTCGACATGGACTTCGACGGCATCGTCGACCGGCGTCGTGCCGAGTGCGACGCCTTCTACACGGCACTGCAGAAGGACGTGAAGGGCGAGGATGACCGCCTGGTCCAGCGCCAAGCCTTCGCCGGCCTGCTGTGGGGCAAGCAGTATTACGGCTACGACGTGCGGCGCTGGATGCACGGCGACCCTGCGATGCCAAAGCCGCCCGAGGCGCGCAAGAACCTTCGCAACGGCGACTGGCGGCACCTGGTGCTGTCCGACGTCATCTCGATGCCGGACAATTGGGAGTACCCGTGGTTCGCGAGCTGGGACCTGGCCTTCCACTGCATCGCGTTCGCGCTGATCGATCCCGCTTTCGCGAAGTCGCAACTGGTGCTGCTGCTGCAGGCGCGCTCGCAGCATCCCAACGGCGAGCTGCCCGCGTACGAATGGGATTTCGACGCGGCCAACCCGCCGACCCAGGCCTTCGCCGCGTTGCAGATCTACGAGATCGACAAGCATCAGAGCGGCGCCGGCGACCTCGTGTTTCTCGAGCGCGTGTTCCACAAGCTGACGCTCAACTTCACGTGGTGGGTCAATCGCGAGGACCTGGAAGGTCGCAACATCTTCCAGGGCGGCTTCCTCGGCCTCGACAACATCGCGCTGTTCGATCGCAGCGTTCCGATGCAGGACGGCGCGTATGTCGACCAGTCCGACGCGACCGCCTGGATGGCGATGTACGCGCTCAACCTGATGCGCATCGCGATGGAACTCGCGATGCACGACTCGGTTTACGAAGACCTCGCGACGAAGTTCTTCGAGCACTTCCTGTACATCGCCGAGGCCGCGCATGGTCCCGACGGCATCACCGGCTCGGGCCTGTGGGACGACGCGGACGGCTTCTACTACGACGTGCTGCAGAAGCCCGGCGACGCGCCACAACCCTTGCGCGTGCGCTCGCTGGTCGGGCTGATTCCGCTGCTGGCGGTCGAGGTGCTGCACGACGACGTGATGAAGGAGCTGCCGCAGTTCCAGGAGCGGCTGCGCTGGTTCCTGTCGCAGCGGCCCGAGCTCGCGCGCCTCGTCTCGCACTGGAGCGACATGAACAAGCACGAGTACCGGCTGCTGTCGCTGATGCGTCGCGACCGCATGAACCGCGTGCTTGGCCGCATGCTCGACGAGGCGGAGTTCCTGTCGGACTACGGCGTGCGTTCGGTGTCGCGCTATCACCTCGCACATCCGTTCACGCTGCAGCAGAAGGACCAGGCGCGCTCGATCACCTACGAGCCGGGCGAGGGCCGCACGCGGCTGTACGGCGGCAACTCGAACTGGCGCGGGCCGATCTGGATGCCGATCAACTACATGCTGATCGAGTCGCTCTACAAGTTCCACGCGTACTACGGTGCGGACCATCGCATCGAATATCCGACGGGCTCGGGTGAGTTGAAGAGCCTCTACGAGATCGCGCAAGCGCTAACCGAGCGCATCAAGAAGCTGTTCCTGAAGGACCAGCATGGCCATCGCGCGATGCTTGGCGACAGTCCGATGGAACAGGACGACCCGCACTTCAGGGACATGCTGCTGTTCCCCGAATACTTCCATGGCGACAGCGGCAAGGGGCTGGGCGCCACGCACCAGACCGGATGGACTGCGCTGATCGCGGTCCTGCTGCACCCCCGCGACGGCCTGATGCAGCAGGCCACGTTGGCGATGCCCGCCGACGGCAACGAATCCGACACAGGAGCCTCTTCATGACCGACACGCCGTCCCCGATGTCCAACATCGAATCCCCCGAACTGCGCACGCCCGAGGCCGAGGTCGCGCCGCGTCATCCCTACTTCCCCTATCTCACCGGCCAGCCCGCCCTCGTGACCGGCGCCAACTCGGGTATCGGCAAGGCCGTCGCGCTCGGGCTCGCGAAGGCGGGTGCCGATGTCATCGTCAACTACGTCGTCGATCCCGAGGGCGCCGATGCGGTGGTGCAGGAGATCGTCGCGATGGGCCGCCGCGCCCTCGCGATCAAGGCCGACGTCAGCAACGAGGCCGAGGTCGTGGCGATGTTCGCGCAGGCGGTCGCGGCCTTCGGCACGCTGCACATCGTCGTCAGCAACGCGGGCCTGCAGCGCGACGCGGCCTTCGACCAGATGACGATGGAGCAGTGGAACAAGGTGATCGGCGTCAACCTCACCGGACAGTTCCTGTGCGCTCGCGAGGCCACGCGCGAGTTCAAGCGTCGCGGTCTCGACCTCAAGGTGTCGATGGCCGCCGGGAAGATCATCTGCATGAGCTCGGTCCATCAACAGATCCCGTGGGGCGGCCACGTCAACTACGCGGCGTCGAAGGGCGGCGTGATGCTGATGATGAAGAGCATCGCGCAGGAGCTCGCGCCGCAGCGCATCCGCGTCAACGCGGTCGCGCCGGGCTGGATGGAAGGCGAGTGGATGGAACGCATGCTCGGCGACAAGTACGACGACCTGATGGGCAAGCGCGCCAAGCTCACGCCACTCAAACGTTGCGTGACGGCCGACGACGTGGCCGAAACCATGCTCAACCTGCTCACCGCCAACCGCTTTGTCACCGGAGAGATTGTGGTGATTGATGGTGGGTTTACCAGTTCTACGTGACAAACACCCCCGTTGCTTGCTCGCTTCGCGTAGCCTCATCCCCCCTCAAGGGGGCGGCACTGGCCGTCCGGCAAAGCCGGCCCGGCGGTGCCCTTGGAAGTG
>JANXTA010000006.1 GCA_025356395.1 Betaproteobacteria bacterium
ATTTCGATCAGGCGCTTCGTGCTTGGCAGCCGCTTTCGCGCCTCACCTTTCATCAACTCCAGACCGCTTTCCGGCACGACCTCTTCTATCAACGGTTCGAACGCGGCGAAATCGCTTCCGCGGTTTACTGCGATCACCTTGTATCTTGTCTGGAGCTGACGGCTAGCCACGAACAAATCGCAAAGGGCTGGAATGCCATCTACGTCGGAGAGATCGTCGAGACCACGAAGCTGATCCAGCAAGCGCGAAACTATCTATCGTGCTTCGCATTCACAAATACCAACGAAGCGCATCAGGCTGCGTGGTCAATCATGTTTCTCGCCGTAGTCAGTTCGTTCGATCGCCTCTTTGCATCGCACGAACTCGGCTATCGGAAGCCTGAACGAGAAACCTTTAAAGTTATTCCCCATGCAATCGGGGAGTCTCCAGAATCCATTGTGTTCTTCGACGACCTGCGCGAAAACATCGAAGGTGCCCTGCTTGTCGGGTTTCAAGGAGTACTCGACCGTGCACACGCCGACGTGCGCTCCGAATTGAGAGAGCTCGGCGTCGAAGTCTGAACGAGCCTGCTCAACCATCCGCCGAACGCCCGCTGAAATATCGGGAATGTGGCTGGGCTGGTTCAGCGCCGGCGCTTCGGGAGATTGAACCGGGGATCGAGCGCGAAGTCTTCGCTGGTCTTCAGCCTGAACCGCCTTCCCGCGCGGGCGACAGTCTCGTTCGGCTTGACGGGCTAACGACGTGGGCTGCTGGCCATGATCGAACTCCAGGAGGACAAATGTCCGAAAGACGATGGACGTCTGGCCAGCCTGCGCGCAATCCGAGCACAAGACGAGCCGGAATTCAGCGCGCCACGACGATGCGCGCATCCGCCGGCACGTCGACCACGGCATCACCGTGCTCGATCGCATAACCGGCCTGCATCCACGCATCGATGCCGCCTGCCAGCGGACGAACGCGCGTGAAGCCGCGGGCCTTCAGCAGCTTGGCGATGCGCGCGGCCGACGCCTCGTTCGGGCACGCGCAGTAGAGGATCACCTCGCGGTCACTGTCCGTGTCGGGGATGCGGATCTCGACGGTCTTCTCGTCGACCGCGATCGCGCCGGGAATCCGGCCGTCCAGCTTCTGGCTTTGGAGCGAACGCACGTCGAGGATGATCGGCGCCGTCCCCGCATCCAGCAACTGCGCCAGCTGGGGCACCGTGATGCGCGCCATGCGCAACTCGTTGAAGAAGCGGCGACGGTCCCACCACTTGAGGGCGATGAACACCGCGAGCGCGACCACGACCAGAGCCACGCCGACTTCGCCGAGATGCGCGAGCGTGTCGAGCAGCGTCTCGACCGTGTCGCTGAACAATGATCCGATGCCGACCGCGACGCCGGCCCACAGCGCCGCACCGATCGCGTCGAACAACAGGAAGGTGAGGAAGGGCGTGCGCACCGCGCCCGCCAGCGCGGTCGCGACCGCGGCGAAGCCCGGGATGAACTTCGCGACCACCAGCGACGGCGCGCCGAAGCGCTGATAGATGTTCTCGGTCTGCCGCACGCAGGTGTCGGGCGACAGCGAGATGCGGCACATGATGCGCAGCACCGGCCGTCCGATGCGCGTGCCGGCGAGATACCAGCCCGTGTCGGCGATCAGTGCGGCCACCACGGCGACGAAGATCAAGGCGCCGGCCGAATAGTGGGAGACGCCGAGCAAAGCTCCCGTCAGCACCAGCGTCGGCACCGCCGGCAACGGGATGCCCGCCTGCGCGGCGAGCACGTTGCAGAACACGAACAGCAGTCCGTATTCGGTGATCAATGCGATGAGATGCTGCATGGCGGTCCCCTCGGCCTAACGTTGTCAGGGCGAAACCATGGCAATCAAGGATCAGCCCGGGTCGAGCACGCGTCGTAGAAAGCTCGAGATGGCTGCGACCTCCTCGCCGCACACCGAGTGCTGCATCGGGTAGGTGTGCCAGTCGACGTGGTAGCCGAGCTTGATCAACTGATCACGCGACTGCATCGCCCGCTCGAGGCGCACCACCGGGTCGAACGTACCGTGGGCCATGAAGATCGGCACGTCGTGATTGACCGCATGCCGCTCGGCCGCGAGCAGCGGACCCAGCGGCAGATAGCCCGACAGTGCAATCAGTCCGGCCAGTCGCGCGGGCTGGCGCAGGCCGGTCATCAGCGTCATCGCCGCGCCCTGCGAGAACCCGGCGAGCAGGATGCGCGACGCCGGGATGCCGCGCGCGACCTCGGCATCGATCAGCGCATCGACCATGGCTTGCGCCGCCCGCAGGCCCTTCTCGTCCTCGCGTGGCCGGCCTGCGCTACCCGCGCCACCGATGTCGAGATGCAGGATGTCGTACCACGCGCGCATCGCCATACCGCCGTTGATGGTCACGGGCATCGTCGGCGCGTTGGGGAAGACGAAGCGGATCGGGATGATCGCGCCGGCCTTCGATCGGAGGTCGAGCTCGGGCACCAGCGACACGAAGTCGTTGGCATCGGCGCCCAGGCCATGCATCCAGATGATGGCGGCGGTGGGTTCGGAGGTGCCGGTCTTGCGTTCGATCGTCTGTAGCGCAGTCATTGTTGCCTAAGTGCAGATTTGGGTCGGAAGGCTTTGACGATCGTCTCGTCGGTCTCGATGTACGGGCCGCCGATCAGGTCGATGCAATACGGCACGGCCGCGAAGATACCCGGCACGAGCGACTTGCCGCTGTCGTCCCTCAAGCCTTCGAGCGTCTCGCGGATCGACTTCGGCTGGCCGGGCAGGTTGATGATCAGCGCCGCGTGATGCTGGCCCTCGATGTCGCCGATCTCGCGGATCACCGCGACCTGGCGCGACAGGATCGCGGTCGGCACGAACTCGAGGCTGATGCGGCGCATCTGCTCGCCGAAGCCCGGCATTTCGCGCGTCGCGACCGCGAGCGTAGCCTCGGGCGTGACGTCGCGGCGCGACGGGCCGGTCCCGCCGGTCGTCACGATCAGGTCGCACTGGTGTTCGTCGACCAGCTCGATCAGCATTTCTTCGATCATCGGCCCTTCGTCCGGCACCAGCCGCGCCTCGATGATGTGCGGCGACTTGAGCACGAGGCCGAACCATTCGGTCAGCGCCGGGATGCCCTGGTCCACGTAGACGCCGGTCGATGCACGGTCGCTGACCGATACGAGCCCAATCCTGAGCGGGCGGTCGGCCGCGCGATCGAAGGTGCCGGTCTTCATTCGGCCTGCGCGGGCGGTTCGTCGCCGATGGCCGTGCGGATCAGGCGGAACAGTTCACGATAGTGCTTCGGCGGCTTGGCCTCGCTGCGTTCCTTGCGCGCCATGCGGATCGCGGTGCGCAGGCGTTGCAGCAGGTCGGGGCTGAGCGCTGCCGTGTGCTCAGTGGCGAAAGCAGTCAGCGCGTCATCGTCCTCGAGCAGGCGTTCACGCCAGCGCTCGAGCGCGTGCAGCGCGGCCGCCTCCTCGCGCGACGCGCCGGCCCACGCATCGATCGCGGCCTTGATCGGCGCGATGTCGACGTCGCGCATCAGGCGACCGATGTACTGCATCTGCCGACGACGGCCTTCGTGATCCCTGATGCTGCGCACCTCGTCGATGGCGCGCCGCAGGTCGTCGGACATCTCGACCTTCTCGAGCCGGTCGGCGCTGTACTCGACCAGTTCCTCGCCGAGCTTCTGCAGCGCGGTCATGTCGCGCTTCTTCTGCGACTTGCTCGGCTTGGTGTAGGTCTCGACGTCTTCGGGGCGCGGCTCGCCCTCGATGCGCAAGGCCAGGTTCTCGACGGGGACGGAGGGGGAATGACGGGGCATGAACGGGGGTCGATCGGCGTGGCGTGCATCGCTTCCGGCAGAGGGAAACGACGACGTTGGCCGCTCTGAACGGAACAGGGTCGGCTGCTATGATAAAGCCCGCTTTCGATACGGGCTCCGCGTGGTTCTGTGCGTGCCGCTCATCGAAGCCGATCGTCCCCCATATTCCTCGACGGCCCCGCCGTTCATTTATGACTCGAGCCGCGCTGATTCGCCGCTATCCGTCCTCACGCCGTGAGGCACCGACCCGGAAGCGCGCCCAGTCGGCGCACCCCGTCGGCGGCAGCGAACCGCAGGATGCCGCGCTGTATCGCCTGCGCAGCGACGCCGACATGCAGCAGGTCGCCCGCGACGTACTGGCGCATGCGAAGCAGATGGGCGCGAGCGATTGCGCGGTCGACGTGGACGAAGGCAACGGCCTGACCGTCAACGTCCGCAACGGCCGCATCGAGACCATCGAACAGAACCACGACAAGGGCGTCGGCGTCACCGTCTTCCTTGGCGGCGGCAACGAGGTCCGTCGCGGCAACGCGAGCACCTCGGACCTGACGGCCGGCGCGCTGCGGGCCGCGGTCGAAGCCGCGTATCACATCGCCAAGTTCACCGCGATCGACGCGGCCGCCGCGCTGCCGGAAGACAGCTGGTACGCCCGCGAGCCGCGCGAACTCGACCTCTATCACCCTTGGAATATCGAGGCCGACGCGGCCGCCGAGATCGCGCGTCGCGCCGAGGCCGCCGCGCTCGAGACCAGCCCGCTGATCCGCAACTCCGACGGCGGCAACGTCTCGCTGCAGCACGGCCGCTTCGTGTCGGCCAATTCGCGCGGCTTCGTGGGCGGTCACGCGCACTCGTATCACAGCATCGCGGTCGCCCCCATCGCCAGCCGACCCCGCGACGGCATGCAGCGCGACGAGTGGTACGTGTCGCGCCGCGACCCCGCGGACCTGCCGTCGGCAGAGTCCGTCGGTCGCTATGCCGCCGAACGCACGCTCGCACGGCTCGGCGCCCGCAAGATCGACACCTGCACGGTACCAGTCCTGTTCGAGGCCCCGCTCGCGGCCGGCCTGCTCGGCGCCTATGTCGGCGCGGCCAGCGGACGTTCGCTGTATCGCTCGGCCTCGTTCCTGCTCGGCAAGCTCGGCCAACGTGTGTTCGCGGAACACATCGACATCGTCGACGACCCCTTCGTGTTGAAGGGCATGGCCAGTGGCTGGTTCGACGACGACGGCATCGCCACGCAGAAGCGCACGGTCGTGGAGGCCGGCGTGCTGACCGGCTGGTTCCTCGGCAACTACTCGGCCCGCAAGCTGGGCCTGCCCCCGACCGGCAATGGCGGCGGCGCGCACAACCTGGCTATCCGCAGCCGCCTGACCAAGCCCGGCGACGACTTCAAGGCGATGCTGAAGAAGATGGGCACCGGCCTGCTCGTCACCGAGCTGATGGGCCAGGGCGTGAACACCATCACCGGCGACTACTCGCGCGGCGCGAGTGGCTACTGGGTCGAGGGCGGCCGGATCGCATATCCGGTCGAGGAAATCACCATCGCCGGCAACATGCTCGACATGCTCGGCCGCATCGTCGCGGTGGGGACGGATGTGCTGACGAGCGGAAGTCGCGGGACGGGGTCGATCCTGATCGAGTCGATGACCGTTGCGGGGAATTAGAATCGTGGTGAACAAGAACGCGTCGTCGCAGGGGCGCACGCTGAGCCTCAGAGGCATTTCGCATGATCTTCACGTGCGCTTGCAACGGCAGCGACGAGAAACCATCGCGGCGTGAGCGACGAGGCGATTTCGCTTTTTGAAACGGCTCTTCGTTCTCGCGAGGTCACACTCTCGGAGCACATCGTGAGTGCACGCGCGATCCGGGCCTCGCTTCGGGGGTGCACGTTCCTCGCGAGGGAAATCGACGCATTGAAGCGTCGAGGCCGGCACTGAACGTCGTCCCTACCTGGCCCGGTCGAACGACCTGCCGGCCCAGGACATCGGCAAAGCCGCGTCCATGATGGCCCATGCGTCTCATCGGGCCGCAGGCGTCATGCTCGGGCCGTCACGCTCCACGCGCTCCTGACGCGCTCGCACCGCCGCCTGTTCGTCAGTCAGCCCTGCCGCGGCGAGTTCGTATCGTGCCCCGGCCCGTTCACCTCTTTAGAGTCGCGCTTCGAAGGTCCAGTTGAACGCGGCGTACTCGGCGTCGGTAGTGGCTTCGCCGTCGAGGTCAGGCAGACGAACCAGGCGAATACCGATCCCCATCGCGTCGTAGGTCTTGAAGCGCTCGGCGACCGTCAGCGCCGGTACGCCGCAGGTCGCCGAGACCCGCGACACGACGGCCATCGCGCGCAGCGTGTCCGCACCGTCGTACATCGTGGTGAGGATGCGATGACACGCCGATCGAAGTTCGACATCCTTGCATTCGGCGTGGATGAACTGGAACGCATTCGGCGTCAGCCCTTCGACACCGCATCGGGGTTTCCCATCTGCCTGATCCTCACGCCCCCCTGATATCCTTCACGGTTGCGCCGGCCGGGTCCTTCCCGGTCGATTCGGATCCCGCATGGCACAGCGACCGTCGAGTCGCTGCCCGACATTCACAGCGATTCCCTGGAGACCACGATGAAAACCACTTCCATCGGCGTGCGGCTCATGGCCGCAGCCATTGCCCTATCGGCCGCGTTCGGTACGGCCCACGCCGCCGACATCAAGCTCGGCGCGGCCGAGGCGCTGTCCGGGGGCGCGGCCCAGTACGGCATCGCGATCAAGAACGGCTTCCTGCTGGCGCTCGACGAGATCAACGCGGGCGGCGGCGTCGGCGGCAACAAGCTCGTGTTGATCCTCGAGGACGAGCAGGGCAAGAAGGAAGAGGTCGCCAACGTCTTCAAGAAGCTCTTTTTCCAGGACAACGTGCTGATGACGTTCGGACCCACGCTGTCGAACTCGGCGGCTTCGGGCGACCCGATCGCGCAGGCCGCGAAGATCGTCGTCTTCGGTACCTCCAACACGGCCGACGGCATCACGACCATTGGCGATTACGTGTTCCGTAACTCGGTGACCGAGGCCGACGTGCTGCCCGAGACGCTCAAGATGGCGGTGAAAAAGTCGGGTGTGAAGAAGGTCGCTGTGCTGTACGGCAACGACGACGTCTTCACGAAGAACGGCTACGACAACTTCAAGAAGGCGCTCGATGACCAGAAGATCCCGGTCACCACCACCGAGACCTACGCCAAGGGCGACGTCGACTTCAAGGCACAGCTGACCAAGATCAAGGCGACCAATCCCGACGCGCTGGTGCTGTCGGCGTTGCTGGCCGAGGGCGCGCCGATCATGGTGCAGGCTCGCCAGCTGGGTCTCAACGTGCCGGTCATCGGCGGTAACGGCATGAACTCGGTCAAGGTCTTCGATCTCGCAAAAGGCTCGTCCGACGGCCTCTATGTCGGCAGCCCGTGGTCGTTCCAGAACGCGACGCCGGAGAACACGAAGTTCATCAAGGCCTACACCGACAAGTACAAGGACGCGCCGGACCAGTTCGCGGCGCAGGCCTACGACGCGATGTACGTGGTGGCCGACGCATTGAAGAAGATCAAGCTGACCGGCGTGCTGGCCACCGATCGCGCGGCGCTGCGCGATGCGCTGCCGGGCGTGAAGATCAACGGCGCGACGGGGGCGTTCGCGTTCCGCCAAGTGAAGGACAAGGACGGCAAGCAGGCCGGCTACGACGCGCAACAGGTTCCGATCGTCAGCGTGACGAAGGACGGGAAGTTCGTGATCGAGAAGTAAGTAAGTGCCGCGGCATCGCCACCACTTCATGTCACCCCGGCGCAGGCCGGGGCCCAATCATCACCTCCCCGTACGCCATTCAATTGGGTCCCGGCCTGCGCCGGGATGACATGGTCAGATGCTAGCCCAACAACTGGTCAACGGCCTCTCGCTCGGCGCGCTCTACGCGCTCTTCGCGCTCGGCTTCACGCTGATCTTCGGCGTGCTCGGCGTGATCAACCTGTCGCACGGCGCGATCTTCATGGTCGGCGCTTACGCGGGCGTCGAAGCCGTGTCGCGCTTCGGCCTGCCGCTGTGGCTCGCGTTGCCGTTCGCGTTCATCGTCTCGGGCACCTTCGGCCTGCTGATCGACGTGCTGGTCCTGAAGCCGCTGCGCAAGCGCAACGCGCCGCACCTGATCCCGATGATCGCGACGATCGGCATCGGCATCGCGCTCAACAACACGGTCCAAGGCATCTTCGGTGCGCAGAACATGCGCTTTCCGTCGGGCACGATCCCCACGGACACGATGGAGATCGCCGGTGTCGGCATCACCGCCATCGAGCTCGCGATCATCCTGCTGTCGTTCGCGCTGATGGCGGCGCTGATCTTCATCATCCGCAAGACCCAGGTCGGCCGCGCGCTGCGCGCCATCGCCGAGTCGCCCAAGGCGGCCTATCTCGTCGGCATCAACGTCGAGGGTCTGTTCATGCTGACGTCGTTCATCGCAGCCGGACTCGGCGGCGTGGCGGGCGTGATGATCGGGCTGTACTCCAACGCGATCTTTCCGCTGATGGGGCAGCCGATGCTGCAGAAGGGCGTGGCAGTGATCATTCTCGGCGGCATGGGGGATATCCGTGGAGCGTTGCTCGCGGGGTTGTTCCTCGGGTTCGCGGAGGTGATGTCGGTGGCTTACATCGGGTCGACGATGCGGGACGCGGTGGCGTTCGGGATGCTGTTCCTGATCCTGCTGGTGCGGCCGAAGGGGCTGTTCGGGACGACCAACGAGCGGAAGGTTTGATGATCGCGCTCCCTCTCTCTTCTTCGGTCCCCTCCCCTTTTGGGGGAGGAACAGGGAGGCAGCGAGCGTCGGTGCTGGACTTCGAACCGCATCGATCGAGGTTGACGTCCGTCGCTGTTGCCCGCGCGGGCGCGAGCAACAGCCCCCTCCCCCCCATTGCAGGGCGCGTTCGCGCTTACAAGCGCAAACCGCTTTGCGGGCGATCGGCATGCCGATCGAAACCCCCGCAAAGCCCTCCCCCAGGGCGGGAGCGAGCATTTCGGCGGTGGGCCCCGTGATGGACTGGTTCACCAACTTCTGGGCCGTCTACAGCAACGTCGTCCTCACCCTCGGCATCAACGGACTGCTCGCCCTTTCAATCTGGCTGACGCTCACCTGCGGCATGCTGTCCATCGGCAACGCGGCCTTCATGGGCATCGGCGCGTACACCGCCGCGCTCATCACGATGAAGCTCGGCTGGCCCTTCCCCGTCTCGCTGGTCGCAGGCATGGTCGTGCCCGCCGCGCTCGCCTTCGTGATCGGCAAGCCGACGCTGCGACTCTCCGGCATCTATCTCGCGATGGCCACGCTCGGCTTTGGCGAAGTCGTGCGCATCACGCTGTTGAACTGGGAGTCGCTTACCGGCGGCGCGCTCGGCCTCAACGGCATTCCGCAACTGACCCGGTGGTGGCACGTGCTGGTCGCGGTCGTCCTGACCGTGGCGGTCCTGTGGCGACTGCGACGATCCAAGATCGGTCGCGCCTTCGAAGCCATCAAGGAAGACGATACGGCCGCGGGCCTGATGGGCATCGACGTCGCCGGCACCAAAATGCTGGCCTTCGTGCTCGGTGCCGCGATCGCGGGGCTCGCGGGCGGCCTCGACGCGCACCTGACGTTCTTCATCGGACCTCAAGAGTTCGGCTTCGACCGCGGCGTCGACATCCTGACGATGGCGATCCTGGGCGGCATCGGCAGCCTGCCCGGCCCGATCATCGGCGCGGGCATCCTCACGCTGCTGCCCGAGGTGCTGCGATCGCTGAAGGACTTCCGCCTCGTCGTCAACGGACTGATCCTGGTGTTGATCGTTCTGTTCCTGCCGAAGGGCATCTGGGATCCGCAGCGCTTCCGATCTTGGCTTCCAGGAGGGCCGCAACGCAAGCCGCGACGCGCGCTGATGCCCAAGGCAAAGGGCCCCTGAGATGCTCGAGCTCAAGCAACTGTCGAAGAGCTTCGGCGGCCTGAAGGTCCTCGAGTCCATCGACCTCGTGATCCCGCAAGGCGGCATCCACGGCCTGATCGGTCCCAACGGCGCGGGCAAGACCACGCTCTTCAACATCATCACCGGGCTCTACACGCCGACCACCGGCACCGCCGCGTTCGACGGCGAGAGCCTGGTCGGCAAGCGGCCCCATCGCATCACGCAGCTCGGCCTTGCCCGCACCTTCCAGAACATCCGCGTGTTCAAGGAGATGACGCTGCTCGAGAACGTCGTCGTCGGCATGCATCGCCACTTGCACTACGGCGTCGGCGGCCTGTTGTTCTCGTCGGGTGGCTTTCGGGCGGAGGAGCGGCGGGCCCGCGATCGCGCGCTCGAGCTGCTGTCGTGGGTCGGACTCGACCGCCAGGCCGACGAGCTCGCGGACAACCTCTCGTACGGCAGCCAGCGCAAGCTCGAACTCGCACGTGCGCTCGCCACCGAACCGAAGCTGCTGCTGCTCGACGAGCCGGTCGCCGGCATGAACAGCGTCGAGAAGACCGAGCTGATGCGCGAGATCGACGCCATTGCGCATCGTGGCTACACGGTGCTGCTGATCGAGCACGACATGCGCTTCGTGATGGGTCTCTGCTCGCGGGTCGGCGTGCTGAACTTCGGCCGCATCATCGCCGACGGGTCGCCCGACAGCGTGCGCAACGACCCGCGCGTGATCGAGGCCTATCTCGGTCGAGATGAGGACGACGACCTGACGCAGGAACAGCCCGTCCACCTGCCCGACCTGTCGGGCGACTTCCCCGAACTCGGCTCGCCGACGACGATGGATCGCGAGGGGCGACGATGACGGCCCTGCTCGCAGTCGAGGGACTGGTGGTCTCCTACGGCCAGATCGAGGCGGTCAAGGGTATCGACCTGGTCGTCGATGCCGGCGCGATCACGACGCTGGTCGGCGCCAACGGGGCCGGCAAGTCCACCACGCTGCTCGCGCTGTCGGGCCTCGTGCCGAAGGCCGGTGGACGCGTGCTGTTCGACGGCGAGGACATCAGCGGACTGGCGCCGCACAGGATCGTCGCGCGTGGACTCGTGCAAGTCGCCGAGGGCCGCGCGACGCTGACCACGCTGACGGTACGCGAGAACCTCGAACTCGGTGCCTATTCGCGCAAGAGCGGTCGCGCCGAGCGCGAGAGCGATCTCGAGCGCATCTTCACGATGTTCCCGCGACTGCGAGAACGCGCGAGCGGCGCCGCCGGCAACCTGTCGGGCGGCGAGCAACAGATGCTCGCGATCGGTCGTGCGTTGATGGCGCGGCCGCGGCTGCTACTGCTCGACGAGCCGTCGATGGGCCTCGCGCCGCTGATCGTGCAAGACATCTTCCGCACGCTACGTACGCTCAACCGTGACGGGCTGTCGATCTTCCTGGTCGAACAGAACGTCAAGCAGGCCCTGCGCATCGCGGCGCGGGGGTACGTGATCGAGACCGGCAGAATCGTGCTGGCCGATCGGGCGTCCGCGCTGCTCGACAACCCGCGCGTGCGGGATGCCTATCTGGGCGGATAGCCGTCGCTCCGTCATTCCCGCGCACGCGGGAACCCAGCGGCGTGTGCGATGAACGACATTTCACTCCCACCTCAACGCGACAAAAAAATTTTCATCCCCGTTTAACCCCATCGCCCATCGTGTTCCGTTGATAGCCTCATCCCTCAACGACGGAGCACGACCATGCATCACAAGTCCATCGCCCTCCTCGCCGGCGCGCTCGCACTCTGTATCGCCCTGCCCGCCGATGCCGTGGGTCAGCTGATCGATGTGCAGGTCGTCGATCGCAACACCGGCGAGACGTTGACGCCGACCTACTACGAGGACGAGTGGTGGATCGCCGGCAAGCCCGGCGCGCGCTACGGCGTCACGATCCTCAGCCGCAACCCGCAGCGCACGCTCAACGTGATCTCCGTCGATGGCGTCAACGCGATCTCCGGCGACACGGCTGCCTGGAACCAGACCGGCTACGTGCTCAGTCCCTATCAGCGCACGCAGATCGATGGCTGGCGGAAAAACATGAACCGGATCGCCGCCTTCGAGTTCACCGCGTTGCCCGACTCGTATGCCGTGCGCACCGGCCGCCCGGCCAACGTCGGCGTGATCGGTGTCGCGACCTTTACCGAGAAGCCGCGACCGGCGCCGATCGTGCGTCCCAATGTCGCACCGGCAGAGTCCGAAAGATCCTCTGCGCCTCTACCGGCGCAAGCCCCGCCGTCGCCGATGTCGTCGGGCAGCGATTCGTCCAGTGCGCCGGCACCTTCGGCGAGGTCGAGCCTGTCCAACGACTTCACCATGCGCCTCGAAAGCATCGGGACGGGGCATGGAGAAATCGAACAGTCGTCGATCAACTACGTCGCGTTCCAGCGCGCGCAGAGCACGCCGAACGAGATCGTCACGATCCACTACGACCGCGCCGAGAACCTGATCGCAATGGGCATCGTGCCGCCGCCGTACGTGCCGGTCGCGAGCAACGGGTCACCCAATCCGTTTCTAAACAGCGGTCGCTTCGTGGCGGACCCGCCGCCCCGCTGAATCTGTCGCAGGTACGGTGCCCGACGCATGAATGCAGACCCCGCCGACGAAACGGATGAAGACCTGATGCTGGCTGACGCGGCCGGCGATGCGTCGGCGTTCACGCGCCTCTACGATCGCCACGAGCGTCCTGTCTACCGCTACTTCCGGCGCCAGGGCGTGGCCGCGCACTTGGCGGACGATCTGCTGCAGGAGACCTGGATGGCCATCCTCCGCAGCGCGGGGCGCTACGCGGTGGAGGCACGCTTCACGACGCTGCTGTACGTGATCGCGCATCGCAAGCTGATCGATCATTGGCGCGCGACCAGGCAGCACGTCCTGCTCGACGATGCGGCGAACGATCCCGACGGCGAGTCGGACTGGGCGGTGGAGACCGTCGAGGCAGGCGACGCGGCACGGCCCGACGTGCGGGCGATGTCGCGGTAGCAGGCCGAAGCCTTCGTCGCCGCGGTCGAGGCGCTGTCGCCGCCGCAACGCGCGGCCTTCCTCCTGCACGTCGACGGCGAACTGACGATGGCGCAGATGGCTACGGTCACCGGCGTCGGCATGGGAATCCAGAAGAGCCGGCTGCGCTACGCGATGAAACGCGTGCGGCTCGCGCGCACCGACTGGCTCGCTCCGCCACCCGTGCAGCACCCCGAAGGAGAACGCGATGCGCTCTGACGACGAAGCGGTCGACGCGCTGCGCCGCGCCCATCGCGAGGCGTCGCAGCAGCTGGACGGCGTGGCGTCGATGCGCCGCCGCTGCGCGCGGTGCCGGCCGCGACAGCCGCGCCTCGCGGTCTCTTCCAGTCGCGTCGCTGGCCGCTTCCCGCGGCCGCGCTGCTGGTGGTGTCGGTGATGACGGGACTGGTCGCGACGCACGCGATGCGCGACAACCCGGAACGGATCACGACGGTGGCCGCAAAAACTCCCGATGCCCCGTCGCCGAAGCATGAAGCGCCTGCGTCGGCAGCGTCGAGCGACGCGCAGCCGGCGCTCACGAGCCCGGCAGCGACCGTTCGCACTCCCGCTGTCGAACCGCTGCGGAATGCCGCCCGCAAGCCGGCGCCGGCGCCGCCGGTCGTCGCCGAGATGCACAGCGCGGAGGCCGTCCCGACACCGGCGCCCGGCCAATCGGCCTTCGCCGCTGCGCCGTCCGCCGCGAGCCCCCCCCGCGTCGCCGGTCGCGGGTGCCGCGAAGGCGGAGAACTCGACTGCCGACAGCGCCGGGCAGATGACCGCGACGCGCGCACGCATCGGCCGCGTCGTCGAGCCATCGAGCCCCCAGGCCTGGGTCGAACGGATCGCCCAGCTGCGCGCCGACGGCAACGAGACCGAGGCCGATCGCGAACTCGAAGCGCTGCGCTAGCGCTATCCGGGCTTCGCAATCCCCGCGAAGGCGCTGAAGGCCACCGGCACGCGCTGAACGGCCGGCACCGTCAGAAGCTCGGCGGTTTTTCGAGGATAGCCTGCAGGACGATGCCCATCGTGGCGCCGAAGATGCCGAGAGCGGTCGCGAAGGTCAGCACGACGAGGCCGGTCGCCATCGCGAAGTGGCCGGACACGCCCGCACCGTCGCGGGTTCGCAGATAGAGCTCGAGCACGGCCAGCGGCAACAGCGTCTGCGCAAAGGCGAGGAAGGTGAGGAACGGTCCCTAGAAGGTCTTCATGTCGAAGCCGACCGGTCCGTGATTCACGATCAGCCACGCCATCAGGCCGATGCGGAAGAACCAGACGCCGCTGACCACGAGGAACAGCCGCAGCGCCCAGCGACGATGGACCGCGATGTTGCGGGCGATCGCGTGACGCAACGCGAAGCTCGCACAGACCAGGATCAGTACCGCGTTGAGGCTGATGCCGAGATGCTGGCCGAGGTCGCCGATCGAGCCGCGGAACCAGACGATGTAGAGACCCGCGGCGCTGATGGTCAGCGCGGTCAGCAGGTACAGGCGTCCGTTCCATCGATGGAACGCCGGCGCGCGCCGGCGCACCCACGGCATCAACTGGAACACGCCGCTCGCGATGATGAGGACCGCCGATGTCACATGCAGGACGAGCGCCGCGTTGCCTGGCGCATCGCCGGGCTCGAACCCGTGCGTGACGTAGCGACCTCAGGCCTTCCAGTCGCCGCGCACCGTCGCGCGTCCGTAGAAGGTCGCGACGGCGACGGCGAAGATCATCTGACCGGCGACGGCCACCACGAACCAGAAGCGGGCGGCGGCCTTCAGCGCGGTCTCCGAAACGGCGCGCAAGGATGGGCCTCCATCGATGACGGCAGTGTTCATACGACCTCCTCCCTGCGGATGACGCGTACTTGGACGATCAGATCGGTTGACGGTAGCGACGGAACCAGACTGTCGCGGCGAGCAACAGGGCTGCGACGACGAGCCCGATCCACAAGCCCGGGGTGGCGAGCAATGCGAAGGGGGCGGGTACGGTATGGTCATGTCCGACGCCAGTGAACCCGTAAGTTCCGAATCCAAACAACCGGTCCTTCAGCAGCGACCACAGCACCGCGGTGTCGAACGCGATCTTCTCGACCAGGCACAGCGCGAGCGGCGGCAGCACGGCGAACAGGAAGGTCGAGCGCTTCGCCCATCCCGAGATCAACAGCAGCCACGCGTAGATCGGCGCGTGCCAGAGCGCGAGTCCGATGACGCCGTAGATCAGCGCACCCCACACGCGGATCAGCGGCAGGCCGGTCCACAGCACCGTGCCGTCGAGCCCGCCTGCGAAGAGCACCGCGCTGCCGACGACCAGGGCGACGAGTTGGAGCGTCATGACCGTCAGGCACACGACCGCCGGCAGGATCGCGAGTGGCACGAGCACCTTCGACAGGACCGTCACGAGGTCCGAGACCGGCAGCGACTTCCAGAACAGGATGCTGCGATCGCGTCGTTCGCCGTGCAGCGCATCGAGGCAGTAGAACACCGCGACGAGGGTCGCCGTGACGACGATCGGGATGGCCGAGACGCTCATCAGTGGCTTCGTCATCAGGTCGGCCTGCTCCGCGCGACCGAGCCCGAACAGCGCGTGCATCGCGTCGACCAGCCTGCGCGCGCCGAGCACGAAGCCGACCAGCATCAACGCGGCGACGATCAGCGGTGCGAGGACGATGGACCGGTTCTCCCACAGCTCGCGGCGGACCGACCAGTAGAGCAGCCGCGTCTTCGGGAAGTCGGCGACCGCATCGGTCGGGGCGGAAGGCTCGATCACGGTGTCGGTGGCGGCATTCATGCGGCGAGCCTTTCCGCCACAGGCGTCTCGCGACCCATCACCGCGACGAACAGGTCGGCGATGCTCGGGGTCCGCGTTTCACCGAACGCGGTGAGCTGCGCGCGATCGCTGCCTTCGAACAGCATCACGGTGCGACCAAATGACGTGCGCTCGTTGAGCGGTCCGAACACCCGCGCGGAGACGATCTGGGACGGCAGCACCTCGACCTCGGTGTAGCGCGACTCGAAGTCTTCCATGCTGCAAGACAGGGCGATGCGGCCGCGATCGATGAACACGACATCGGTCAGCACGTGCTCGACCTCTTCCACCTGGTGCGTCGTGACGACGATCGTGCGGCCGCCGTTGAAATAGTCGTTCAGCAGCGCGTCGTAGAACTGCTTGCGGAAGAGGATGTCGAGGCCAAGCGTCGGCTCGTCGAGCACCAGCAACTGCGCGTCGATCGCCATCACCAGCGCGAGATGCAGCTGCGTCACCATTCCTTTCGACAGCTCCTTGACGCGGCTCTTGCGCTTGATCGTCGTCTTGGCGATGAAGGCGTCGGCCTTCGCGCGATCGAAGCGCGGATGGACACCGGCCACGTAGTCGATCGCCTGCGACACGCGCATCCAGCGCGGCAGCACGGCGACGTCGGCGATGAAGCACACGTCGCGCATCAGGCTGTCGCGCTCGCGCCACGGATCGCGGCCGAGCACTTCCAGCGTGCCTTCGTAGGATGTGAGGCCGAGGATGGCGTTGAGCAGCGTGCTCTTGCCGGCACCGTTCGGACCGATCAGGCCGACGATGCGACCCTCACCGATGGTCAGGTCGACGCCATCCAGCGCGACGGTCCCGCCGAAAGCCTTACGCAGGCCGCTTGCTCTGATGCACGCCATGGGTCGGGGGCTGGTTGGTGGTCGAAGAAGGGAGATTGGAGGCGAGCAGTTGATCCGCCGTCAGACCGAGCCGCTCGATGGTCTCCACGATCGCCGGCCAGTGTTCGTTCAGGAATTTGTCGCGCTCGTTCTTGAGCAGCTGGGCGCGAGCGCCGCTGTTGACGAACATGCCGAGGCCGCGCCGTTTCTCGACCAGCTTCTCGTCGGCCAGTTGCTGATAGGCCTTTAGCACCGTCAGGGGATTGATGCGGAACTCGGCCGCGACGTTGCGGACCGACGGCAACGGGTCGCCTTCGTCGAGCAGACCGTCGAGGATCAGCGCCACGACGCGATCGCGCAGCTGTCGATAGATCGGCTGATGATCCTTCCATTCACGATCCGTCATGGGTGTCGATGCGAGGCCAGCACGTCTTCGCTCCTCGCGACACCGGCCGGATGGTTGATCTGGTGATGTAGTTGACTACACCACCAGACATACTGTCAAGAATCGATGCGATCGACTGATCGCATCCGGCGACGGAACGTGCGGAAACGAGGCTCGAACGCCCGGCACGTGGTCAAAGTCCTTCGCGTCGCGAAGATCAGCATCCGGACACCGCCCGTCGCGAAGTTCGGCACGTCGCCGGCTGCCGCACGACTTTCGGGCGCACGCATGCTCCTACGACACAAGCGCTCGCGGCGCCCGCGCAAGCCAGGGCCCGGTCGAACGCTCGATTGCCCGATGCCGCCAACGCCCAAGACGCATCGGACGCGCCGCGAAACCGAGCACCCCCCGAAGCGTGGGTGGACCGGATCGTGACGCCGCGGGCGATGTGACGACCGTGAAGTCGGTGACGTCGCTCGTGCCGTTACCGGCAGAAATCTCGAAGCCCACGGTCGCTCGATCGCTTCCGATGCCGACGTACGACCGGAGGTGCAACACGGCCTTGCGCGCAGGTTCGAGGCTTTCCTGGTCGATCTGCAGGATGCGCACCATCAGGTCATCGGTGCATCGGCCGACACGACTGCGGCGCCAGCAGCAGCGCCGCGCCGCGCCGCAGGCTCGCGACGACGCGGGTCACGCGCGCGTCACACGTCCTTGGTGTCGATGATCAGCATCTCGACGCCGCCCGTCGCGAAGTTGCCGACGTCCCCAGCCGCGGCCTGGCCCTCCGCAGAACCAAGCCCCTGCTGAAGGGCCCCCATCGACGCGAACTCCAGCGTCGCGACGAGGTGATAGGGCGACGCGCCCGCCGGACTCGCGACGGCTCCATCGCTGATCTCGTAGCGCAGCAATCCGGGAATCTTCTTGGCCAACGGGATGTGCGTCGCCAGGTAATAACGATCGAACGCCGCCGGATCCATCGGTTGTTTGTAGAGCACCACGAGCTTGGCCATGCGTTGTCTCCCAGATGGGTGGTTGTTGGAATGGTGATGCGGGATCAGCGCTCCCGCAGGCGCATCCGATGCAACGCGATCTCGTCGCGCACGCGCAGCGGCGCCGTGCCGCCGACGTGGCTGCGGCTCGCGACCGAACCTTCGAGCGTCAGTGCCGCATGGACGTCGTCGGTGATGACATCGCCCGCCGGACCGACGGCCGCGCGCAGTTCGGCGAGCTTCAGGTCCGACAGGTCGACGCCGCGATCGGCGCACACGCGTACCGCATGGGCGACCGCTTCATGGGCGTCGCGAAAGGGCAACCCTTTCTTCACCAGATAGTCGGCCAGGTCGGTCGCGGTCGCGAAACCTTCGAGCGCGGCAGCCCGCATCGCGTCGGGCTTGACGGTGATGCCGGCGATCATCTCGGCGAAGATCGCCAGCGTGTCGTCGAGCGTGTCGGCCGCATCGAACAGCGGCTCCTTGTCTTCCTGGTTGTCCTTGTTGTACGTCAGCGGCTGGCCCTTCATCAGCGTCAGCAGGCCCATCAGGTCGCCGTACACGCGACCGGTCTTGCCGCGCGCGAGCTCGGCCGCGTCGGGGTTCTTCTTCTGCGGCATGATCGACGAACCGGTGCAGAAACGATCGGCGATGTCGATGAAGCCGAAGCGCGGGCTCATCCACAGCACCAGCTCTTCGGACAGGCGCGAGATGTGCATCATCGCGAGCGACGCGGCCGACGCGAACTCGATCGCGAAGTCGCGATCCGAGACGGCATCGAGCGAGTTGTGGCACACCTCGTCGAAACCCATCGTCTTCGCGACGCGCTCGCGATCGATCGGGAAGCTGGTGCCTGCGAGCGCCGCCGCGCCGAGCGGCAGGCGGTTGATGCGCTTGCGACAGTCGGCGAAACGCTCGTCGTCGCGCGCGAACATCTCGACGTACGCGAGCAGGTGATGGCCGAACGTGACCGGTTGCGCGACCTGCATGTGCGTGAAGCCCGGCAGGATGGTCTCGGCGTGGCCGTCCGCCAGATCGAGCAACGACGTCTGCACCGCGGCCAGTCGCTTGCGCAGCAAGTCGACCGCGCCGCGCAGCCACAGCCGCATGTCGGTCGCGACCTGGTCGTTGCGCGAGCGCGCGGTATGCAGGCGCTTGCCAGCATCGCCGACCAGCTCGGTGAGGCGCCGTTCGATGTTGAGATGCACGTCCTCGAGATCGATCGACCACTTGAATCCACCGCTCTCGATCTCGTGACGGATGCGGCCCATGCCGCCGACGATGGCGGCGTGATCGTCGTGGGACAGGATGCCCACGTGATGCAGCATCTCGGCATGCGCCAGCGAACCTTCGATGTCGACGAAGGCCAGGCGTTGATCGAAGGAGACCGATGCGGTGTAGCGCTTGAGCAGCGCGGACATCGGTTCGGAGAAACGCGCGGACCAGGCCTCCGCCTTGCGCGAGAATTGTTCTGTCATTATCTTCGGCCGGTCGTCGAACCCCGTGGGGATGTCGCCGCACCGAGAGCCTGTTGGAGTTGTGGGTTCGACATCGCTCGAACCGCCGGCCGCCGTAATTAACGACCAAGGACCGCGTGAGCGAGGAAAGTATAAGTCAGCGCGCGGCCCCCTCGCGGGGCTCCGTCGCCACCGACGACGTGCCGAAGGACGGGGGCGCGGCGCGCCCGCCATCGCTGCACTCGGCGGCGGCCGGGGCGCTCGACGAGATGCTCGAGGAGTCGGCGCTGGCTGTCGACAGCCCGGTCCCCGACTGGTGCAACGTCGGGCTGATGCTGCGCATCGTGGTCGCGATCAACGTCCTCTTCTTCTGCATCGCCGCCTTGCAGTCGCGCTCGATCGCGCAGTGGCTCGAGCAATGGCTCGGCCTCGTGATGCTGGTCGAGCCCGTCCTGATCGCGAGCCTGTTCTTCGGCTGCCTGATCCGCCGCGTCACCTGGCGCCTCCCCCACCTGACACAGTTCGGCATCGCGCTGCTGCTGCCGGCCGCATTCACCCTGATCGCGGCCGGCCTGATGCGCGCGGCCGAGAGCACACCGATCCGCGACGCCATCTTCGCGACCCTGCTCGCGGGCTTGATCCTGTACTGGGCCAAGTTGCGCGAACGCGCGTACTCGCCCGCGCTCGCCGAGGCACAGCTCCAGGCGCTGCAGTCGCGCATCCGCCCGCACTTCCTGTTCAACAGCCTCAACGCGGCGCTGGGCCTGATCCGCTCCGATCCGCGGCGCGCGGAGACCCTGCTCGAGGACATCTCCGACCTGTTTCGCGTGCTGATGCGCGACAGCCGCGAACGCGTGCCTCTGGCCAACGAGATCGCGCTGTGCAAGCAATATCTTGCGATCGAGCAGTTGCGGCTCGGCGACCGGCTGACGACGACCTGGCAGGTCGACGACGGCGCACTCGTCGCCCTGGTGCCGACGCTGCTGCTGCAGCCGCTGATCGAAAACGCCGTCCATCACGGCATCGCGCCGTCGATCGAGCCGGGTGCGATCGACATCGTGATCACGCGATCGGGTCGCACGATCGACATCGCCATCGGCAACCCATGGCGCGGCGACGTCGCGGCCGAAGCCACGCGCGGCAACCGCATCGGCCTCGACAACGTGCGCCAGCGGCTCGCGCTCGTGCACGACCTCGAGGCGTCGATCGACAGTGCGGTACGCGGCGGACGCTATGTCGTGCACATCCGTTTTCCGGCCGAACGTCGACGCGCACCCCGCGCCGCAGGGCCGCGTGGGACCCGACCTGCGGCATGATGGCGCTCTCGACCTCCTCGTCGGTTGATCCTGACCGAGCGCCCATGATCGAAGAACCTCCGATCGCCACACCTCCGCCCCGCATCCTGATCGTCGACGACGAGGCACCGGCCCGCACGCGCCTGACCGACCTGCTGTCGGACATCGTGGCCGACTTCCCGCACACGATCATCGGCGAGGCCGCCAACGGCCGCAGCGCCCTCGACCGGCTGGCCGAGACGCCCGCCGACATCGCGCTGATCGACGTGCAGATGCCGGGCATGACCGGCATCGAGCTCGCGCAGCATCTCGGCGCGTTGCCCGAACCGCCCGCGATCGTCTTCGTCACGGCCTTCGACGAATACGCGGTGAAGGCCTTCGAGGTCCACGCGCTCGACTACCTGATGAAGCCGGTGCGTGCCGCGCGCCTGCTGGACGCCTTGAACCGCGTGCGGGCGATCGCCGCGAGCCAGAAGCCCGCGATCGCGGCGGCCGCGCGCGACTCGGGCGCGGCGCAGGGCCGCAAGCGCGACACGATCGCGGTGGTGGAACGGGGCCGCGTGATGCTGATCCCGATCGCCGAGATCGTGTATCTCAAGGCCGAGCTCAAGTACATCACGATCCGCACGACCGACCGCGAGTACCTGACCGAAGAGCCGCTGGTCGACCTCGAGAACGAGTTCCCCGACCGCTTCGTGCGCGTGCACCGCAACGCGCTGGTGGCGCGCCGTGCGATCTCCGGCTTCGAGCGGGTCGAGAGCATCGAAGGCGACAGCGTCGGCGAGCCGCACTGGGTGGTGACCTTGCGCGATGTGACCGAGCGATTGCCGGTGAGCCGCAGGCAGTGGCCGATTGTCAAGGAGACGATGAAGAGTTGAAGTTCCTTTCCCCTGTGGGGGACGGAGCTTGAAGCGCTCAAGCGATAATGCAGTCTCCACTTCGAAGGTCACCCATGCCGTACATCCTCCCCGCCGACCGCGCCAAGCTCAAGGCGGCCACCGACGCG
The DNA here is from genome assembly GCA_025356395.1 of Betaproteobacteria bacterium. Lineage (GTDB taxonomy): Bacteria > Pseudomonadota > Gammaproteobacteria > Burkholderiales > Burkholderiaceae_D > CAHJXF01. The sequence goes on from JANXTA010000006.1 coordinate 21,547, forward strand.
ATGGCGGCCGTCATCGACGAGACCACCACCGCCGGTGACCTCAATTTCATGATCTCGTTGATGGCCAAGGCCTACATCGACGCCAAGGGCTTGCGTTACGAGCACCTCAACGCCGTCGTCGGCGCGCTCGACAGCTGCAAGGCCGAGTTCCAGCGTCGCGTCGTCGCGCCCTACGAAGACCAGAAGATCGGCGAGAACGGCGACGTCTACTGACCGCCTCGAGATCCATCATGCGCATGCCCGCGCTCTACCTCCCGCACGGCGCGGGTCCCTGCTTCTTCATGGACTGGAACCCTCCCGACATGTGGACCCGGATGGGCGACTGGCTGCGCGGCGCGATGTCGTCGCTGCCTGCAAAGCCGACGGCCATCCTGATGGTCTCGGCGCATTGGGAAGAGCCGCGCTTCACGGTCGGCGACGCGACCGATCCGGGCCTGCTGTTCGACTACAGCGGCTTCCCGCCGCACACCTACGAATTCAAGTACGCGCCGGGCGGCAGTCCCGCCCTGGCAGCTCGCGTGCGCGCGCTGCTGTCCGCGGCCGGCCTGCCCGAAGGCGCCGACAGTCACCGCGCCTACGACCACGGCATGTTCATCCCGCTGATGCTGATGGCGCCCGCGGCCGACATCCCGGTCGTCCAGCTGTCGCTGCGCAGCGGCCTCGATGCGCGTGAGCACGAGGCCGTCGGGCGCGCGCTGCAACCGCTGCGCGACGAAGGCGTGTTCATCGTCGGCAGCGGCATGAGCTTCCACAACATGCGCGGCTACGGCAAGCCGCAGTACGGTCCGGTATCGCAGCGCTTCGACGACTGGCTCGCGGAGACCGTCGCGATCGTCGACCCCGAGGCTCGCGGTGCCGCATTGTCGGGCTGGGACGCGCATCCGGACGGGCGCCCGTCGCATCCGCGCGAGGAGCATCTGATCCCGTTGATGGTCGTCGCCGGCAGCGGGGGCGATTCGCCCGGCCGGCGCGTGTTCAGCGACCGCGTGATGGAGACAACGGTCTCGGCGTTCCAGTTCGGCTGACGACCGACATCCAGGCCCGTCCACCGCGCGCATCATCGTCGCGCTCCTCGTCAGCCGGGACTCCACCCGACGACGGTTTCCCACTCCTCCGATCGAGCTTGCCCATGTCCCGACTTCGCGCACCGCGCCACGCTTTCGCCGCAGCATCGATCGCCCTCGCGTCGCTTGCCGCCCCGGCCCACGCCGTCGATGTCCCGAGCCTGATCGGACAGGCGGACGACGCAGCTCTCGTCACCGTCTATCTCGTGCCGTCGATGATGATCTACCGGTCGGGGCTCGACGAGGCGCACATGCAGCAGCAGGCCTGTCGCTACGCGACGAGCGGGCCCGCGGGGATCCGTGCGGTCGTCAAGCTGCTGAAGGCCGCAAATCTCGCGGCCAGCGCCATCTATCAGTCGCTCGACCTGCGCGAGGGTGTCTATCTGACGATGGCCGACGGCAGCCAGTCGACCTTCGTCTTTCAGGACAACCATGGCGGGCGGACACCCGTGCTCGGCGTCGCCGGAACGTCGGGTGGGGGCAGCTTCCAGACGACGGCCGTGATCGCCAACCAGAACCTTTCGGAAGACCTGCGCGCGTGGGCCGTGCAGTTCGGCGGCGTCGGCAGCGGTTCGGCCTGCGAACGCGCCGTCCCGTTGCCACTTGGGCCACCGAAGTAACGCGTCCCGCGTCAGGCCGACAGCCAGTCGACGTAGCGCGAGACGCCGTCCTCGACCGTGAGGAAGGCGGTGCCGTAGCCTGCGGCACGCAGCTTGCCGATGTCGGCCTGCGTGAAGCTCTGGTACTTGCCTTTGAGCGCTTCCGGAAACGGCACGTATTCGATGAGGCCCTCCGCGACCATCTGCCCGAGCGTCAGCGCGGGCAGACCTTCATGGCGCCGCCGACTGTTGACGACGGCGCTCGCGACATCGTTGAAGGTCTGGGCCCGACCCGTCCCAAGGTTGTAGATGCCCGACATTCCATGGTCGAGGAAATGTAGGTTGACCCTGACCACGTCCTCGACCGACACGAAGTCGCGTTGCTGCATGCCGTCGCCGTAACCGTCCCAGCCTTCGAACAACTTGACGCGGCCGTCGACGCCGAACTGGTTAAAGTTGTGGAAGGCCACCGAGGCCATGCGCGCCTTGTGCGATTCACGCGGACCGTAGACGTTGAAATAGCGGAAGCCCACGATCTGGTGCTTCGCGTCGGGCAGGCGCTTGCGCACGATCTGGTCGAACAGGAACTTCGAGTAGCCGTAGACGTTGAGCGGACGCTCCGCGCCGCGTTCCTCGATGAAGCGCGGCCCCTTGCCGTAGGTCGCGGCCGACGAGGCGTACAGGAAGGAGATGCCCTGCGCGGCGCAGGCATCCAGCATGGCGAGCGAGTAGCGGTAGTTGTTCTCCATCATGTAGCGGCCGTCGGTCTCCATCGTGTCGGAGCAGGCGCCCTGATGTAGCACCCCATCGACCTTGCCGAAGGCTCCGGCTGCGAAGCGTTGCAGGAATTCGCCGCGATCGAGGTAGTCCGCGATCTCGCAGTCGACCAGGTTGTGGAACTTGTCGGCCTGCGTCAGATCGTCGACGGCCACGATGTCGGTGACACCGCGATCGTTGAGAGCCTTGACGAGATTGCTGCCGATGAAGCCGGCCGCGCCGGTGACGATGGTGGTCATGAGGGTGCGCGCGACTGGTGACGCGTCGGATGGAAGACGACGATATGATATCGCCCGTCGAAGCGGCGTTCAGTGCACCTGCATCGCACCGCCCGCCCACCCGAAACGACCCGAATCCGACCCATGCCCGCCTTCTTGCGCATCGCGTCCGGCCTGGCTGTGCTCTTCGCGATCGCATGGCAGTTGAAGATCCACGTCGATGCGTCCTACGACGTCGTCAACTTCTTCAGCTACTTCACGAACCTGTCGAACCTGTTCGCCGCCGCCGTGCTGATCGCCGCCGCGCTCCGGCTGTTCCATGGAGCCGCCATCGACCTGCTGCGCGGTACCGCGGTCGTCGCCATGGCCCTCGTCGGCCTCGTCTTCGGTGCCCTGCTGCGGAACGTGGATCTCGGATCACTGCTGCCGTGGATCAACACCCTCCTCCACTACGTCATGCCGTGCGTGCTCGTGATCGACTGGCTGCTCGACCCACCCCGGACCGCCCTGCGGGCCAGGCACCTAGCGATCGTACTGGCGTTCCCGATCGTGTATCTGATCTACGTCCTCGTGCGCGGCAGCCTCGTCGTCTGGTATCCCTATCCGTTCCTGAACCCGGCCCACGTTGGGGGCTACGGTGCCGTGGTCGCCTACGCGGCCGCCATCGCCGTCGCGTTCGTCGCGGTAGGCTGGCTCCTGTTCGGCGTGGGCAACCGGCTGCGCGGGCGGCGTGCCATGTTCGCGGACTGAACCCATGCTGGAACTACGACCATCCTGCGAGTGCTGCGACGCGCCGCTGCCTGCCGACTCCGTCGACGCGCGCATCTGTTCGTTCGAATGCACGTTCTGCGCGACGTGCGCCGAGCAGCGACTGAAGGGCATCTGTCCGAACTGCCAGGGCGAACTGGTCGTCAGGCCGAGGCGGCCGGCGGAGGCGCTCGCGCGGCATCCCGCGTCGACCGAGCGCGTTCTCAAGCCGGCCGGTTGCGGCGAAGCGTCGCGATCTCGCTGCTCCTGAAGTGTCTACTCGGCGCGGCTGCCGTGTTGCTGATCGCGGCGCTGTCGAAGTCGAAGAGCTTCTACATCGCCGGTCTGGTCCCGCTCTTCCCGACCTTCGCGCTGATCGCCCACTACATCGTCGGCAGCGAACGCTCGCCCACCGACCTGCGGACCACCGCGTTGTTCGGCCGGTGGTCGTTGGTCCCGTATGCGATCTATCTCTTGTCGGTCTACTGGTTCAGCACCCGCCTGCCACTCACCGGCACGCTGCTGATCGCGACGGGCGCGTGGGCCGTCGTCGCCGCCATACTGCTGCTCGGCTGGCCGAGGTTCCCTTCGATCGGCATTTGAACGAAAGTCCGACCCCGAAGGAAGCCAACCTGGCGACTCCGCGCCAGATCCTCAGCATCGAGAAGACCGATCGGCCCGAAGTCCACGACCGCATCTCGCAGATCGCCGGCGCGAATCCCGACAGCACACCGTGGACGATGAACATGCCCGAGGCGATCTCGGCCGCCGAGTCGGGCGAGTTCCGGTTCTACGCGAGCGTCTGGGGCCGGGCCGTCTGGGTGGTCGTCGCGACGGATGCGGGCGGCACCAAATACCTGAAGGCCGAGACCGACGGCCTGCAACCGAACAACCTGCTGACCATTCCTGCTCGTCCGTAAGTGCCGCGTCGATGCAGGACCTTGGTGACAGGCGGGGAGAGTGGTTGTACAACGCTCCTTCCGCTGTCACGCGTACGAAAGTCGCCGACATAAATTCCGGATCCCGCACGGCCAGATTGTGTCCCGGTGTCGCACTGCTCGGCGTCGCAGGAGCGCTGTTCGCGCAGGCCAGCGAGCTGACGCGCACGCTGGTCGGCAAGGCAGACGTCTCAGTCCCCGGCCGTGAAGCGGTCGTCGCCCGTGTCGAGGTCGCGGCCAGGATACGCATGCCGGTCGGCATACGCATCCCGGCGACGAGATCAGCTATGTGCTGGACGGCCAGGTCGAACTGCTGGTCGACGGTCAGCCACCGCGCACGGTGAAGGCGGGCGAGTCGTTCGTCGTGCCGGCCGGCGTGATCCACGACGCCAGCAACATCATCAGCGAGCCGGTGCGACTGGTGGGCGTCTAAGTCGTCGAGAAGGGCAGGCCGCTGGCGACTCCGGGACCCTGATCGATCGATCTCGATGAAGCCGCGCGCCTTCTCCACGCCCCATGCGGCGAGGGCGGCCTTCCTGGCCCTCGCGATGTTCGCGGGCGCCATGCCGAGTCTCGCAGCGCCCCCGCAGGTCGGTGACCTCGCGCCGGACGCGGTCGGCTACGACGCCGAGAACCAGCAGACTTCGCCCGCGAGTTATCGGGGGAAGTTGGTCGTGTTCTCGTTCTGGGCATCGTGGTGCCCGCCGTGGCTCAAGGAGATGCCGATCCTCGAAGGCATCCAGAAGACCGCCGGCAAACGCCAGATCTAGGTGATCGCCGTGAACACCGAGCCGCTCGACACCTATCGGCGGCTGCCGCGCAAGCTCGCGGACTTCGAGCTCACCGTGACGCACGATGCGGGCAACCGCACCGCGAAGGCCTACGACGTCAACGGCATCCCGCACATGATCATCATCGACCGGACCGGCCACATCGTGCGGATCCATCGCGGATATCGGGAAGACGCGCTCGACGAGATCGTCGCCGCCATCAACCAGGCGCTCCTCGCCCGGAACACGCCGCCGGACGCCGTGAAGGATGCGGGGTGCCGCGCTAGACGAACAGCTCGTCGGCCGTCACCACCGACGTGCCGAACTTCCCGACGACGATGCCGCCCGCGCGGTTCGCGTAGTCGACCGCCTCGCGCACTTGCGCGCCCGACGCCAGCAGCGTCGCCAGCGTCGCGATCACCGTGTCGCCGGCGCCCGTCACGTCGAATACCTCGCGGGCCTGCGCGGGCACGTCGTAGCGCCCGAACGTCGCGCCGTCGCAATCGAACAGCGTCATGCCCTCCTCGGCGCGTGTCAGCAGGAGCGCTTCGAGATCCAGGGAATCGACCAGCGCATTGGCGCGCACGTCGAGTTCGGCTTCGGTCGACCAGCGACCGATCACCTCGCGCAGTTCCGCGCGATTGGGCGTGAGGATGCTGGCGCCCACATAGCGCGCATAGTCCTCACCCTTCGGATCGACCAGCACGCGCCGACTCGCGGCACGCGCGGCCTCGATCATCCGGCGGATGTGCGTGAGGCCGCCCTTGCCGTAGTCGGACAGTACGACCACGTCGTAGTGCGCGAGCAACTCGACGAACTGGTCGAGCTTGTCGGCCAGCACCTCGTGGCTGGGCGCATCCTCGAAGTCGACGCGCAGCAATTGCTGCTGACGGCCGATCACGCGCAGCTTGATCGTGGTCGGCAACGTCGCGTCGCGATGCAGGTGTGGCGCGATGCCGGTCTCGGCCAGCAGCGCGGCGACGCGCTCGCCGGGCTCGTCGTGGCCCACCACGGACAGCAGCCCGACCTGCGCGCCCAGCGCGGCCGCGTTCTTGGCGACGTTGGCCGCCCCGCCAAGGCGGTCCTCGACACGTGCGACGCGCACCACCGGCACCGGCGCCTCGGGCGAGATGCGCTCGACGTCGCCGAACCAGTAGCGGTCGAGCATCACGTCGCCGACCACCAGCACGCGGGCGCCCGCGATGCGCGAACGATCGAAGGGCTTCATCGGAACAACGCTTAGCCCGCGGACGACATCGTCGAGCGATGCATCGGTCGACCGATCGGGATGTAGTCGAGGTCGAAGGCCGCGATGCGCTCGGGGTCGTAGAGATTGCGACCGTCGAAGATCACCTTGTCGGACAACTGCTTCTGCATCGCATCGAAATCCGGGCTGCGGAACGCCTTCCATTCGGTGACGATGACGAGCGCGCAGGCGCCGTCGAGCGCGGCCTCGGGCGTCTCTGCGTACGCGATCCGTTCGAGCATCCGTGGCTGGCCCTCGAAGTCGAGGGCCATCACGCGCTTCGCCTCGTCCATCGCGACCGGGTCGTGCGCGGTGACCGAGCCGCCGCGTTCGAGGATCTGGCGGATCAACACGCGCGACGGCGCGTCGCGCATGTCGTCGGTGTTGGGCTTGAACGCGAGGCCCCAGACCGCGAAGCGACGACCCGACAAATCTTCGCCGAAGCGCGCGACGAGCTTGCCGACCAGCACGTTCTTCTGCGCTTCGTTGGCGGCTTCGACGGCCTCGAGGATGCGCGACGGACGACCCGCTTCGGTACCGCTGCGCTGGAGCGCCTGCACGTCCTTCGGGAAGCACGAGCCGCCATAGCCGCAGCCGGCGTAGAGGAAGTGATAGCCGATGCGCGGGTCGGAGCCGATGCCCTGGCGCACCAGTTCGATGTCGGCTCCCAGCACTTCGGCCAGATTGGCGAGCTCGTTCATGAACGAGATGCGGGTCGCGAGCATCGCGTTGGCCGCGTACTTGGTCAGCTCGGCCGAGCGCACGTCCATGAACATCATGCGGTCGTGGTTGCGCTGGAACGGCGAGTACAGCGAGCGCATCGTGCGACGCGCGCGTTCACCCTCGGCATCCGACGTGCAGCCGATGACGATGCGATCCGGGCGCATGAAGTCCTCGACGGCCGCGCCTTCCTTCAGGAACTCGGGGTTGGAGACGACGGTGAACGCCTGCTCGATACCGCGCTTGCCGAGCTCGTCCTCGACGGCCAATCGAACCTTGTCGGCGGTGCCGACCGGCACCGTCGACTTGTCGACGATGACCTTGAAGCCGGTCATGTGCTGGCCGATGTTGCGGGCGGCCGCGGTGACGTACCTGAGGTCGGCCGAACCGTCTTCGTCGGGCGGCGTACCGACCGCAATGAACTGCACCTCGCCGTGCGCGACGGCTTTCGCGATGTCCGTCGTGAACGAGATGCGACCGGCCGCGCGGTTGCGCGCGACCATCTCGAGCAGGCCCGGCTCGTAGATCGGGATACCGCCGCTGTTGAGCACGTCGATCTTCGCCGCATCGACGTCCAGGCAGACCACCTGGTTGCCCACTTCGGCCAGGCACGCGCCGGTGACCAGGCCGACGTAGCCGCTTCCCACGATCGTCACTTTCATCTTCTCAATTCCTCTGTGTCTCTAATTCTTCGGTACGGCGGGGAGGATAGGTTTCCCAGTTCGAACAGCCCGGGCATTGCCAGTAGAACTGGCGCGCCTTGAAGCCGCAATGCGAACACACGTAGCGGCCGAGGCGGCGCGTGTGATGGTGCAGGAGGTTCTTGACGACATCGAGATCACCGCGATCCTCTTGCGTCGGCAACGACAGTTGCCCGCGCGTGTCGAGGTACTGCGCCAGCGCGAGCAGGCTCGGGCTGCGGTGCAGCTCCTGGCGCGCGACCTCGTTGGCGGCTTCGACACCCTGCGCGGTCCGCGTGGCGCGCACCACTGTCTCGAGCAGGTCGATCGACGGATTCGCATCGAGCCACGACCGAAGCAGTTTCAATCCCTCTTCGCCACGACCGAGTCGCGTGTGCGCGTCGATCAGCCGATCGCCGATCAGCGAGACGTAGGGCGCGTTCTGCTGCTCGATGCGCTTCCACGACGTGATCGCTTCCTCGTCGCGCTGTTCGCCCACCGCGATGTCGCCAAGCTGGATCAGCGCCCGCACGTTCTGGCGGTTGGCGGCGAGCGCGTCGGCGAGCGCGAGTTTTGCATCGTGGAGTCGGGACTCGTTCAGTGCGAGCTGCGCGATCTCGCAATGGAACTGCGCGATGCGGACCTGGTTCGATCCGGTGCCCGCGCGCTGCAACGCGTCGGCCATCTCGATCGCCTGCTTCCACTCCTTCTCGATCTCGAAGATCTCGAGCAGATGGCGCTGCGAATCGGTGCCGTAGGTCGAGCCTTCGAGCTTGCGGAAGGTCTCTTCGGCGCGATCGAGCAGGCCCGCCTTCAGGTAGTCGAGGCCGAGCTCAAACAGCGCGTGCAGCCGCTGATCGTCCGGCAGGTCCGGCCGGTTGAGCAGGTTCTGATGCATGCGGATCGCCCGTTCGGTCTCGCCGCGACGCCGGAACAGGCTGCCGAGCGCGAAGTGCAGTTCGATGGTCTCGGGGTCGAGCTTGACCACCTCGATGAACGCGTCGATCGCGCGATCGGGCTGCTCGGACAGCAGGAAGTTGAGACCCTTGAAGTACGAGCGAGGAAGACTGCGCGACTCGGTCAGCAGCGCGCGCAGGTCGACCCGCGCGGCGATCCAGCCGAGCGCGAACGCGCCGGCGATCGCGAGCAGCCACCACTGCTGGAAGTCCATGCGGCTCGCTCCGGACCTGGGTTCAGGTCGTGGTTCGAGCGCCGCGCGCGACGGACTGGATCACGTCGGTGGCGCCCGGATCGAAGTTGGATCCGGGCGCCCGGACCGCGGCGGTCGCGGTATCGACGGGACGTGACGTCAGGCGACGCAGGCGGCGCAGCTCGACACGCTGGCTCACCCAGGCAGGCATCAACGCGATGTAGCCGAACGCGAAGCCGGCGATGAAGAACGCGAGCAGCAATGCGATCAGAGGCGCGCGCGTCGCCATGCCGGCGAAGAAGTGCAGGTCCGTCTCCGCGGTGTTGTTCACCGCGAACGCGAACAGGACCAGGAACAGGACGAGCCAGAGTGCTCCGATGATGATGCGCATGGCTTCCTCTGCGGCTGAATGGGGTTGTTGAGGACGAAGCGGTCCGCTGCAATCTGCTCGACGGACACGAGGCGCGGAGCCTAGCCCATTCGCGCCCGCTCGGGGTCCGACGCAAGAGATGGTGATCGATACGTCGGGCAAGACGCGCCCGCCGAAGGGCTCACGCAGGCTTGCGCTGGGTCGGCTCGTCGTCGACCGCGTCGGCGGCGACGCGCGGGCGCACCGCACCGTCGGTGAGCGCCCCGATGTCGACGCGCTCCCGCAGCTCCTTGCCGGCTTTGAAGTGCGGCACGCGCTTGGCGGGAACGAGCACGCGTTCACCCGACTTGGGATTGCGGCCGACGCGCGGCGGGCGGGTGCTCAGAGCGAAGCTGCCGAAGCCGCGGATCTCGATGCGTTGTCCGACGGACAAGGAATCGGCCATCGCTTCGAGGATCGTATTGACGGCGAAGTCGGCGTCCTTCGCGATCAGCTGCGGGTAGCGTTCTGCAAGACGGGCGATCAGCTCGGACTTGGTCATACCGGATGGGTCAGGAATTTGGGGTGGTGCACTGGACGATCGGTGTTCCGACAAAAAACATGCGGACGGGCGCGAGGCGCCACGTCCGCATGGGTTGCTGCGTTGCTGCTCGGGTTGGATCCCGCTTCAGTTCTGCTGGTTGCCGCTATCGAGCTTCGCCTTCAACAGCGCGCCGAGGTTGGTGGTGCCGGTCGCGGCACCCGTCTCTGCGGCCATGCGGGCCATCTGCTCCTGCGTGTCGGCACTGTCCTTTGCCTTGATCGACAGGTTGATGCTGCGGTTCTTGCGATCGACGTTGATGACCATCGCGTTCACTGCATCGCCTTCCTTCAGCATGTTGCGGGCGTCTTCCACGCGGTCACGCGAGATTTCCGACGCACGCAGATAGCCTTCGATGTCGCCGGCGATGGTGATGACCGCGCCCTTGGCATCGACCGACTTGACGGTGCCGTCGACGATCGCACCCTTCTCGTAGGTGGAAGCGAAGTTGGAGAACGGATCTCCTTCCATCTGCTTGACGCCCAGCGAGATGCGCTCGCGCTCGAGATCGATCGCGAGGACAATGGCTTCGAGGTCGTCGCCCTTCTTGAACTTGCGGACAGCTTCTTCGCCGGGCTCGTTCCACGACAGGTCCGACAGGTGGACCAGGCCGTCGATGCCACCGGGCAGGCCGATGAACACACCGAAGTCGGTGATCGACTTGATGGCACCCGAGACCTTGTCGCCCTTCTTGTGGTTGAGCGAGAACTCTTCCCAGGGATTCGGCTTGCACTGCTTCATACCGAGGCTGATGCGGCGACGGTCTTCATCGATTTCGAGGACCATGACTTCGACTTCGTCGCCCAGCGCGACGACCTTGGCCGGCGAGATGTTGCGGTTGGTCCAGTCCATCTCGGACACGTGCACCAGGCCTTCGATGCCCTGCTCGACTTCGACGAATGCGCCGTAGTCGGTGATGTTGGTGACCTTGCCGAACAGGCGCGTGCCCGAAGGGTAGCGGCGCGACAGGCCGACCCACGGGTCTTCGCCGAGCTGCTTCACGCCCAGCGAGACGCGGTTCTTTTCCTGGTCGAACTTGAGGACCTTGGCCGTGATTTCCTGGCCGACCGAGATCAGCTCGGACGGGTGACGCACGCGACGCCATGCCAGGTCGGTGATGTGCAGCAGGCCGTCGATGCCGCCGAGGTCTACGAACGCACCGTAGTCGGTGATGTTCTTCACGACGCCGGTGACGATGGTGCCTTCCTTCAGCGTCTCGAGCAGCTTGGCGCGCTCTTCGCCCATCGACGCTTCGACCACCGCGCGACGCGAGACCACGACGTTGTTGCGCTTGCGGTCGAGCTTGATGACCTTGAAGTCGAAGGTCTTGCCTTCGAACGGCGTGGTGTCCTTGACGGGACGCGTGTCGACCAGCGAGCCCGGCAGGAACGCGCGGATGCCGTTGGTCATGACGGTCAGGCCGCCCTTGACCTTGCCGGTGATGGTGCCGGTGATCTGTTCGCCGGAGTCGAGGGCCTTCTCGAGGGCCATCCACGACGCGAGGCGCTTGGCCTTGTCGCGGCTCAGCAGCGTGTCGCCGAAACCGTTCTCGAGCGACTCGATCGCCACCGAGACGAAGTCGCCCGGCTTGGCTTCGATCTCGCCGAGATCGTTTTTGAATTCTTCAACGGGGATGAAGCTTTCCGACTTGAGGCCCGCATTGACGACCACGAAGTTGTAGTCGACGCGAACCACCTCAGCGGTGATCACTTCGCCAGCGCGCATGTCTTGATGCGTCAGGCTGTCTTCGAACATTGCAGCAAACGAATCGGGATTCATCCCCGCGTATTGCTTAGCCTCGGGAGAGGCGAGATTGGTAATTGCCATGTAAGTTTGAAAACCGCGATACCCGCGGACCTTGTTCGGGGGTGGATGGAATGCCTCGTGAGTTCGGACCAGGCTAAAGACGATCGCGAATTTTGGAAGGACGACGAGGTTAGCAGGAAAGCCGTTCCCGATCAACTGTTTAACCCGCCGAACGAGTCCGCGCCGCAACAGGGCCGTACGCATCGGAAACCATCGCTTCCGGTTGCGCGCGAATGCCGTCAGCGCACGATGCCCTTGGCCTTCGCGAGGTCGAGGACCCTGGCGATCACCTCTTCGAGACCGAGCGTCGAACTATCGATCGTCACCGCGTCCGCGGCGGCGGCCAGCGGCGCCACCTTGCGGTTCGCGTCGCGGGAGTCGCGGGCGTGCAGGTCCTGGCGGATCAGGTCGAGATCGGCCGGCGTGCCGCGCTCGATCAGCTGTCGGTAGCGACGCTCGGCGCGCGCGTCGACGTCCGCAACGAGGAACACCTTGAGCGGCGCGTCAGGAAACACGATGGTGCCCATGTCGCGGCCGTCGGCGACCAGACCGGGCGCCCTGCGGAAAGCACGCTGGCGATCGAGCAAAGCGCCGCGCAGCGCCGGGAACGGCGCGATCGCCGACGCGAGATTGCCGATGCGCTCGGCGCGGATCTCGTCGGTGACGTCGCGCGCGTCCATGAAGATGCGGCTCGCGGTGAAAGTCGGGTCGAGCGCCAGCGCGCAGGCAGCGAGCTCGACCTCGTCGTTGAGGTCGATGCCGAGCCGTTCCGCGTCCAGCGCGGTGAGGCGGTAGAGCGCGCCGCTGTCGAGTACGTGGAAGCCGAGGGCCTCGGCGACCCCGTCGGCCACGCTGCCCTTGCCAGACGCGGTCGGGCCGTCGATGGTGAGTACCGGAATCGTGGAGTCGATCGTCATGCGGGAGTGCGCGCGCGCGTCGCGTACGAGCCCATCGGCTCGACCAGCGTCTCGAAACGATCGAAGTAGTCGGGGAAGGTCTTGGCGACGCAGTCGGGATCCTGGATGCGCACCGGGATGCCGAGGAAGCGCATGAGCGAGAAGCACATCGCGATACGGTGGTCGTCGTAGGTCTCGACCGCGATCGGCTCGCCGCGAACGGCATGCTCGGTCAGCATCGCGATCGACGCGGCGGACAGCGGATGCACGCGCAGCCAGTCGTCGCCCAGCTCGACCTGCGCGCCGAAGCGTCCGAGCTCGGTGGCCATCGCGGCAAGCCGGTCGGTCTCCTTGACGCGCCAGCTGCCGACGTTGCGCAGTGTGCTCGGCGCGCTGGCGAACAGCGCGAGCACGGCGACCGTCATCGCGGCGTCGGGGATGTCGTTGAAGTCCGCGTCGATCGGACGGAGGCGGAAGCCGGAGGCGACGCCGGGGGACCGCACCTCCGTCGCGTTCTCGCTCTGCGTGACCTGGGCGCCCATCGCGATCAGCACGTCCACGAAGCGCGCATCGCCCTGGATGCTGGTCGGCGAGATGCCCTCGACCCGCACCGGGCCGCCGCCCAGGAGACCAGCGGCCAGCAGGCACGCGGCCGACGAGGCATCGCCTTCGACGGCAATCGTTCCGGGGCTGACGTAAACGGCCCCTTGCTCGATGCGGAAACGATGGCCCGGCTCTTCAAGAACCTCGACGCCAAAACGCCGCATCAGCGCGATCGTGAGGTCGATGTAGGGCCGCGAGATCAGGTCGCCTTCGACCTCGATGGTCGCCTCGGCATCCTGCGTGAGCATTGGCCCGGCCTGCAGCAGGCCGGTGAGGAACTGGCTCGACGCGCTCGCATCGACCCGGAGGTTGCGCGACGACGACGATTCGACCGGCTCGATCATCAGCGGCGGATAGCCGGGTGCGGCTTCATACGTGATCCGCGCACCGACCCGCGTCAGCGCATCGACGAGGTCGCCGATCGGTCGTTCGTGCATGCGTGCGATACCGGACAAACGATAAGTGCCGCCCGCGAACGCCAGAGCCGCCGTCAGCGTGCGGATCGACAGTCCGGAGTTGCCGATGTGGATAGCGGCCTCGCGATTCGGGAAACGCGAAGCGCCCGTCACGACCACCGAGCCGTCGACCTCGCGAACCGGCACCCCGAGCGCCCGCAGCGCGTCGAGCATCACCATCGTGTCGTCGGATCGCAGCAGTCCGGTGATCGTGGTGTCGCCGTCGGCCAGGGCGGCAAGCAGCAGCAAGCGGATCGAGATGCTCTTCGAGCCCGGCACGCGCATCGTGCCGCGGGCGGTGTCGGCCGGATGCAGGTCGAGGAAATCGCGTCGCATCGTCGGCTCACGTAGCCGGCGCATGGCGCGTGCGATTGCGCCACAGCAACACGACGATGATCATATTGATGGCGAACAAGCCGACGCTGGTCCACGTGAAGCGATGCAGCATCTCGCGGATCTCCAGCGGCAGGTAGAGCGCCGCACTCGCGATGCCGAGCACCCAACCCCAGCGCTTCTCGAACCACAGGCCGTAGGCCTCGACGAAGCGCAGCAGTGCGTAGAGCAGCGCACCGGCGGCTAGCAAGGTGAGTTGCGTGTCCTGCAGATGCGCCACCGCGCGCTGGAAGATGTGCGACGTGTGTCCGGCTGGATTGAGGTGGAAGTGACCGACGATCTCCTCGATCGAGCGTTCCTGGTCCGGGCGCAGGAAGTAGACCGCGAGACCACCGGCCAGCAACACCAGCACGCCCTTGGCCGCCTCCCAGACCGCGATCACCTGGAGGGTCGCCCGACCGGCGCGGCCAGGATGGATGTCCGTGCTCGCAGGCGACGGGGCCTCGAGGTGCGAGGCGTGGAGTTTGGGAGGGGAAGTGGACATGGAAAGGGGAGCGCGACGGCGTTCGGAATGCTGATCGACGCGGGCTCATGCCCCGGGCCCAGGGGCCCTCCGAAGACGTAACCCGGCATGGTACCGGAGCATAATTGCGCGTCGGTCCGGCCACGCCCGAACCACTGCGCGATGCGCAGGCCGAGCCCGGGAATCATCCTTGCACCGACACCCCCGATGACCTCTCCCCTCTCCCGCAAGCTCGCCCTGGACAACGAATGCATGGCCCTCGTCCTGCAGGGCGGTGGCGCGCTGGGGGCTTACCAGGCGGGCGTGTTCGAGGAGCTGCTCGCGATCGACGTCGAACCGAAGTGGGTCGCCGGCGTGTCGATCGGTGCCATCAACGCCGCGCTGATCGCCGGCAACGCGCCCGAGCATCGGCTCGCGCGACTGCACGAGTTCTGGGAACTGGTGTCGTCGGGCCCGGCGCGCCAGGCACCGTTCTTCGACGGCCAGCGCACCGTGTTCAACCAGTGGAGCGCCGCGTGGGCCGCGACCTTCGGCGTGCCCGGCTTCTACAAGCCGCGCGTGCCGCCCGCGATGCTGCAGCCCGACGGCACCCCCGCGGCGCTGAGCGTGTACGACAGTGGTGCGTTGAAGTCGACGCTGGAACGCCTCGTCGATTTCGATCGCATCAACGCCAGGACCATGCGGCTGTCGGTGGGTGCGGTGAACGTCACGACCGGCAACTCGAAGTGGTTCGACAACCACAACTGCCCCGACGGCAGCGGCCCGACGATCATCGCGGCCCAACACATCATGGCCTCGGGCGCGTTGCCGCCCGCCTTCGGTCCGGTGGTGATCGACGGCGAGTCCTACTGGGACGGCGGCATCCTGTCGAACACACCGCTGCAGTACGTGCTCGATGCGCGGGACGACGTGAAGCTGCTGGCCGTGCAGGTCGACCTGTTCCCGTCGCGCGGTCCGCTGCCGGTCAATCTCGGCGGCGTGCTGCAGCGGCACAAGGACATCATGTATTCGAGCCGCACGCGCTTCACGACCGAGAAGATCGCGGAGATGCAACGGCTGCGCGGGGCGATGCGCCGACTGATCCGTCGCCTGCCCGAAGCGCTGCGCGACGACCCCGACCTGCGCGCGCTCGACGCGACCCTGCACACGCAGCGGGTCGACATCGTGCACCTGATCTATCGCCAGAGCGCGTTCGAAAGCGAGTCGAAGGACTACGAGTTCTCGCGGCCGTCGATGCTCGATCACTGGCAGCGTGGCGTCGACGACATGCGGCGCACGCATCAGCATCTGGACTGGCTGGAAGTGTCGGCGATCGACAGCGACGTGACCGTGTACGACCTGGCACAGGGCTACGAAGCGGCACCCTCGTCGAAGGACGAGCCGGACCACGATGAGAAGGTCGCGCTGGTCGAGGCGTCGAAGACCCTGACGAAGAAGCCCGCGGCCAGAAAGACATTCACGCGCAAGGCGGCCACGCCACGCGCCCGGCAAGCATCCAACGTTCGAAGAAAGGGTTGACCATGCGTTTGAAAGACAAGGTAGCGTTCGTGACCGGTGCCGCGAGCGGCATCGGCAGGGAGATCGCGGACACCTACGCGCGCGAAGGCGCCGCAGTCGCGATCGCCGACATGAACCAGGATGCCGCGATGGCGGCCGCGGCGGACATCGTCGCGAAGGGCGGCAAGGCGATCGGCCTGGCCTGCGACGTCACCGACGAGGCACAGGTCGAGGCCGCCGTCGAGGCGACCGTGAAGCAACTGGGTGGCGTGGATATCCTGGTGTCGAACGCCGGCATCCAGATCGTCCATCCGATCGAGGACTTCACGTATGCCGAGTGGAAGAAGATGCTGGCGATCCACCTCGACGGCGCCTTCCTCACGACACGCGCCTGCTACCGGCACATGATCGCGTCGGGCAAGGGCGGCAGCATCATCTACATGGGCTCCGTGCATTCGAAGCAAGCGTCGGTCCTCAAGGCGCCCTACGTCACTGCCAAGCACGGCCTGCTCGGCCTCGCGAAGACGATCGCCAAGGAAGGCGCGCAGCACAAAATCCGCGCGAACGTCATCTGTCCGGGCTTCGTGCTGACGCCGCTGGTGAAGAAGCAGATCCCGGAGCAGGCCGCGACGCTGGGCATCAGCCAGGACGACGTCGTGAAGAAGGTGATGCTCAAAGACACGGTCGACGGCGAGTTCACGACGGTGGCCGACGTGGCGGAAGTGGCGTTGCTGTTCGCGGCCTTCCCGACCAATGCGCTGACGGGGCAGTCGCTGATCGTCAGTCACGGGTGGAGCATGGAATAGATTTCCAGAACGGCATGGCGAGGTGGGACCGTGAAAACACTGACGCTCAAAGTGTCATCCGCAAAGAATTCCATGACGGGCTTCGTCGATCCATGGAAGTCCGGCAAGGCGGAGAAGTCGGCACGCATCGGCTTCGCTTTGCCGGAGTTGCTCTGGCAAGTGCTGACCGCCAAGCGCTGGGAGCTTCTCAAGGTGCTGTGCGGCATCGGTCCCGTGTCGCTTCGCAAAGTGGCCCGTCGTGTCGACCGCGACGTGAAAGCCGTGTACGGCGATGTCACTGCATTGCTGAATGCCGCTGTCCTGCATCACGCCGACGGCGGTAGAGTCGTGTTTCCTTTCGAGGCGGTGAAGGTCGAGTTCATGCTGCAGGCGGCCTGACCCCATCGCGTCGAGGCATTCGAAGCTTGAACCTCACAGCAACAATCCGCGCCTCGTATCCTTGAAGACATGTCGGGTTGATTCCACCCTGACCTCCCGATTCGACCGACCCGCCCCACTCGCGAGGCTCCTGCATGCGTCGTCTTCACCAGGCGGTACTGACCACCGTCCTTCTCGGCCTTCCTGCCGCGGCCCTCGCGCAGGAGCCTCCCGCCGTGCGCAAGCCGCCTTCCGCAGAGGACATGCAGAAGCCCATGGACACGCCGATGGATTCGATGGTGCCGATGATGGCGAAGATGACCGAGGCTACGGTCGAGGCGCAGTTGCGGATCGCGGAGAAGCCCGAGACAGCTGCACGGATCGCGACCTTCAAGCACAACCTTTATCTGGAACTGCAGAAGCAGGGCTTCACGCCGACGCAGGCGCTGCAGATCACGCTCGGCACGCCGCTGCCGTCGGGCACGGGTGGAATGAGATAGGCGCGATGTCGCGGCGGCGCTTCCACACGCTTCCGCTCTTCGCGTCGGTCACGCTGCTGACGGCGTGCGTCTACCTCCCGACGACGGTGCAGGGCTACGATCGCGATTGCCAGGTCGTCGCGAAGCAGATGGTTCTGCAGGCGGTGCAGGTCGCGTCGATCAACGGCTGTGCGAACGAAGGCTGCGTCGCGCTGATCGTCGCGGCGAGTGCGGTCACGGCGGCATCGGCGATCGTGTCGGGAACGATCGTGGTCGCGGGAAACATCGTCTACTGGGTCGAGCGAAAGACACGGTGTTCGAGCGGACCGTGATCGTTGCGGTCGGCACGCTGGGAAACTCCTTTTCCCTCTGGGGAGCGAACCTTGTTTTGAAGAGGGCGATCCAAGAACTCCACAAGGGAGAGATGCACATGAATCCGAACAAGGACCTCTGGGAAAAAGGCGACTTCACGCAGATCGCCGCGACGATGCGCCGATCCGGCGAAGCGCTGGTCGAGTCACTCGACATCAAGCCGTCCATGCGGGCGCTGGACCTCGGCTGCGGCGACGGCACGACCGCGGTCCCGCTCGCGCAGAAGGGCGCCGACACCACCGGCATCGACATCGCCCGCAACCTGGTCGCGGCCGGCAACGCGCGGGCGAAGGCGCTCGGACTCGACAACCTGGTGTTCCAGGAAGGCGATGCATCGCATCTCGACGGGGTGGCCGACCACGCCTTCGACCTGACCGTGTCCGTCTTCGGCGCGATGTTCGCGCCGCGGCCCTTCGACGTCGCCAAGGAGATGGTCCGTGTCACCAAGCCCGGCGGTCGCATCGTGATGGGCAACTGGATCCCCAACGATCCGACGTCGTTCGTCTCGCAGGTCCTCAAGATCAGTTCGGCCTTCACGCCGCCGCCGCCCGAAGGCTTCGTGAGTCCGATGACCTGGGGCGTCGAGTCGCACATCGTCGATCGCTTCGGTCAGGCGGGCGTGCCGGCCGATCGCATCGCGATGGTCAGGGACACGTTCTTCTTCCACATCCCGGACCAGCAGCCGGACCAGCTGATCGAGTCCTTCCGACGCTATTACGGCCCGACGATGAATGCCTTCGAAGCGGCCGAGAAGAACGGGCAGGTCGACGCGCTGCGCGAGCAACTGGTGGAACTCGCGCGCGCGCAGAACAGCGCCAAGGACGGCGGCACGGCGATCTCGGCGACGTTCATGCGGGTGACGGTCACGCCCTGAACGACGCCGGGCCGCGGGCGGCTCAAGGTTTTGCCGAGGCGGCCGATGCCTGTTTGGAAGAACCCTTTCCGAACCAGCCTCGGCCATCGACCGCCGGACCATGGGCCCACATCTCGACCGATCCGGCAGCACGACGTCAACCCCGTCCTCGGAGCGGCGCATGTTTCGTCTTCGCCGCGGGCGCGGACCGATCGACGACGGCTGCGCGGCGCTCGGCCTGTTGCGAGCCATGCGCCTGCTCGATCGGGTCGAAGGCCTGCTCCGTCTCTTCCAGCTCGATATGGTCCCGGCCCTGCTCGAGCGGGCCGCCTCGCTCGTCCAGGACGATCGCCACTGCCGTGCACGCCTGCTGTTCCTGCGCGCGAGACTGGATGGCATCGAGGCGCGCTTCGACACCGCGCTGCTGTCCGCCCAGCAATCCGTCGAACTCTGGAAAGCCCTCGGCGACCTCGCCGGCGAGGCGCTCGCACGCGCCGAGATCACCCGCATCCTGCTGGCCGCGGGCAATACGCCGGACGCGCTCGACGAAGGCCTGGCGGCCCTCGCCGCGGCCGAAGCGAGTGGCGACCTCGCGGCACGATCGCAGGCCATGCGGGCACTCGCGCATGTCTACCTGTCGCTCGAACAGTTTGACCAGTCGATCGCCTTCTGCGAAGCGGCCGCCGAGAGCGCCCGGCTGATCCACGACGACGTCCTCGAGGGCGGCATCGTCGACACGCTCGCCTGCGTCTACGGGACCATGTCCTACCAGGAGACCGCGAACGGCGACCACGCACGCGCCGGCGAGCTCGTGGAACGTTCGATGTCCTGTGCACGCGAAGCGATGCGGCTCGCGCAGCAGGCGGGAAACCGGCACAACGAGGCGACGGCCCTGGCCAACCTCTGTGAAGGTCTCGTCCTTGGCGACCGGACGGTCGAAGCCGGAACTCTGATGGCGTCTTGGTCCCCGGAAGCGCTGAAGGAAGTGCCGAGCGTCGCATCGCATCACTTCGACACGCATGGCCGCATCTGCATGACCCTCGGGCGCCACGAAGAAGCGGTTGCGCTCTTCACCGCCGCTTTCGAGGCGGCCCGCACGACCAGTCTCGCCATGTTTGCCAGCGAACATCTGGCCGACGCCTGCGAACGCACGGGCGACCTCGGTGCCGCGCTGAAGCATCACCGTCGCTTCCATGCGCTCTTCCGGCAGGTCACGTCGGAAGCCGCGCAACGCAGCGCCCGCGTGGCCACCGTCCGTCTCGAGACGCAGCACGCGCACGACAACGCGGTCCGGCATCGCACCATGGCCGAGGACCTGCAGCGATCGAACGAACAGCTCACGCGCCGCGCCGACGACCTGCTCCGGTTGAGTCTGCACGATCCGCTCACGGGCCTGGGCAATCGTCGCCTGATGGAAACGCTCGTCGAGGATGGCGGCAGCGGTCACGCCATCGTGATGATCGACGTCGACCGGTTCAAGGCCATCAACGACGGCTGGTCCCATCTGGTCGGCGACGCGGTGTTGCGGCAGATCGCGCTGCTGATCCGCGGCTGCTGCCGCGAGGCCGACACCGCGGTCCGCTATGGCGGCGACGAGTTCGCGATCGTCCTGCGGAGCACCGATGCCGCTGCGGTGGCCACGACCGCGGAACGCGTGCGGCACGAGGTCGCCGTTTTCGACTGGAACGGCATCGCCGCTCGCCTGAACGTGTCGGTCAGCGTCGGCTTCGCGACCCGTCTCGATCTCGACGCGGGGACACCGGTGGGCATGCTCGCGCTCGCCGATCGTCGGCTGTACGACGCCAAGCACGCCGGCCGCAACCGGGTGATGGGTTCGTTCGCGCACAACGACTCTGCGTTCTCCTGAGGGCGAGGCGTCGTCGCGGGTTCGCGCGACGCGCGACGACACGGCAGAATGGCCGCGCACGAAAACACCATGAATGACAAGAACAGGGAGAACCCCATGCGAGACCGATCGATCCGAGGCGCAATCGCCTTCGTCACGGCCGCCTTGCTCGGCGGTTGTGCGGCGACGACGTCGATGCAGGCAGACGCGCCATTGACCATTGCCCGTCAGGGCAGCTTCTTCGTCGGTGGCCACGACGTCCAGTCGGACACGCTGTCCGTGTTGCCCGCGTACGCGCCGTCGGGGACGATCTCCGTGGAGCAGATGTACGTGCACTACCAGGTGCCGGTCTCGCCCGACCTGCTGTCGCTGGTCTTCATCCACGGCTGCTGCCTGACCGGCAAGACCTGGGAATCGACCCCCGACGGCCGCATGGGCTGGGACGAGTTCTTCGTCCGCAAGGGACACCCGGTCTACGTGATCGACCAGGTCGCGCGCGGTCGATCGGCGGTCGATCCATCGGTGATCAACGCGGCCAAGGCCGGCAAGACGCCGCCGACCCAGTTGCCTCCCGTGTTCTCGGCCGGGCATGAGTCGGCGTGGGCGATCTTCCGCTTCGGTCCCGAATACCCGAAGGTCTTCCCCGGCATGCAGTTCCCGCTCGAGGCGCAGGCCGAGTTCTGGAGGCAGATGGTGGCCGATTGGAGCGCGACGCTGCCCACGCCCAACCCGACCGTGCCCGCGCTCTCGGAGCTCGCACGCACGCTGAAGAGCACGGTGCTGATCAGCCATTCCCAATCGGGTATTTATCCGTTCCAGGTCGCGGCGTTGAACCGTGACGGCGTGGCCGGCCTCGTGTCCATCGAGCCGGCCGCCTGTCCCGCAGCCGACGGCGATCTCAAGCCCTACGTCGGGTTGCCCATCCTGGTGTTGTGGGGCGACTACGTCGATCTCGCGCCGCGCTGGGCACCGCGGCTCAAGGCGTGCCGTGAGTTCGTGCGTGCGGCCAACGTGGCAGGCGGCAAGGCCGAGCTGGTGCTGCTCGGCGACGTCGGCATGCCCGGGCACTCGCACATGCTGATGCAGGATCGCGAGAGCCTCAAGATCGCGGACTGGCTGGCGAGCTGGATCGCCACCCACGTGACGCGTTAGGTCGATGTCGGTCCTCGCAAATTCGCATGGGGGCGTCGTCCGGCGACGCAGCGCGGCGGCGCGCCGCGAGCCGTAAGGCGGCGAGATGGATCCGGGCGATCCGCGTGCGCTGCGGCGGGCGGCACGGCTGCTCGACTGCGTCGAAAGCCGCATCCGGTATTTCGAGATCGAATCGATCGAGACGCTGATCGGCAAGGCCGAGTCGCTGGGCAGCCGCGACCAACACTGCCTGGCACGCGCACTGACGCTGCGTATCCGCAACCACCGCATTCACGATCGTTTCGAAGCGGCGATACAGTCGGCGCAGGGCGCAATCGTCTTGTGACAGTCGTTGGGCGATCCGCGTGGCGAGGCGACGGTCCGCACGCAGATCGCCCACATCCTGCTCGCGGTCGGCGACTGCTACGAGGCGTTGAGCGAAGGCATGGCGGCGATGACGCTGGCCGACTCCGCGAACGATGCGAGCGCGATGGTCGAGGTGCTTCGCGTGGTCGGCCATAGCTATCTTGCCGTGTCGCAATTCGATTGCGCGACCGCGTTCTGCGAGCGCGGCATCGAGACCAGCCGCCGGATCGGGGACGCCATCTCGGAAGGCGCCCTGCTCGACACCCTGGGCTGCGTCTACGGCACGATGGCCTACGGGGCGACCGCTGCGGGCGACGACAAGCAGGCCCGCATCTTGAACCTGCGCGCCATCGACGCATCGCGGCAAGCGATGACGATCGCCAGCGCATACGGGCATCGCGCCAACGAGGGGACCGCGAATACCAATGTCGCGGAGGGCCTGGTCCAGGATGGACGTCCCGAAGGGGGACTGGCGCTGATGGAGTCGTGCGCAGCCTACCGGCCCGATCCGGGCAGCGGCGCTTCTCATCATCTCGACACGTGGGGCTCGATCTGCCTGGCACTCGGCCGGCTCGACGAAGCCATCGACCGGTTCGAGCGGGCGAACGCCAGCCGCTCGCTCGCCGAAGATCTGCAACGCTCCAACGAACAGCTCAGCCGGCGTGCCGACGACCTGATGCACGAGAGCCTGCACGAGGCGCTGACGGACCTGGGCACCCGGCGGCTGATGGAGCGCCTGCTCGACGCGGGCATGTCGCGCTATGCCATCGCGATCATCGACGTGGATTACGTCAAGGCCGTCAACGACGGCTGATCGCACGGAATCGGCGACCAGGTGCTCCAGGAACTCGCACTGCTGATCCGGCAAGGCTGTCGTCCGTTGGACGCGCCGATTCGTTACGACGGCGAGGAGTTCGCCGTCCTGCTGCGCGACATCGACGAGGAGCCGGCCATGCCGACCGCGGGGCGCATCCGCGAGGGGATCGCGGCGTTCGACTGGACGCGGATCGCGGCCGGGCTGGCGGTGACGGTCAGCATCGGCGTCGCTTTCGGCGCCGATGCCGACAGCAGCACGACGGTCATGGAATATGCGGACCGCAGGCTGTACGAGGCGAAGAATGCGGCTCGCAACCGGGTGATCGGCCGCGCGACGATCATCGAGGGCCCGTCAGCGTCATCGGGGCGCTGCGGGTCTTGAGCCGCACCAGCGGTGCCTTGAACACGGCTGCCGCGATCGGCTGCTCGAGGATGGCGCTCGCAATCGCTTCGGCCTGGCGCGCGATCGGCTCGATGAAACGACACGGCTTGCCGGCGATCGACACGCAGTCGCCGGCCGCGTAGATCGCCGGGACGCTGGTCGCCAGCGTCGATGCGTCGACCACGATGCCGGTATCGATGGCGACGCCCGCCGTCTTCGCCAGCCGGGTATCGATGCACAGCCCGATCGCCGCGATCACGACGTCGGCGTCGTGGAAGCTGCAGTCGTCGCAGTTGATCACCGTGACCGACCTGCCGCCAATCGATCGGCGCTCGACCCGGACGATCGAGCTCGACGGCACGAAGCGCACACCGAGCTTCGTCCATCCATCGAGCAGACGCTGCGACTCCTCGACGCTGGACCACGCTGCCAGCGGTCGCGATGCGGGGTCGAGGATCGTGACCGTGTGTTCCGCATGCGCGAGGTCGTCGGCCAGTTCGCAACCGACCAGGCCCGCGCCGATCACCGTGATGCGGGCCGGCCCGCGGGCGAGGACGGCGTGCAGCCTGGTCCACGTGTCGAGCGCGTTGATGCGCCAGCAGAGATCGGCCGGCAGCGTCTTCGCATCGACCGGTCGCGCGCCCATGGCGAGCACCAGCGCGTCGTAGTCGAAGCTGCCGCGCGTCGTGCGGATGCGTTTGCGCGGCGCGTCGATAGCCGTCGCGAAGGCATGGGGCACGAGGCGGACCGACAGGTCGTCGGCGACGTCGGGGCCAAAGGATGCGATCAGGTCGTTGGCGCTCTTGCGATGACCGAAGGCCAGCGACAGCGCGGGCTTCGGATAGACGTCCGCCGAGTCGCCGGCGATCAGCGTGATCGGGATGTGCGGGTCCTTCGCACGCAACGCGCGCGCTGTCGACCAGCCGGCGAGGCCGCCACCGACGATCACCACGCCCTTGCGGTTGCGCGACACCGAAGGGACCTGGGTGACGGGTCGTATGGGGACCGGCCCGGACGATGGGCCGTCGTAGGGATCGAAGTCCTGCTTCGACACGCCGCACAGCGGACAGGCCCAGTCGTCGGGGATGTCTTCGTAGCGGGTCCCCGGCGCGAGCCCGCCGTCGCGGTCACCGTCCTGCTCGTCGTACACGTAGCCACAGGCACGGCAGATGTACTGGCGCCACGGCCGTTCGTCTTCCAGGACCGTCGCCAGCACGGCACTCACGCCGGGACCACCGGCGTCATCAGGCGCGCCATCTCTTTCCGCAGGTGCTTGATGGCCGGCGTGACGATGGCCACGAAGTGCGACTCGCGTACGCGACGCTGCGGCGCCGCAGTCATCAGGTAGCCGCGGGCACCGTGATGCAGCAGCGCGGACTGCGCGGCACGCAAGGCGAGTTCCGAGGCATGCGCACGGACGTCGAGCACGTCGATCAGGTAGTCGTTGCCGGTCGCATACGGCGTCAGCGCCAGCGTCTCGATGCGCGCGGTCAGGTCGTCGAGTTCAGCCTGCAGCGCGAAGGGTCGATCGTCGTGGAACTCGTTGACGTGCCCGAGCTGTTCCTCGACCTGCCACATCGAGTCGATGCTGCCTCGCGCGACACCCAGACCCATGCCGGTCTGCAGCAGGATGAAGGCTGCACGGATGCGACCGATGAACGGCCGCACGGGATCGGCGACCAGGCGATCGGCACCGATGAATACATCGGTCAGCCGGACCGACCAGGTACTCGTGCCTTCCATCGCGGAGAAGGTCGGGCAATGCCTGAGCTCGACACCGGGGGCATCGCAGTCGAGGATGAACATGACCTCGTGCTGGTCGTCGACGACCTTGCCGCCCGCATCGACGACCGCGGCGACCGCCCCGAGGTAGTGGTTCTTGGCGATGTGGCTGACCCACGGCAGCGTGCCCGAGACCTTGTAGCCACCAGGGACCGCGCGCGCCTTCAGCAGCATCGACTCGATGCGCGCGAAGGTCTTCATCGGGTTCGACATGCCGGTGCCGCCCATTGTCGCGCCGCGCGCATGAGCGTCGAGCTTCGCGCCCATCAACGCGGCATTGCCCGACTGCTCCATGTACAGCCCGCAGACATCGTGGCACCACATCATGAAGGCGGTCGAACCGCATACCCGGCCAGCCTCGGTCATCGCGCGGATGGCGCCGATGAAGTCGGTCCCATTGCCGTCGAGATGCGCGCCGAACCCGCCGGCGCCGCCAAGCGCCTCGAGGATGTCGCGCGGGTAGTGGCCTTGCCGATCGATGCGCTCGGCATCCCTCGCGAGCGGACCCTGCGCGATCTCGCGCACCCGATCGATCATCGCGTCGCGCGATTCGTCGCGCAGCGATTCGCTGGCGACCGATCGTGCATCGGCCACGAGGACGGGACTTTCTTCGAGGACGGTCATGATCGGCATCAGTCGTGCAGCACGATCTCGAACGGGATCGGGTTGCGCATCGAGTTGGCGACCGGCGAGTAGAAGTTGGCGTGCTTGACGATGGCGTCGAGGTCCTCGCGCGATGCGTCGCCTTCGACCTGGACCTTCACGCGGATCGCCTGGAAACCCATCATCGACGGCTCCATCTGCGCGCCACCCGCACCCCAGGCCGCGGGGTTGCCGATGTCGCCCTCGATGAAGAGTTCGAGCTTCGACAACGCGACCTTGCGCGCGGTGGCGACGGCCGTGATGCCCACCGCGAGGCAGCCGCCGAGCGCGGCCAGCACGATCTCGCCGGGAGCCGGCGCGGTGTCCTCGCCGAACAGATGCGGGGGCTCGTCGACCACGACGGGCTCGTGATTGCCGACATACGACAGCGAGCGGTACTGCCCTTCCATCACGGTATGGACCTTGTTGGTCCCGCGCTTGGCCGGGTTGGCGCAACCCGCTTCCGCGAACTTGGCAAGGCCTTCGCGATCGATCGGACGCAGGTAGGTCTTGACGGTGGTGGTTTCCTCGGCCAGGGACATGATGACTCCGCTTGTGGTTTGAACGCGTGGGCGGCAGGTGCCGCGTCCAACCCTCATTGCAAGGGGTGTGCCATGCGATGTCGAAACCCTGTCTCCCCTCTCGGCATCGACGTCCCCTCCCCTCTGTGGAAAGGCCAGGGGAGGGGCAAGCAAAGCGAGCGACAGTCGCCATCCCGACCTTTCCTCAAAAGAGGAAGGAGCCCACCAATGTCGACAATCTGTCGCTAGTCGACGTCCGTCTGAAGCTTCCGCAACCGATACGCGAACTGCCGCGCCGTCAGCCCCAGCGCCTGTGCCGCCCGCGACTTGTTGCCACCCGCGCGCTCCAGCGCCTCGACCAGCGTCGCGCGCTCGTGCGACTGATGCGAGCGGTACTCCCGGACCAGCGGCGCACGCCCGGCATCGACGTCGCGCGCCGCCGCGAGCGCCTCGCGCGCCTTCGCAGCCGAAGGTGACGGCTTGAGCACCGCGTGGACCTCGTCGACCGACACCAGCGAGCCCGCCGACAGCAGAACCAGCCGCTCGATCACGTTGCCGAGCTCGCGGATGTTGCCCGGCCAGTCGTGTTCCTCGAGACGCGCCAGCGCGTCGGGCGACAGATGGACCGTGCGGTGATGAGTCTGCGACGCGCGACTCGCGAAGTGCACCGCCAGCATCGCGATGTCACCGCGTCGCTCGGCCAGCGCTGGCAGGCGGATCGGGATGACGTTCAGCCGATAGAACAGGTCGGCGCGAAACGAGCCGTCGACGATTGCGGCGTCGAGGTCGCGGTGCGTGGCCGCCACGACGCGCACGTCGATCAGCGTCTCGCGCTTGCCGCCCAGCCGGACGACGATCGACTCCTGCAGCGCGCGCAGCAGCTTGGCCTGGGCGGCGATCGGGACCTCGCCCACCTCGTCGAGGAAAATCGTGCCGCCGTCGGCGCGCTCGAACCAGCCGGCGCGCGCGTCGTGCGCGCCGGTGAACGCGCCGCGCTCGTGACCGAACAGCTCCGACTCGAACAGGCTTTCGGGGATCGCCGCGCAATTGACCTTGATGAACGGCTTGTCGCGCCGCGCGCTGAGGTTGTGGAGCGCGCGCGCGAACAGTTCCTTGCCGGTACCGGACTCGCCGAGCAGCAGCACCGTGGCCGACGTGCTGGCGACCCGCTCGCACTGCGTGAAGGCGATCTGAAGCGACGGCGCGTCGCCGATGATCCCGAAGCGTTGCGACGCGTGGTCGATCGATTGTTCGAGCAACTTGTTGCGCGCCTCGAGTGCCGCCGTACGCTTCTCGATGGCACTGGCGAGTTGCAGGATCTGGCCCGTGATGGTGGCGAAGATGCGCAGCATCGCGAGGTCGTCGGCCAGCGGCCTGACCCGCGAGCGGATGCGGTGGCAGCCCAGCACGCCGACCACGCGGCGCTCCTCGAAGATCGGCACGGCGATGAACGCGACGATCTCGGGGGGCAGATTCTTGCGCTCGACCATGCGACTGAGGAAGGCCGGCTCCGCGTCGATGTCCTGGACGATCATCGCGCCGCCGGTCGCGAGCACGCGGCCGGTGATGCCCTCGCCCGCGGCGTATTGACCGCGCGCCATTTCGGCGCGGGTCAGCCCGTAGCTGTAATGGACCGTGCCGCTCACCGGTGCATTGCCGGCGACCCGGTCGGCCAGCACGATGCGGCCGCGGTTGAGCCCGAGCAGCTCGGACATCAGGTGCAGCATTTCCCGCAGGACGCGCTCCGGCGCGAGGCTGCGCCCTATGAGCTTCATGACTTCGCGCATCAGCAGGGCTTCCTGCTCGCGCCAGTCCAGGGCAGCGTCGCGGCGCTGGATGGCCGCGGAGTCGCGCGGGTCGGCCTCGGGCTTTGCGATTGTCGTCATTGTGTCGACAAAGCAAGAAGCCGGCCGGCTTCGCAGTCCCGGCCTGCGCCGGGATGACATCAGTTACGCCGCCATCCTCGTCATGCCCTCCTCGATCGGCAACGAAGGATCGCGCGACCATTCGTTCCACGAGCCGAAGTACATCTTGACCTTGTCGTAGCCCGCTTCCTTCAATGCGAGATACGTGTTCGAAGCGCGAGCGCCCTTGAAGCAGTACAGGTAGATCGTCGCGTCGGGCGCGATGCCGACGCTACGACACTCGGCGCGCACTTCCTCGGGGCTCTTGAACATCGGACCCGCCGCGGTCGGCTTCATCATCCGGTACCACTCGATCCACGTCGCGTTCGGCAGGCGGCCCTTGCGCGGGCAGAAGTCCTTGCCGTACGGCGAACTGCTCTCGCCGATCCACTCGTCGATGTCGCGCACGTCGAGCTTGACGATGCTTGGGTCGCCGAGCGCGGCGAGCATCGCGTCCTTGTCGATGATGACGGCGTCTGGCGTCACGTTGACCGGGAAGGTCACCGGCGTCGGCGTCGCTGCCTCGGTCGACAACCCCAGCCCGGCCTTGACCCAGCCGCCCAGCCCGCCGTGCAGGACCTTGATCTTCGGATAGCCGAGGTGGGTCAGCAGGAAGTAGCCGCGACACGACTGGCCGAAGCCCGAGTTCATCGTGTCCTCGTACAGCACCGCGGTCTCTTTGCCGGAGAGGCCGATGCGGCCGAACTCGGAGACGAACTTCTCGTGCATCGCCTCCATGCCTTCGGGGGTCGACGTCGCGAGGTAGGTGAAGATGTCGCGCAGGTTGACCGCGCCGGGGATGTGACCGCTCGCGTAGGCGCCGTCGTCGCGCGTATCGATGATGACGAGCGACTCGCCGGCGTCGATGGCTTCACCGAGTTCGACGGGACTGATCAGGATGCCAGGGTTCATTACGCTTCTCCTTGATGGGGCTGAGTGGGGGCGAACATGCGGTCTGGACCGCATCGACTGACGAACCGGAACGTCGGTTGCAGCACCCCATTCGCAGAAAGCGTGCCAATCGTTCGATCAGCCGCCTTCCCTCTGACGCGCGAGGTCATCGCCGCGCGCGGCGCGGCGGCGGGCGCCAATGACCGACAGATTGTCGACATTGCGAGCCCTCGGTGCGTTGCCCTCAGGCGATCGGTGATCGCAGCCCGTGGCGGGCCAGCAGATCCCTGAATTCCGGGTCCTCGTGGAAGGACGCGAACAGCGGATCGACGGGCAGGCTGCAGAACGACGTGTCGCCTTCACGCGCCGCACATTCGAGGGCGGCGTAGGTCGCCTCGCGATCTCCCAGGCAGACCCAGGCCATCGCCAGTCCATACGGCGGACCGTAGCGATCGCCGCGGCCACGCAGGTAGGCATCGAGGTCGCGGCGCCCCGTGTCGTGCTCGCCCTGCCGGCCGAGCGCACTCACCCGCGCGAGATGCGCTGCAGGGTGGTCGGGATACCGCACCACCAGCGCATCGAAGCGCTGGAGCGCCGCATCGGTTTCGTGCAGGTAAAGATGGATCAGACCCAACACCAGGTTGGTGTACAGGTGGTCGGGCTCCAGCTCGAGCACCGACAGGGCCTCAGCCTTCGCCTCTTCGTAGCGCCGCGTGTAGGCCAGCAGTTGCGCAGCCATGGCCCGCATGCCGAGATTGAGCGGATCGAGATCGACCGCGAGGCGCGAGTGCAGCAGGCCTTCGTCGAAACGTCCGTTGAAGATCAGCCCGAACGCGTAGCGATAGTTGACGCTGCTGATGTAGGGCGAGAGGCGCAACGCCTCGACGAACAGGCGCTCGGCCCGCTGCCAGTCGAAGTCGAAGCGGAAGGCGATCATCGCGCGGAGAGAAATAGCGTCGCCGTCGTTCGGGTCGAGCACGACCGCGCGATCGAGGGCCTGCCGCGCGCGTGGCATCACCTGCGAGGTCGGCGCGCGATGCAGCGTCGCGCGATGCAGGCTGGCGATCGCCAGCGCCACGTGTGCCCGTGCGTTGGCCTCGTCGAGCGCGATGGCCTGCTCCAGCAGGTCGACCACCTTCTCGGCGCTGTCCGCGGCGTAGAGGCGCGTCAGGTAGCTCGCCCGTTCGAGCAGGTCGCGGGCCTTGCGGCGCCTCGCGTCAGCGACGGCATCGGCTTCAGCCCGCTCGCTCAGAATCGTGTCGACGACCGGCGCGACGGCGGCCATGACGGCCTGCGAGACATGGTCCTGGAACGCGAACAGATCCAGTTCGCCATGGGCATCGCGACCGTGCAGACCGGTATCGAAGGACTGCGACCAGAGCGCGGTCCCATCCTCGGTCCGGTAGACGTGCGCGATGCAGCGGATGCGCTCACCTTGGCGCTGGATGCTGCCGTCGATCACCCGCGTGACGCCGAGCAGCCTGCCGATCGCCTTGATCTCAAGATCGCGTTCGCGCGCCTTGAACGCCGAGACCCGTGCGACGACCTTGACGTCGCGCTGCCGTCCGAGCAGATGGATCAGCTGGTCGGCGAGCCCGATCGCGAAGCTCGTGTCGTCCTGGTGGCTACCGGTCGTGAAGGGCAACACCGCGAACGACTCGACGCGGCGCGCCGGCTTCGTCGGGCGCGCCCTTCGTTCGAACTGCGGGACGTAGCTGCCGACCGGGATCGAGAACGCGAACAGGTCTTTCGCGCCTGCGCCCTCGTAGTAGCGCGCCAGCTTGCCGCGAAGGCGTCCCACTTCGACGCGCACGATGGGATCGCTGCGCGTGTCGTAGACATCGAGCGCGCGATCGAAGAGTTCGATGCCCAGCAGCACCTCCTTGAGACGGTCGCCGTTGCCATCCAGCGCTGCCCGAACGATGTAGCGCATCAAGCGACGGTGGCGATCCGAACGGCGGAACACGTCGCCGGCGAGGACCTGCTCCAGCGACGACTCGACCAGGGCACGCGGATAGGCGCTCAGCGTGTCGCGCGGCAGGCGACGTGGCTCCGCGGACGGCTCGTCGACGGCTTCGGCGACGAACTCGGAGACCATCGTCAGCGCGGATCGGCGAGACGGGTGCGCGCCGTGCTGGCACACACGAACATCGCTTCCAGCGATTCCGCGTCGCGATCGGCCACCCACTGCCGCAGCACGTCCAGGCGGGAACGATAGGCATCGAGGTCCTTCAGCAGCGCGTCGCGATTGGCGATCGCCACGTCGCGCCACATCTCGGGGCTGCTGGCCGCGATCCGCGTGAAGTCCCTGAAACCGCCGCCGGACAACGAGAACTTGAGGTCGGCATCGGGCGCCTCGGCGATCTGCGCGACGAGGGCGTAGGCCAGCAGGTGCGGCAGATGGCTGACCGCCGAGAGCACGGCATCGTGAGCTGCGGCGTCGATGCGGTCGACCCGCGCGCCGCACGCGATCCATGCCGCCTCGACGCGCACAACGACGTCTTCGTCGTTCTCCGGCAGCGGCGTCAGCAGCACGCGCCTGCCGCGGAACAGGTCGACCAGCGCCGCGCCGGGTCCGTGGATCTCACGCCCCGCGATCGGGTGGCCCGGCACGAAACGCGCGATGGCGGCGCCGAGCGCCGTACGCGCGACAGCGATCACGGACTGCTTGGTGCTGCCGACGTCGGTCACGATCGCATCGGCGCGAAGACGTGGGGCGATCGCCGCGAGGACTTCGGCCGTGCGCGCGACCGGAACGGCCAGCAGCACGAGATCGGCGTCGATCACGGCATCTTCGAGGCGCGCCTCGCAGCGGTCGGCGATGCCGAGATCGACGGCCCGCGCTGCGACGACGGGATTCCGGTCGAACCCCACGATCTCGCCGACCTCACCGGCGGCGCGCAACGCCATCGCGAACGAGCCGCCGATCAGGCCGCAGCCGACGAGGGTCACGCGCGCGAACAGCATCGCGTCAACCTCGGGCGAAATGGACAACGAAGCGGACAACGAAGCGGACAACGAAGCGGACAACGAAGCGGACGGCGATCACCTCGTCGCCTGCAGCGCGGCCGGCAGGGCTGCGAGGAAGACGTCGTTCTCGGGCTTCGTGCCGATCGATACGCGCAGCCACTGTGGCAGGCCGTAATTGGCGACCGGCCGCACGATCACGCCGCTCCTGAGCAACGCGACATTGGCCTTCGCGCCCGCGTCCGCCGCATCGCCGGCCTTGAACAGGATGAAGTTGCCCGACGACGGGATGTAGACGATGCCCGCCGCATCGAACACCGCGGTGAGTTGCCGGTAGCCCGCACGATTGACTTCGAAGCTCGCGTCGAGGAAGGCCTGGTCGGCGAGCGCGGCGACGGCTGCGGCCTGCGCGAGCGCGTTGACATTGAAGGCTGCGCGCACGCGGTTCATCAGGTTGGTCAGCGCGGGTTGAGCGATGCCGTAGCCGATGCGCAGGCCCGCGAGTCCGTAGGCCTTGCTGAAGGTGCGCGAGACCAGCAGATTGGGAAAGCGCTTCACCCACCGCACGGAGTCGAAGCGCTGCTGCGGATCGAGGTACTCGGTATAGGCCTCGTCGAGCACGACGACGGTTTCGGCCGGGACCTTGGCGAGGAACGCTTCGATCTCGGCTGGCGTCAGGAAGGTGCCGGTCGGGTTGCTCGGATTGGCGACGTAGACCAGCGAGGCGGGTTCGTCTTCGTCGACGGCGAGCACCGCGGCGAGCATCGCGTCGAGGAAGGCCTGGTCGGCAAGCGCCGCGACCGCGGCTGCCTGCGCGAGCGCGTTGACGTTGAACGCCGCGCG
>JANXTA010000016.1 GCA_025356395.1 Betaproteobacteria bacterium
GTCGCAGGGCGCGCCACTGCGACGCGCTGCGTGACGACTGCTGGCATCATGCGTTTCCCGTCGGGCGCCCGCCGACGGGCTCATTCCCTGGAAGTCCACATGCCTCGTTTCCTGATGGCTTCGCTCCTCGGCGCCGTCTTCGCGCTGATGGCCGTCGCATCTGTCCCCTCGTACGCGCAGGTGCGCGACCTGCCCGACTTCGCCGACCTGGTCGAGAGGGTCGGCCCTTCGGTCGTCAACATCCGGACGACCGAGAAGCAGCGGGCGTCGGGTAACGAATCTTCGGACGACGACGAGCTGCAGGAGATGTTCCGCAAGTTCTTCGGCGTGCCGGTGCCACAGACGCCTGCCCCCGAGCGCGCCCCCAACCCGCGACGCAATCGGCCGGGCAACGAGGAGGTGCAGCGTGGCGTCGGTTCGGGCTTCATCCTGTCGGCCGACGGCTATGTCATGACCAACGCGCACGTCGTCGAGAACGCGACGACGATCTACGTGACGCTGACCGACAAGCGCGAGTTCAAGGGCAAGCTGATCGGTGCGGACAAGCGCACCGACGTCGCGCTGGTGAAGATCGAGGCCACCGGCCTGCCGCGCATGGCGATCGGCGACTCGAAAGCGATTCGCGTCGGCCAGTGGGTCCTCGCGATCGGTTCGCCCTTCGGCCTCGAGAACACCGTGACCGCGGGCATCGTCAGCGCCAAGAGTCGCGATACCGGCGAGCTGTTGCCGTTCATCCAGACCGACGTCGCCGTCAATCCGGGCAACTCGGGTGGTCCGCTGATCAACACGCGCGGTGAAGTCATCGGCATCAACTCGCAGATCCTGTCGGGGACGGGTGGCAGCATCGGCATCTCGTTCGCGATCCCGGTCGACGATGCGATGCGCGTCGTCGAACAGTTGAAGAACGGCGGGCGCGTGCGCCGCGGTCGCCTCGGCGTCGAGATTCGCGAGGTGAGCAAGGAAGTCGCCGAGGCCATGGGCATCAAGGCGCAGGGTGCCGCCGTCTCGCGCGTCGAGCCGGGTTCACCGGCCGACAAGGCCGGTGTCCTCGGCGGCGACATCATCGTCAAGTTCGACGGCAAGGCGATCGAGAAGTCGGTCGACCTGCCGCGTGCGGTGGGCGACACCAAACCCGGCACCAAGTCGGTCCTCATCGTGCTGCGTAAGGGCGCGACCAAGGAGATCCCGATCGTCGTCGCGGAGCTGGAGGGAGACAATGCGAAGAAGGCCGACAAAGTCCCAGAGCCGCCCAAGCCTTCAACGGCGAACGGTTTCGGCCTGTCGGTCGTCGACCTGCCCGAGGAGCGGAAGAAGCAGCTCGCCCTGCAGGCGGGTGTGCTGGTCGAGAGCGTCGATGGTCCGGCCCTCAACGCGGGCCTGCGTCGCGAGGACATCGTCCTGAGCCTCAACAACGTCGATGCGACCAGTGCGAAGCAGTTCAACGAGCAGGTCGGCAAGCTCGATCCGAAGAAGCAGTCGTTCGTCCTGATCCGGCGCCAGGACAACGTCTTCTACCTGTCGATCCGGCCGATTCCGCCCCAGTGACCGCCGGCTGCGGTCGCCGGATGCGCGGGCTGCGGAGAAACGGTCGCTTCGGGTAAACTCGTTGGCTTGCCTGAAGCAGCGTCCTCCCGCAGCCGACCGATCGGTCGCCTGCAAGCGGGCTCTCGGCAATTCCGTGGACCTCCCCGCGTCGTCCGCCCCTTCTCCAGTCGTGATTTCGAGTGCACTGCTGCATTCGTCGCCCGCCGCCGCCCGCTCTCCCAGCCGCACGATGCAGCACATCCGTAATTTCTCGATCATCGCCCACATCGATCACGGTAAATCGACGCTGGCCGATCGCATCATCCAGCTCTGCGGTGGCCTTTCGGATCGCGAGATGGAGGCGCAGGTGCTCGATTCGATGGACCTCGAGCGCGAGCGCGGCATCACGATCAAGGCGCAGACCGCTGCACTCGAATATCGCGCACAGAACGGCGAGCTGTATCACCTCAACCTGATCGACACACCCGGCCACGTCGACTTCGCCTACGAGGTCAGTCGTTCGCTGTCGGCCTGCGAGGGCGCGTTGCTGGTCGTGGACGCGAGCCAGGGCGTCGAAGCGCAGACGGTGGCCAACTGCTACACGGCGATCGAGCTCGGCGTCGAGGTGGTGCCGGTCCTCAACAAGATCGATCTGCCGTCGGCCGATCCCGACAACGCCATCGCCGAGATCGAGGACGTCATCGGCATTGACGCGCACGACGCGATCCGCGCGAGCGCCAAGACGGGCGAGGGCGTGCCCGAGATCATCGAGGCACTGATCACGCGGATTCCGGCGCCGACCGGCTCTGTCGACGAGCCGCTGCAGGCACTAATCATCGACTCGTGGTTCGACAACTACGTCGGCGTGATCATGCTGGTCCGCGTGTTCAACGGATCGCTCAAGAGCAAGGACAAGATCCTGTTGATGGCCAACGGCTCGCAGCATCTCGTCGAGCAGGTCGGCGTCTTCACGCCGAAGTCGCGCGCGCGCGAGGTCCTCTCGGCGGGGCAGGTGGGCTTCATCATCGCCGGCATCAAGGAACTGAAGGCGGCGAAGGTCGGCGACACGGTCACGCTGCTGAACCGGCCCGCGAAGGCCGCGCTGCCCGGTTTCAAGGAAGCGCAGCCACAGGTGTTCGCCGGCCTGTTCCCGATCGAGGCGAACCAGTACGACGCGTTGCGCGATGCGCTCGAGAAGCTGAAGCTCAACGACGCCTCGCTGCAATACGAGCCCGAAGTCTCGCAGGCGCTCGGCTTCGGCTTCCGGTGCGGCTTCCTCGGTTTGCTGCACATGGAAATCGTGCAGGAGCGGCTGGAACGCGAGTACGACATGGACCTGATCACGACCGCACCGTCGGTCGTGTACGAAGTGCTGCTGCGCGACGGCACTGTCATGACCGTCGAGAATCCCTCGAAGATGCCGGACCCCGGCCGCATCGAGGAGATCCGCGAGCCGATCGTGACGGTCAAGCTGTACATGCCGCAGGACTATGTGGGCTCGGTGATCACGCTCGCGATCCAGAAGCGCGGCCTGCAGCTCGGCATGGACTATCACGGCCGCCAGGTGATGCTGACCTACGAGATCCCGCTGGCCGAGATCGTTCTCGACTTTTTCGACAAGCTCAAGTCGGTGTCGCGTGGCTACGCGTCGATGGACTACGAGTTCAAGGAGTACCGCGCGGCCGATGTCGTCAAGGTCGACATGATGATCAACGCCGAGAAGGTGGATGCGCTCGCGGTGATCGTGCATCGCGCCAACAGCCAGCATCGCGGTCGCGAGGTTGCAGCCAAGATGCGCGAGCTGATCCCGCGGCAGATGTTCGACGTTGCGATCCAGGCCGCCATCGGCGCCAACATCATCGCGCGCGAGAACGTGAAAGCGCTGCGCAAGAACGTCATCGCCAAGTGCTACGGCGGCGATATCTCGCGCAAGAGAAAATTGCTCGACAAGCAGAAGGCAGGCAAGAAGCGCATGAAGCAGGTCGGGTCGGTCGAGATTCCGCAGGAGGCCTTTCTCGCCATCCTGCAGGTGGAGGACAAATGAGTTTCAACTTTGCGTTGATCCTGTTCTGGTTAATGGTGGTGACGGGCATCGTCTGGTTCGCGGATCGCCTGGTGTTCAAGCCGGGGCGCACGAAGAAGGCCACGCTCGCTCTCGACCAGTTCGACCGCGAGGTCAAGACGCGGACGGCCGTCGACGAATCCGCGGTGCTCGAGGAACGTCATCGGCTGCAGGAGCGACTGCTGCGTCAACCGGGCTGGATCGAATTCCCGGCCGGCTTCTTCCCGGTCATCCTGGTCGTGTTCGTGCTCCGATCGTTCCTGTTCGAGCCGTTCCGCATCCCGTCCGGTTCGATGATCCCGACGTTGTTGGTCGGCGACCTGATCCTGGTGAACAAATTCTCGTACGGCATTCGGCTGCCGATCATCAACAAGAAGGTGATCGACGTTGGCGATCCGCAGCGCGGCGACGTGATGGTGTTCCGCTATCCGGTCGACCCGGCGGTCGACTACGTGAAGCGCGTCATCGGTCTGCCGGGCGACACGGTCACCTTCCGGGCCAAGCGCCTGACGGTGAACGGGCAGCCAGTGGAAACCGTGGCGGCGCCGGACTATTTCGATCCGGATCGCGTAGCCTATTCGAAACAGTTCACCGAAAAACTGCCGCGGGGCGATGGCGTAGCCGATCACAAGATCCTGATTGACGACGACCGCTCCGGCGTAATTTCGCCCGATCGGTTCCCATTTCGCGACAATTGCGTTTATTCAGACGGCAACACATCCGTAACCTGCAAGGTGCCCGAAGGTCAGTATTTCATGATGGGCGACAACCGCGACAACAGCGCCGACAGCCGTTACTGGGGCTTCGTCCCCGACCAGAATATTGTTGGACGCGCGTTCTTCATCTGGATGAACTTCGGTAACATGGGCCGTATTGGCTCGTTCCGTTAGAGGAAAGCCCCGGTGTCCAACTCCCCCCGTACAGCACCCTTCAACGCTTCGTCCCGTCAGCGCGGCATCAGCATCGTCGGTCTGATGTTTCTCGTCGTCGTGATCGGCTTCCTGACCATCGTCGGGTTGCGGGTGATACCGACATTCGTCGAGTACCGCGCCATTGCGTCGGCGATCAAGAAAGCGAAGGCTTCGGCCAACACGATTCCCGAAATGCAGAAGGCCTTCGACCGGTCGGCGGCCATCGACGACATCGTGCAGTTCACCGGCAAGGACCTCGATTTCGCCAAGGTCGACGACGACATCGTCATCTCCTTCGCCTACACGAAGAAGATCCCGTTGTTCGGGCCTGTCAGCCTGACGATCGACTACGCCGGAAACAGCAAGTCGCTCTGACCGTCATCGCCGACACGGAACCTGGATGGATGTCCAAGCCCTACAAATCGCCCTCGGCCACGAATTCCTGTCGAAGGACCTGCTCCAGCAGGCTCTGACGCACCGTAGCCACAGCGTCGCCCACAACGAACGCCTCGAGTTCCTCGGCGACAGCGTCCTCAACTGTGTCATCGCGTCGCTGTTGTTCGACAAGTTCCTGCGCATCGACGAAGGCGACCTGTCGCGGCTGCGCGCCAATCTCGTCAAGCAGCAGTCCCTCTACGAGATCGCGCAACGCCTCGAA